>NZ_CAMLFY010000256.1 GCF_946479415.1 uncultured Shinella sp. | reverse complement strand
GCGGGTCTTCCAGGCCTTCCTTGATCTTGACCAGGAAGGTGACCGCTTCCTTGCCGTCGACGATGCGGTGGTCATAGGACAGCGCCAGATACATCATCGGACGGGCAACGATCTGGCCGTTCACCACCATCGGACGCTGCACGATGTTGTGCATGCCCAGAATGCCGGATTGCGGCATGTTGAGGATCGGGGTCGACATCAGCGACCCATAGATGCCGCCATTGGTGATGGTGAAGGTGCCGCCCTGCAACTGATCGATCGTCAGGGTGCCGTCGCGGGCCTGCTTGCCAAGGGCGGCGATGCCCTTTTCAATGCCGGCGAGCGACAGGGTATCGACATCACGCAGGACCGGAACGACCAGGCCCTTTTCGGTGCCGACAGCGATGCCGAGGTCGTAATGGTTCTTGTAGATGATGTCGGTGCCGTCGATCTCGGCATTGACCGCCGGGATGTCCTTCAACGCCGCGACAACCGCCTTGGCGAAGAACGACATGAAGCCCAGCTTCACCCCATGGCGCTTCTCAAAGACGTCTTTGTAGGTATTGCGCAGGGCCATGACCGTCGTCATATCGACCTCGTTGAAGGTCGTCAGTTGAGCGGCGGTCGATTGCGATTCCTTGAGGCGGCGGGCGATCGTCTGGCGCAGGCGCGTCATCTTCACGCGATCTTCGCGGGGCGCCGTAGGGCGCGGGGCGGCCGGCGCAGCGGCGACAGCCACCGGGGCCGAAGCCGCCGGGGCCGGAGACGAGAGCGCCGCCAGGGCGTCGCCCTTGGTGATGCGGCCATCCTTGCCGGTGCCATCAACCTTGTTCGGATCAAGGCCGGTTTCGCTGACAATGCGCTGAACCGAAGGCGACAGCGGCTTGCCCTCTGAAGATGTTGGCGAAGCGGCAGCGGCGACAGGTGCAGCTACCGGAGCAGCCGCGGGGGCCGAAGCCGAAACCGACCCATCGGTCGAGATGCGGGCGATGACCTGACCGGGCGTTACAGTCGCGCCATCGGCGGCCACGATATCGGCGAGCGTGCCGTCAGCCGGCGCAGCGACTTCGAGGGCCACCTTGTCGGTTTCGATCTCAACAAGGACTTCGTCCTTCTTGACGCTGTCGCCCTTCTTCTTGAGCCAGGTCGACAGCGTGCCCTCGGCGACCGATTCACCCATGACCGGGGTCTTGACTTCGATCAGGCCGCCAGAAGCAGATGCGGCGGCCGGTGCAGCCGCGGGCACCGGTGCTGCGGCAGCAGGCGCCGGGGCCGCCGCGGCTTTCGGTGCGGCGGCAGAAGCGCCAGCGCCACCAACGGTACCGAGCACGATGCCCGGCGTGACGGTTTCGCCTTCGCCGACGAGAATTTGCAGAACGCCATCCGACGGCGAGGCGACTTCGAGCGAAACCTTGTCGGTTTCCAGTTCGACGAGGACTTCGTCCTTCTTGACGGTTTCGCCGGACTTCTTGGTCCACTTGGCGATGGTGGCTTCGGTTACGGATTCTCCCAGGACGGGAACGAGGATGTCAGCCATGATAAAGGCTCCAATTTTGATTTTTTGCGCTAAGCAACTGTCTGGGCGAATGTTTAGGCGAAAGCTTCATTCAGAAAGGTTTCGAGTTCTTTGAGGTGGCGGCTCATCGTGCCGGCGGCGGTCGAGGCCGAGGCCGGACGGCCGACATAACGGGCGCGCTTGGCCTTGATGGAGAGGCGGGCGAGCGTCAGTTCAAGCCACGGCTCGACAAACGTCCAGCCGCCCATGTTCTTCGGTTCTTCCTGGCACCAGACCAGCTCGGCATTCTTGAAGCGCGCCAGCTCGGTCATCAGCGACTTCATCGGCCACGGATAGAACTGCTCAAGGCGCATCAGATAAACGTCCTTGATCTGCTTCTTTTCGCGGTCTTCGAGCAGGTCGTAATAGACCTTGCCGGAGCACAGCACGACGCGGCGGATCTTGTCATCCGACGCAATCTTGATGCCGGAGACCTCGGGACGGCGCTCGGCGTCATCGTGCAGCACGCGGTGGAACGACGAACCCTCGGCGATTTCCGACAGGCTGGAAACGGCCTTCTTGTGACGCAGCAGCGACTTCGGCGTCATCAGGATCAGCGGCTTGCGGAACGGCCGGTGGATCTGACGGCGCAGGATATGGAAATAGTTCGACGGCGTGGTGCAGTTGGCGACCTGCATATTGTCTTCGGCGCACATTTGCAGGAAGCGCTCCAGGCGGGCGGAGGAGTGTTCCGGTCCCTGGCCTTCGTAACCGTGCGGCAGCAGCATGACGAGACCCGACATGCGCAGCCACTTGCGCTCACCCGACGAGATGAACTGGTCGATGATGACCTGGGCGCCGTTGACGAAGTCGCCGAACTGGCCTTCCCACAGGGTGAGCGTGTTCGGATCGGCCAGCGAGTAGCCGTATTCGTAACCGAGCACGGCTTCTTCCGAAAGCGCCGAATCGATGCCTTCATAGAGGGCCTGACCGTCGCGGATGTGGTTGAACGGGAAGTAGCGGTTTTCCGTGCGCTGATCGACAAAGGCCGAATGGCGCTGCGAGAAGGTGCCGCGGATCGAATCCTGACCCG
>NZ_CAMLFY010000255.1 GCF_946479415.1 uncultured Shinella sp. | reverse complement strand
GCGACGACTGGGTCAAGCAGGCCAAGGCGCTCGCCAAGGGCGGTGAAGCGGAATACATCCGCGTTTTCGGCAAGAAGCCGCGGTAAAGAGGTGAACCATGCTTAAAGATCAGGATCGCATCTTCACCAATATCTACGGCACCAAGGACAAGTCGCTGAAGGGCGCCATGGCCCGCGGCCATTGGGACGGCACCAAGCAGCTGCTCGAAAAGGGCCGCGACTGGATCATCAACGAGGTCAAGGCTTCGGGCCTGCGCGGCCGCGGCGGCGCCGGCTTCCCGACCGGCCTCAAGTGGTCCTTCATGCCGAAGGAGAGCGACGGCCGTCCGCACTATCTCGTCGTCAATGCCGACGAATCCGAGCCCGGCACCTGCAAGGACCGCGATATCCTGCGCCACGATCCGCACACGCTGATCGAAGGCTGCGTCGTGGCTTCCTTCGCCATGGGCGCGAACGCGGCCTATATCTACGTGCGCGGCGAGTTCATCCGCGAGCGTGAGGCGCTGCAGGCGGCGATCGACGAGTGCTATGACGCCGGCCTGCTCGGCAAGAACAACAAGCTCGGCTACGACATCGACATCTATGTCCATCACGGCGCCGGCGCCTACATTTGCGGCGAAGAGACCGCGCTGCTCGAAAGCCTCGAGGGCAAGAAGGGCCAGCCGCGCCTGAAGCCGCCGTTCCCGGCGAATATGGGCCTCTATGGTTGCCCGACGACCGTCAACAACGTCGAATCCATCGCCGTGACCCCGACGATCCTGCGTCGCGGCGCCGGCTGGTTCTCTTCGTTCGGCCGTCCGAACAATGTCGGCACCAAGCTGTTCATGATGTCGGGCCACGTCAACACGCCCTGCACCGTCGAGGAAAGCATGGGCATCTCCTTCAAGGAGATGGTCGAGAAGCACGGCGGCGGCATTCGCGGCGGCTGGGACAACCTGCTCGCCGTCATTCCCGGCGGCGCATCCTGCCCGGTCGTCAAGGCCGAGGACATGATGAACGTCACGCTCGATTTCGACGGCCTCCGCGACGTGAAGTCGTCGTTCGGCACCGGCGGCATGATCATCATGGATCGCTCCACCGACATCATCAAGGCGATCTGGCGCATCTCGGCCTTCTTCAAGCACGAGAGCTGCGGCCAGTGCACGCCGTGCCGCGAAGGCACCGGCTGGATGATGCGCGTCATGCAGCGCATGGTCACCGGCAATGCCCAGAAGCGTGAAATCGACATGCTGTTCGACGTCACCAAGCAGATCGAAGGACACACGATCTGCGCTCTCGGCGATGCCGCCGCATGGCCGATCCAGGGCCTGATCCGCAACTTCCGCCCCGAAATCGAGGCGCGTATCGACCAGTACACCGCCAATGCCATGGACCATGGTGCGGTGCTGGAAGCAGCGGAGTAAGACGATGACGAAGCCGGCCGGACAGGATGCGAATGCGACCAACGTCCCGCCGGCCGAAGCCTCCGGCGCCGATCCCTTCGGGTTCTCGCCGTGGCTGAAGCAGATGCCGGATGTGTCTGGGCACCCGCTGATGGCAAATCCGGTGACGGCGATTGCGGCGACCACCGCGCTCGGTTTCAGCATTGCAGGCCAGATGGCCGGGATGATGCTGAGCGTCATGCAGACGGCGGCGGAGCAGGCGAAGGCGGCGATGGACGAAGCGGCCGAACAGGCTGCGAAGACCGGGGTCGAAGAAGTGAAGGCTGCGCCCGTCAAGGCGAAGCCGGAGCTGCGGGTGGTTCCGAAGGAGCCGGTGGCAAAGGCGGAGGCGCCAGTTGCCGATGAGAAGGTAAAGGTGGCGCGGAAGACGAACGCGACGCCGAAGGCGGTGGAAGCCAAGCCGGTGCGCAAGGCGCCGAAGGCAAAGGCCGCCAAGACCGATGACCTGAAGGTGATTTCAGGCATCGGGCCGAAGCTGGAGCAGGTGCTTAACGGCATGGGCTTCAAGCGTTACGCCGACATCGCGGCCCTCACGGCTGATGATGTGGCAAGGATCGAAGCCGAACTCGGGTTCAGCGGGCGCATCGCCCGCGATGGCTGGGTAGAGCAGGCAAAGACGCTGGCGAAGGGCAGGGGCTGAGCCCCACCGGATCCGGCAGACGGAACAAAGGCGAACGGGAAGGGCGAGAGCCCGAACGGACGCTGGAGAAAAGGCGCTGGCGAGACACGGTCTTCGTGTCAAAGCGGGAATTGAGATATGGCAAAGCTGAAAGTCGACGGAAAAGAAATCGAAGTCCCGGATCACTTCACGCTGCTTCAGGCGTGTGAGGAGGCCGGCGCCGAAGTTCCGCGCTTCTGTTTCCACGAGCGGTTGTCGGTTGCCGGCAACTGCCGCATGTGCCTCGTCGAGGTGAAGGGTGGCCCGCCGAAGCCGGCAGCCTCCTGCGCCATGGGCGTGCGCGACCTGCGCCCCGGCCCGAACGGCGAGGCTCCCGAAGTCTTCACGACCACGCCGATGGTCAAGAAGGCGCGCGAAGGCGTCATGGAATTCCTGCTCATCAACCACCCGCTGGATTGCCCGATCTGCGACCAGGGCGGTGAGTGCGACCTGCAGGACCAGGCGATGG
>NZ_CAMLFY010000254.1 GCF_946479415.1 uncultured Shinella sp. | reverse complement strand
GCGCAGGAATATGATGCCAAGATCAATTCCGGCGACCTGATCTCGATCGCCGAAGTGGTCCGCGACCTTTACCGCGCCGAAAACCAGCCGGAACAGTCCTATTCCGAGCGTCAGCTCTATGAAGCCGCCCTCGACCGCATGGCCCGCGAAATCGCCGCCGTGAACAAGATGTCGGAAACCGAAGCCGTTCGTCTCGTCGAGACGAACCTCGCCAAGGGTCCGAAGCGCGGCAAGGCCATCGAAGAAGACGATAGCCAGGACGAAGCGGCCTGATTTAGGGCGCTGTCCAAACTTTTAAAGCCCGGCTGGCGACAGCCGGGTTTTTTATTGGAACTTTTTTGCCTCCCGCCCGTTGTGACGCCGTGGAAGACCGCTTGAAGGCGGCCGGCTGGGCGGTGTTGCCGCTTGATGTTTCCCGAATTCTGTTTCGGGCGATCTATCGGCCCTTTCAAACGTCTCCACTCAAGGGCGACAGGGCGGGCATGGGCCTCCCTGAGCCGGTTCGGCTTACGTGGAGAGACCGCCATGGCTACGACGACCGCAGACCGCCGCATGATCAAGCTCGCCATGTCCGCCCCCTATCTGGAACGGGACGAGGAACAGGCGCTGGCGCAGGCCTGGAAGAACAACAAGGATCAGGAAGCCCGCAACCGCATCGCCATGGCGCATATGCGACTGGTGGTCTCGATGGCCGGCAAGTTCCGCAACTTCGGCCTTCCCCTCGGCGACCTCGTGCAGGAAGGCTATATCGGCCTGCTTGAAGCCGCCGCCCGCTTCGAGCCGGAGCGGCAGGTCCGCTTCTCGACCTATGCCAGTTGGTGGATCCGCGCCTCCATCCAGGATTATGTGCTGCGCAACTGGTCGATCGTCCGGGGCGGCACCAGCTCGGCGCAGAAAGCCCTCTTCTTCAATCTCCGCAGGCTTCGCGCCCGCCTCGCCCGCGGCGACAGCTATCTCACCAGCGAGGCGATGCATCAGGAAATCGCCGCCGCGATTGGCGTCAGCACCGCCGACGTGCGCACCATGGATGCCCGGCTCTCCTCCTCGGACATCTCCCTGCAAGCGCCCGTTTCCGCCGGTGACGGCGAGGGCTCGAGCCGCATGGAGTTCCTGACCAGCGATGCCCCGCTGCCCGACGAACAGGCGCAGGACAGCATCGACGGCGAACGCCGTCACCACTGGCTGCACGCCGCTCTCGGGCAACTCAACGAACGCGAAATGAAGATCATTCGCGCCCGCCGCCTTGCCGAAAACGGCGCGACGCTGGAGGAGCTTGGCACGGTGCTTGGAATTTCCAAGGAGCGCGTGCGCCAGATCGAAAACCGGGCGCTGGAAAAGCTGAAGGCCGTGCTGGTCAGCAAGACAACGGACTTTGCCTACGCCTGAGGTTTTTTCTGGGTAGTGCGGCTATCAGGTCAGGATGAGGAGATCCAGAGGGAGCTGCATTGCTTTTTCAAGACGGACCACCCCACAAAAAGGCCCGCTGCCGTCGCCGGCAGCGGGCCTTGTCATTGATGCCTACGCGGTCAGCCGCGCTTGTTGCGGGCGGCGAGCGTGCGCAGGCGCAGTGCGTTCAGCTTGATGAAGCCGGCGGCGTCCTTCTGGTCGTAGGCGCCCTGGTCGTCCTCGAAGGTGACGAGCTTGTCGGAATAGAGCGACTTGTCGGATTCACGGCCGATGACCATGACATTGCCCTTGTAGAGCTTGAGCGTCACTTCGCCCTCGACATGCGTCTGGCTCTTGTCGATCAGCGCCTGCAGCATTTCGCGCTCCGGCGAGAACCAGAAGCCGTAATAGATCAGCTCGGCGTAGCGCGGCATCAGCTCGTCCTTGAGATGCGCGGCACCGCGGTCGAGCGTGATGCTCTCGATGGCGCGGTGCGCGGCGAGCAGGATCGTGCCGCCGGGCGTTTCGTAGACGCCGCGCGACTTCATGCCGACGAAGCGGTTTTCCACGAGGTCGAGGCGGCCGATGCCGTTGTCGCGGCCGTAAGTGTTGAGCGCGGCCAGCAGCGTTGCCGGCGACATGCGCACGCCGTTGATCGAGACGGCATCACCACGCTCGAAGCCGACCTTGATGATGGTCGCCTTGTCGGGGGCCGCTTCCGGCGAAATGGTGCGCATATGCACGTATTCGGGGGCCTCGACGGCCGGGTCTTCCAGCACCTTGCCCTCGGAGGAGGAGTGCAGCAGGTTGGCGTCGACGGAGAACGGCGCTTCGCCCTTCTTGTCCTTGGCGACCGGGATCTGGTGCTCTTCGGCGAATTCGAGCAGGTGCGTGCGGCTCTTGAACGACCAGTCGCGCCAAGGGGCGATGATCTTGATGTCGGGGTTCAGCGCATAGGCCGAAAGCTCGAAGCGGACCTGGTCGTTGCCCTTGCCGGTCGCGCCATGCGCGATGGCGTCGGCGCCGGTCTTGGCGGCGATCTCGATCAGGTGTTTGGAAATGAGCGGGCGGGCAATCGACGTGCCGAGCAGGTAGACGCCCTCATAGACCGCATTGGCACGGAACATCGGGAAGACGAAATCGCGCACGAATTCCTCGCGCACGTCCTCGATGAAGATCTCCTTGATGCCGAGCATCTCGGCCTTCTTGCGCGCCGGCTCGAGCTCTTCGCCCTGGCCGAGATCGGCCGTGAAGGTCACGACTTCGGCGTTGAGTTCGGTCTGAAGCCACTTCAGGATGATCGAGGTGTCGAGGCCGCCGGAATAGGCGAGAACGACTT
>NZ_CAMLFY010000253.1 GCF_946479415.1 uncultured Shinella sp. | reverse complement strand
TTCTCGAAGGCATTCATTAAGCTTCCCCCCCTATCTTCGCATTATCCCAATGCGTTCGCATGATGCGACGGGTGAGGGCTGGCCGCCTGATGCAAGATCGGCCGTGCCTCTTGAGCTGTTTTCGGCCGCGCTCCCCCTGGTAGCCAGAGCGGTCGTGTCGGCTTTGAAAGCACCCGACGGGACATGGTCGTCATAAAAAGCGTCGGGGAACCCATGTCCTTCATAGACCGCCTGCTCCAGCAGCGCCGCATCGTCACCAAGGTGCTGCTGTTCGTCATTCCTCTCGTTGCGCTCATCGCGGGCATCGGCCTTGTCGGCTATTTCACCGCGAGCACGCTGAACGGTCACATGACGGTCACCCGCGAGACGATCAACAGCCTTTCGCATTTCCAGAACCTGCGCACGGGTCTGCAGGATTTCGCCGACAAGCCCGGCCAGGATACGCGCGATGCGCTTTCCGCCCGGATCGACGAACAGGAAGAGGGTATCCACAACCTCGACGATCTGCTGCCGAACGCCGGCGAAAAGGCCAAGATCGCCTCCGTCGTCGCTCTTGCCAGCACGATGCGCAGCCAGACCGAGACGCTCTGGGCGATCGATCAGGAGCGCAACGCGATTACCGCCAATCTCGAAGGCGCGCTCGCCGCGATGGCCAAGGACGGTGACTTCTCCGAAAAGCAGATCGCGGTCATCAGGAGCGAATCGGGCGAGAAGGAAGCCTTCGCCAAGGCGCTGCTCTTCGATGCCGCCGCCTATCAGGGTCTGGCCGAGCGCATCGGGAAATTCCGCAAGCCGGTCGCACTGGCAATGAAACCCGAAGACAAGGTGAAGGCGGCGGAGACCTATTTGCCGCAGCTCTTGAAGCAGCTTGCCGAATCCAAGGCGATTGCTTCGCCGAAGGCTGCCGAGAAGATCAAGCCGTTCGAAGCCGAAATCGCCGCGGTGCAGGAAATTCTTGCCGGCACCGACGATGCCGAGAGCAAGAAAACGAAATTCGTGCCCGTGCTCACCAAGCTTTCCAAGTTCGATGCCGACTTCCTGAAGGAGGCGGGCAAGAATTCCGACACCGCAGCCAAACGGTTCGTCGGCATGAATTCCGAGATCGGCCTGCTCAAGAGGCTCATCACGCTGATGGGAGACACGTTCAAGGGCATCGATCAGACCCGCCTGCACATCAGTGAGCTGCACCGCAAGCTTGATCAGGCCAGCCGCGACGCTGTTCTGGCCGACGTGAAGGCCGTCGCCGCCAGTGCCGCCGAGCTTGCCAAGCTCGGCGGGAAGAATGCGGCGCTGCGCGATCTCTCGCAGAAGCTCGCACCCTCGCTTGTCAGCATCGAGAAGGGCACGCAGGACCTTATCTCCGTCGGCGAGAAGTGGCAGGCGGCGCGCGTCAGCGCCTATGCCTCCGTCGCCGATGCCAGCCAGACGCTCGAGCAGTTCGTTTCGAGTGCCCAGGAAGCCGGCAAGCAGGACAGCCAGCGTTCGGCAAACGTCTCGATCATCGCCATGGTCGCCGGCACGCTGCTCGCCATCATCGGCGGTCTGATGCTGGTCGAAACCCTGCGCGGCCCCCTGAAACGCGTCACCGAATCCATGGCGCGCCTTGCCAGCGGCGATCTCGACATCAGCATCGACGGCCGCAACCGCGGCGACGAGATCGGCGACATGGTGCGCTCGGTCGCCGTCTTCCGCGATGCCGCCCGCGAAAACGTCCGGCTGGAACAGGAGGCGGAAGCCCAGCGCCAGCTGACGGCCGAGGAACAGGCCCGCCGCACCAGCGAGCGCGCCCGCATCGAGGCGGAGCAGACCGAGGCGCTGACCGCGCTCTCCGACGTGCTCGGCCAGCTCGCTGCCGGCAATCTCGAAGAAAGCATGACGGAGGCGCTCGCCGCCGAATATGTCGCCATGGCCCGTACCTACAACAACGCCGTCGAAGCGCTGCGTCTCACGCTCTCCGACGTGCGTGCGGCGACGGTGGAAATCAACGGCGGCACCGGCAACCTTGCCGCCTCCGCCGACGATCTGGCGCGGCGCACCGAACAGCAGGCGGCGGCACTCGAGGAAAGCTCCCGCGCACTGCGCCAACTGACCGACATCGTTCGTTCCACGGCCGAAAGCGCTCAGAAGACCGCGGTTTCGGTCGACGAGACGCACAGCTATGCCCAGCGCTCCGGCGATGTCGTGGCCAAGGCCGTCACCGCCATGGGCGAGATCAACCGCTCCTCGGAAAAGATCAGCACGATCATCGGCGTCATCGACGAGATCGCCTTCCAGACGAACCTTCTGGCGCTCAACGCCGGTGTCGAGGCCGCCCGTGCCGGCGAGGCCGGCCGCGGCTTTGCCGTCGTTGCCCAGGAAGTTCGCGAGCTCGCCCAGCGCTGCGCCGGTGCGGCCCGCGAGATCAAGGGTCTTATCTCGGAGAGTTCCGCGCAGGTTCGCAACGGTGTTGCGCTCGTCACGGAAACGGGCGAGGCGCTCTCGGTCATCAACGACCACATTTCGTCGATCCATACGCTCGTCGGCAAGATCGAGGCGGCGGCTGCCGCGCAGTATGAGGGCATCAACGAGGTGAACCGGGCGGTGCATCAGGTCGAGCTCATCACGCAGCAGAATGCCGCGATGGTGGAAGAGAACACCGCCGAAATCCACGGCCTGCGCCACCGGGTTCAGGCGCTCAACCAGAAGATCGATCACTTCAAGACGCGCGATCTCGATATGCGGGAAGACGGCGG
>NZ_CAMLFY010000252.1 GCF_946479415.1 uncultured Shinella sp. | reverse complement strand
AGGGAAGCTGGTGGCCTGACTGGCGCGCCTGGATCCAGAGCTTAGGTGGTGAGACGGTGGCGGCAGAAGGCGCCCGAATCCCGGGGCAGGGTGCTCTCTCCGCCATCGAGGACGCGCCCGGCCGCTATGTCAGGTCGCGCTAGGCGCCCTTCGATACCGCGGCGGCCTTAGATCCGAATCTACCCCGCAAGCGCAAAATATCTTTCGAATGCAGGAACCGATCGGCACGCTTATCGTTGCGCGAGGATGGGGAATGCCGCGCTTTTCCAGCAAACTTGCTCGACTAGTTGAGTTATGCTGCACTGCACAATGTATCTTGCGTTTGCTCAAAAAAGCAGTATTGTGCGTCGCAACATCAAGAATGGAAATCGAATCGATGGCAGATAAGATTCCGGTCAAGGGCAAGTCGACGGCGCCAGCAAAGGCTGTGTCCAAACGCTTCGCTCAGCCCAAGGTCGGAACGGCAAAGCCCGAGCCCATCGCGGCGAAGCCCGAGCCGGCCGTCGCCAGAATGGAGCCCGTTACCGCCAAGCCTGCGCCGATCGTGACCAGACCCGCGCCGGTGGCGGCCGAGCCGAAGCCATTGCCCATTGTCGAGCCGGAACCTGTGAAGGCCGCTGCTCCGAAAATACAGCCGGCTCCGCCGGTGATTGAACCCATTTCGCAGCCGGTCGCCAAAGTTACGGCACCGGCGGAAAAAACCGCTCCGGCAGCGTTAAAGCCGGAAACGAAGGGAATGACCATCATGGCCGCTACCACCGTTCCAACCCAGCCCCAGGCTGCTGCTGCAAAGGTTAAAGACATGATTGCTGATTTGAACGATCGTACCAAGGCCGCCTTTGAAAAGACCGCCAAGGCCGGCGAAGAGCTCACCGAGTTCACCAAGGGCAATATGGAAGCTCTCGCCACCTCGGCGAAGACCGCTGCCAAGGGCGCCGAGGCGCTCGGCCAGGAACTCGCCGACTATGGCAAGAAGAGCTTCGAGACAGCTTCGGCGACGATGAAGAGCCTCGCCTCGGTCAAGACCCCGACCGAGCTGTTCCAGATCCAGAGCGAGTATGCGAAGTCGTCCTTCGACAGCGCGGTCGCCGAGGCGTCCAAGATCAGCGAAGCCTGGCTCAAGCTCGCCGGTGACGTCTTCCAGCCGATCTCGAGCCGCTACGCGCTCGCGGCCGAGAAGATCAAGACCGCGTCACTCTGATCGCCTCGCGGCATCACTGAGAATTAATAGCCGGCCGTCCCCGCCAGGGGGCGGCCGCTTGTTTTGTTGCGACTTTCGGCCGATGAGGCGCACCCAGCCTCTTGCCGAAGCGGCTCCAGGTGCCATATTCTCTCCCATCGATTTTCGTACCAGTGCGAGTCCCACTCCGAAGATGAGTCCACTACCTTCCTCGATTGCCCCGATCGGCATGGCCACCCGCAAGGATGGCGATGACAATGGCACCGGCCTCGGCCTCGCCACCCGGACGCGGACGCGCACCAAGAAGCCGGCACCCTATAAGGTGCTGATGCTCAACGACGACTATACTCCGATGGAGTTTGTCGTGCTCTGCCTGCAGCGCTTCTTCCGCATGAACATAGAGGACGCGACACGGGTGATGCTGCACGTCCACCAGAAGGGCGTGGGCGTATGCGGCGTGTTCAGCTATGAGGTCGCCGAGACCAAGGTGAGCCAGGTCGTCGACTTCGCCCGCCAGAACCAGCATCCGCTCCAATGCACGCTCGAGAAAGCCTGATCGGGGCGTTCTTAAACTGCCGGATTTCTGCTTGGGGTGGATGCGGATGGTCCGCTTTGAGCCGCCTGGGCCTATGAAGCCACTAGCAGGTGGCGCCTCACCTCGGCCGCAACAGCCTCGGCGTGCGTTTGAGCAAGATCGTGATCCGCGCCCGGGAAGATGCAGAGACGAACGTTTGGAAGGAGCGACGATAGCCGCTGCCCGACAATTACGGGGCTGATCGGGTCCGCGTCGCCCCACAGCAGTAATGTCGGCGCCTCAATGGATGAGATTTGGCCCGATAGATCGACGACAGGATCAGCAATCCATTTTGCGGCCTGCGGGAAAGTGGCGAAATAATCCGACCGCCAATCGGACCCGCCTAGATCGGCGACCGGCACGCCACCCGAAGTCGCGGCAAGCACAAGGCATTTAACCATTTTAGGAAGTGCCAGCGCCAGCTTGATCGCTATGAAGCCCCCCATGGACTGAGCGACGATGTTCACGGGTTCTGTTATCTCACTCGCCACTAAAGCGATCAAATCATTGACACTGCCTATGCCCGGCTCGGGCGGTTCAACGCCCAATCCTGGCCACGCAAAAAACACGCCGTCCAATTGCGCATGTGCGGCCAGCGGTTTCCAGAACGACGAGCTGCCACCAGCACCCGGAAGAAACAGTGTTTTGAGCATAGCCGATCCTATGGCCGCTTTCCGCAATATGGAAGATCACGCCCCGCTGGCCCGATCGCGCGCCCGACTTTCCCCACACGCATATTGCTTCGGCGGCGCGAAACGATAAACGCAAGCAATGGATCGCATCACTATCCGGGGCGGCAATCGCCTCAAGGGCCGCCTGCAAATATCGGGGGCCAAGAACGCCGCCCTGACATTGCTCCCCTGCGCCTTGCTCAGCGAGGAGCCGCTGACCCTCACCAATCTTCCGCGGCTCGCCGACGTCGACAGCTTCGGCCATCTGCTCAACGAGCTCGGCGTCTCGACCACCGTCCGGCGCGGCAAGGGCGATGTGATCGGCCGCGAGATGCG
>NZ_CAMLFY010000251.1 GCF_946479415.1 uncultured Shinella sp. | reverse complement strand
GGTCGAAAAGAATCTTACGAATCAGTCACTAAACTCATTCGACTTGTCGCGCGAAATGGTCGTGCGACATTTCCGCAAATTTTCGGAAAAAACTTTCAATATTAGCAGTTTCTGCGCAGGAATTCGGCGGCAAAAATGGGGCAGATAAATTTATGGTTGTGCAAAATCGCAAAAGCCATCTCCGCCGGCCCTCTCCCACTAGCTCCGCCAGCGCCCGGAAGCCTTGAGCTCGCCGAGCGATTGACGGTAGTTCGGGAAGCGGAATTCGAAGCCGGCAGCCTTGAGCTTGGCGTTCGAGACACGCTTGTTCTCCCCGTAGAAAGACCTTGCCATGGGAGAAAGTTCCGCCGTTTCGAAGGGAATATCGGGCGGTGTCGGCAGGTCCATCAGGCGGGCGGCTTCGGCCACCACGTCCTGCGGCGGGCCGGGCTCGTCGTCGGTAATGTTCCAGAGACCGGCGAGGCGGTTCTCCGAGAGGAATAGTGCCGAGCCGCCGATGTCCTCGACGCGGATACGGTTGAACACCTGGTCCTTCTTGATGAGGCGGCGGGCGCTGCCCTCTTCCATGTTGCGAAGCGCATTGCGGCCCGGCCCGTAGATCCCGGCAAGGCGCAGCACGGCGACGGGGATGCCCGAGGCCGCACCGAAGGCCAGCCAATGCTTCTCCGCCTCGACGCGTTCGACCGAGCGGACGGAGACCGGGTTCAGCGCCGTTTCCTCATCCACCCAGGCACCCTTGTGGTCGCCGTAGACGCCGACGGTGGAGAGATAACCGGCCCATTCGAGCCGCGGCATCAGGGACGTGAGGGCAGGGCTTCCGGCGCGAAACAGCGGATCGCCGTCCTTGCCCGGTGCGATGGACTGCACGACATGGGTTGCGCGCGCCATATCAACGGCGAGATCGGCGGAAATCGTGCTGCCGTCGAAGACGATGGGCGCGATGCCGAGGGCGCGCAGGCTTTCGGCCTTCTCCACGGAGCGCGTGGTGCCCGAAACGGTAAAGCCCCCTGTCTTGAAAACCTCGCCGATGGCCTTGCCGGAAAAACCGGCGCCGAGGATCAGGAGGTGTTTCGTCATGGGGTGGCCCTCGCTCTCTTATATTCCGCGCGCACATCCGCGTCCGCGTCGTCGCTCCTTCCTGCCGCAAATTTCGCGAATTCGGAAGCGTCCATCAGCCGGGAAAGCGCCCATGCGGCCATGCCACGCACCACGGGGGACGCATCGTCGGCAAGATGGGTGCATTGGGCGATCAGGCTGCGGTCGCCGGAATTGCCGGCGGCGATCAGCACGTTGCGCACGAAACGGTCGCGGCCGATGCGCTTGACCGGCGAACCGGAGAAATGCGTGCGGAAGCCCGGATCATCGAGGGTGAGGAGATCGGCGAGGGCAGGAGCCTTCAGATCGTCGCGGGCAACAAGCTTCATTTCGGAGGCGCTGGCGGCGAACTTGTTCCACGGGCAGGCGGCCAGGCAGTCGTCGCAGCCATAGATGCGGTTGCCGATCTTTTCACGGATAGCGGGATCGATCGTGCCCTTGTGCTCGATGGTCAGATAGGAGATGCAGCGGCGCGCATCGATCTTGTAGGGCGCGGGGAAGGCGTCGGTCGGGCAGGCATCGAGGCAGGCACGGCAGGAGCCGCAATGGTCGCGCTCGGGCTCGTCCTTATAGAGATCGGCGGTGGTGAAGAGGCTGCCGAGAAAGAGCCAGGAACCGTGTGTGCGGCTGACGAGGTTGGTGTGCTTGCCCTGCCAGCCGAGGCCCGCGGCGGCGGCGAGCGGCTTTTCCATGACGGGCGCGGTATCGACGAAGACTTTGACATCCGCCCCGCCGCGTGAGGCAAAGCGGGTGGCCACTTCCTTCAGCCGGCCCTTGATGATGTCGTGATAGTCACGGTTCTGCGCATAGACGGAGATCGCCGCCCGGTCCGGCATTTCGAGCACGGCCCGCGGGTCGTGCTCCGGCCCGTAGTTCATGGCGAAGACGACGATGGAGCGCACCTCGCTCCACAGCACGCGCGGATCGGCGCGGCGCGCTTCCGTCTCGGCCATCCAGTCCATCGTGCCGTGATAGCCGGCGGCGAGGAAGTCGGCGAGGCGGGCGGGGGCCTGCGGAATGGAGTCAGGCCCGGTGATGCGACAGAGGTCGAAGCCCTTGTCGGCCGCCTCCGCCTTGATGAAATCGGTCAGGCGGCGCCGGATCTTTTCGTCGCCCGACATGGTCGCGTCCTCAGAAGTCGAGATCCGCGTAGTGCGAGACGGGGGTAACACCGCGCACGCGCTCGGCCAGCAGCGGGCGGAAGGACGGGCGCGACTTCAGCCGCTGATACCAGTCCTTGGCCTGCGGCGCGTCCGCCCAGTTGATCTCGCCCATATAGTCGAGCACCGAAAGACAGGCCGCCGCGGCAAGGTCGGCATAGGAAAGCCGGTCACCGGCGAGATAGGTACGCGAGCCGGCAAGCCAGGAGAGATACTTCATATGCTGGCGGATATTGGCGCGCGAATTGCGCAGGATCTTGCTATCCGGCGGGCCGCCGCCCTGATCTGCCGTCATCTGCAGCTTGAAGATCCGCTCGCGCACCAGCGGGCGCGTCACGTCCTGCTCCATCTTCTGCAGGAACCATTCCGTCAGGCGGCGGATTTCGGCGCGCTGGAAGGGGTCTTCGGCCAGAAGACGGCGGTCGCGCTTCAGAACGCCGTGCGTCTCGTCGAGATATTCCGAGATGATGCTGGCGCCGCAGAGCGCCCGCATGCTGTCATCGACATAGACCGGCAGCGTGCCGGCCGGGTTCAGCGCCAG
>NZ_CAMLFY010000250.1 GCF_946479415.1 uncultured Shinella sp. | reverse complement strand
GGCTGCGGTTTAAGTAGAATTTTAGATGCATTCGTTAGGTTCTCACTCAAGGCGGGAAAACAAACCACACCGCCAAACAAAACAGTGAGGCAGTAACGATGAACACGAAGATGAAGCCGCAGCAGGCCCCGGTCGTCGATCCGCAGGAAGATGCGATCCGCAACCTCTATCTGGAATCCCTCCACCTCGTCGAGCGTCTGCACCGCCGTCTGCTCGACGTCATCAAGGACGAGTTCGACCGTGCCGGTCGCTCCGATGTCAACGCCGTCCAGGCGCTGCTCCTCTTCAACATCGGCAATTCCGAACTGACCGCCGGCGAGCTGCGCTCGCGTGGTTACTACCTCGGCTCGAACGTCTCCTACAACGTCAAGAAGCTGGTCGACCTCGGCTTCATCAACCACCAGCGCTCGCGCATCGACCGTCGCTCGGTCCGCATCAGCCTGACGGAAAGCGGCCAGGACATCGCCGAGACCGTGGCCAAGCTCTACGAGCGCCACATCGGCTCGATCCAGAAAGTCGGCGGCATCGGCGAAGGCGAGTTCAACCAGATGAACAAGCTGCTCCAGCGTCTCGACCGCTTCTGGAACGACTCGATCCTCTACCGCCTGTAATCGCGGGCGTCCTTTCGACCTCCTCCATAAAAGCCGGCCGCGTTCCCTGCGCGTCCGGCTTTTGCCGTTCACGATCAGCGGGATAGACCTCACATCTTCGTGTGTTTCCAGGGGCTTCCCGCCATGCGAGAGATCCCCAGACACGAATTGGCCATATTGCTGTGACACCCGGACGCTGGGCTTAAGGTATGCGCGGGCGGCAGGGCCGGTTTGCGTTTGTTAACCCTGTTCGTGATAGCTGCATCGGGTATGGACCTTGGGTCATGTGCCCAGGCGCACCCGCCGCTTTGAACGGCGTCTCAGGAGATGGTAGGATAAATGTCTCGCAAAACCGGAATTGATGTGTTCTCGCGCCGCGCATTTCTGCGCTCCGCCGCAACTTTCGGCGTTGCCGCCGTTGCCGGCCAGGCTTTGGCCCAGACGGCGCTTGATGATGTCCTCAATGCTCCCCGCCGCGGCAATTGGGACGACCAGTTCGACGCGCAGGCCTCGCGTTCTTCCGCAGGCGTACAGTCCAACAATCCGATCCTCGGCTCCGGCGCGATCCCGAACATCCAGCAGGCGATTTCCGATTACCAGCAGATCGTTTCGAGCGGCGGCTGGCCGCAGGTCAGCTCCAGCGTGAAGCTGGAGATCGGCGTTGTCGATCCCGCCGTGCAGGCGCTGCGCCAGCGTCTGATCATTTCCGGTGACCTTTCACGCTCCGCCGGTGTGTCCAACTCCTTCGATTCCTACGTCGATGGTGCGGTCAAGCGCTTCCAGGCCCGTCATGGCCTGCCGCAGGACGGCGTGCTCGGCGAATATACGCTGAAGGCGCTGAACGTGCCGGCCACGACCCGCCTCAACCAGCTCAACACCAATCTGGTGCGCCTGCAGACGATGTCCGGCGATCTCGGCCAGCGCTATGTCATGGTCAACATTCCGGCCGCCTATATCGAGGCGGTGGAGAACGGTCGCGTGGCGCTGCGCCATGTTGCCGTGGTCGGCCGCATGAGCCGCCCGACGCATATCCTCAATTCCAAGATCTACGACGTCACCCTCAACCCCTACTGGACCGCGCCGCGCTCGATCGTCGAAAAGGACATCGTGCCGCTGATGCGCAAGGACCCGACCTATCTGGCGCGCAACAACATCCGCCTGATCGATGGCAAGGGCCAGGAAGTGGCGCCGGAAACGGTGGACTGGAACGCCGAGAAGGCGCCGAACCTGATGTTCCGCCAGGACCCCGGCAAGATCAACGCGATGTCCTCGACGAAGATCAACTTCCACAACCCGAACAACGAATACATGCACGACACGCCCCAGCAGGGCCTGTTCAACAAGCTGATGCGGTTCGAATCGTCCGGCTGCGTGCGCGTGCAGAACGTGCGCGACCTCACGACGTGGCTGCTGCGCGATACGCCCGGCTGGTCGCGTGGCCAGATCGAGCAGGTCATCAACACGCGCGTCAACACGCCGATCAAGCTGGCTGTCGAGGTTCCGGTCTATTTCGTCTACATCACCGCCTGGTCGGCGCGCGACCGCGTGGTGCAGTTCCGCGACGATATCTACCAGATGGATGGCGCGACCGAACTGGCGCTCCAGAGCGGCATCGGCACGGAAAAGCCGGCCGGCTCGCCGGACGAGGACCTTCTGCCGCAATAAGGCGATTTGTCTGACTTTTTCAAAGGCCCCGCATTCCCCAGGGAATGCGGGGCCTTTGTTTTTCCGGCTCCGGGCGCCTTGTCGTTTTTATCGCATAACACGCGCTGAAATGGCGCAAACCGTGGAGCGGATATTGCCCTTGCCATGCGAGGACGATAAACACCGTGCCACCCACCCTTAAGGAGCCTCGAGGATGAGCCAGTCTTCCGCCACCGACGTTTTCTTCACGCGTTCTCTCGCTGATACCGATCCGGACATTTTCGGCTCGATCCAGAAGGAACTCGGTCGCCAGCGCCATGAAATCGAGCTGATCGCGTCCGAAAACATCGTTTCGCGCGCCGTGCTCGAGGCCCAGGGCTCGATCATGACGAACAAGTATGCCGAGGGCTATCCGGGCAAGCGCTACTACGGCGGCTGCCAGTTCGTCGATATCGCCGAGGAACTCGCCATCGAGCGCGCCAAGAAGCTGTTCGGCGTCAACTTCGCCAACGTTCAGCCGAACTCCGGCTCGCAGATGAACCAGGCGGTGTTCCTGGCGCTGCTGCAGCCGGGCGACACGTTCATGGGCCTGGATCTCAACTCCGGCGGTCAC
>NZ_CAMLFY010000249.1 GCF_946479415.1 uncultured Shinella sp. | reverse complement strand
AACCTGGAAGGCCTCGCCGCGGCCGCTGTAGATCTCGGTGGTCGCCGTATCATAAAAAAAAAAATCGTCACGGGAAATCTTGACCGGCTCGACGGCGAAGGCGCGGCCGGTCAGCATGCCGACGAGGAGCATCGTTGTCAGAAGGATGAAGGCGAGCAACCGGCTGGCACGCAGCGTTTGCGGCACGGATGAAGACGTCATTGAAAGCGCATTGTCCTTAGGTAACTGCCCAGTCCTGTCGCGCCCGCATGTCGCTCACGACGGCCTGTCGGCTGCCAGAAGCGAAAACATCACGTGGTCGCGCCACTCCCCGTTTATCTTCAGATACTCCCGAAGGTAGCCTTCCTGCCGAAAGCCGGCCTTTTCAAGGAGACGGATGCTTCTTGTATTGTCTGGAATACAGGCTGCCTCGATACGGTGCAACTGAAGGCTGGAAAAGATATAGGGTATGACCAGTTTCAGGGCACCGAACATGTGGCCCTGACCGGCATGGCGTTCGCCCATCCAGTAGCCGACCATGCAGCATTGCGCAGCGCCACGCCTGATATAACCGACTGTGAGGCCGCCCAGCAGCGTCTTTTCCACCCGCGTGAAGACAAGCAGCGGCACGGCCTGGCCGGATGAAAATTCCTGTTCATTTCGGATGACGCGCGCCCGAAACGAGCTTTCCGTCAGCTCGTCGCCCCGCCAGGTCGGCTCCCAGGGTTCGAGAAAGCGCCGGCTTTCGGAGCGAAGCTGGTACCATTGCCGGTAATCATGGAAGCGCGGTAGGCGAAGCAGATGCCGGTCGTCGGCCAGTTCCACGGTGTCGGACTGCCGGGACAGAAACCGAAAAACCGATCGTGTCATGCAGCCCACTCCGCACGCCGCCCCAGTGGCAAGCCTTTCAAAGGCAAGATTATGCCGAGAGGCTTGCCGCCGTCAAATGGAGGGCACGGCTTGCGCGGTCAAGCCTGCCGCCTATGTTGAAAGATACAGGAGAAATCGAAAGGAACCGCCGTGCAGAAAACCGTCACCGTGCTCGACCGGGCGCAATGGGAAAAACGGCCCGACGTGTGGCATGGCGAATTCGAGGGCAAGCTCTTCGGCACCAACGCCTCCGTGATCTTCTATACGACGGACGAGATCGGCCGCGGGCCGCCGCTGCACCGCCATCCCTATGATGAGGTCTTCATCGTCAGGCAGGGGCGGGCACGTTTTACCGTGGGCGATACGGAACTGGAGGCCGTGGCGGGGCAGATCGTCTTCGGACCGGCCAACGTGCCGCACAAATTCGTCAATCTCGGTCCCGGCCGGCTGGAGACGACCGACATCCATCTGACGGATGTCTTCGAGCAAGAGGCTCTGGAATAGGTTTTCGCCGGCCACCATCGTGGGAAAATGGTCTTGTTTTGGTGCTATGCAAAAGCCGCATGCCTGCGGTGTAAGCATATGCATTTTCTCTGAGCAGGAGATCGACTATCTATTGATCAACGCAAGAGACACACACACGAAACAAACCCAAAGGAACAGACCCATGAACATCTTCGCAAAGCTCAAGAAGAATGCCGCCGAACGCCGCGCCGTCCGTGAACTCGGTGCGCTTGATGACCGCGCCCTGCAGGACCTCGGCATTTCCCGCGCCAACATCCAGGCTGCCGTCAAGGGCATGGTCGTTTTCGGCTGATACGGCTTCGGGGCAAGCGCCCCGCGCTACGAGGGATGACATCGGCGCGCCCGATGCGGCAGCGCCAGCCCGGTCATCCCTGATACCCGATCGGGATTTCTCCTCCCAGTCCCGACCAAGCAACCCGCCGCAAGGCGGGTTTTGTTTTTTGGGCACCTGCCCTTGTCGACGCTCTCGTATCCCGCTGCTATCACCGCAGGCATGGATATCGAAAAAGCGGCCCCGTGAAAAACGTTCTCTTCATCTGCAGCCAGAACAAGCTCCGCAGCCCGACCGCCGAACAGGTGTTTGCCGACTGGCCGGGGATCGAGACCTCGTCGGCCGGCACCAACAATGACGCGGACAACCCGCTCTCAGCGGAAGAGATAGAGTGGGCGGATATCGTGTTCGTGATGGAGAAGGCCCATCGCAGCAAGGTGCAGGCGCGATATCGCCGGGCTCTCAATGGAAAGCGGCTGATCTGCCTCGATATTCCGGATGACTATGCTTTCATGGACCCCGCGCTCATCGAGTTGCTGAAGGCGAAAGTGCCCCCGCATCTTTGAATGAGCTTGTCAGGCGAGGCAGTCTTCACCTGACGGCCACAATCGGGCCGTCAGGGATTTCAGGCTTTTCAGCTTGCCGCGCGGTCGATGGTCCCGCGCGAGAGCGAGCGGGCGATGTCCCCGGTCGGGACGAGGTGTTCGAGCGGGCCGATGGCCGAGATCGTCGGGACCGTGTCGAAGAACAGGCGGCCGGCGAGGTCGGTCAGGCGCTCGACGGTGATGCCTTCGAGGCGTTCCATCAGTTCCTCGTTGGGGATCGGGCGGCCGTAGAGCATCATCTGGCGGGCGATCTGGCCGGCACGGGCGGCCGGGCTTTCCTGGCCCATCAGAAGCTGGGCGCGGATTTGCGCACGGGCGCGCTCGATTTCCTGCTGGTGGATGGTTTCAGACGACTTCTTCAGCTCGTCGAAGATGACGGGCATCAGCTCCGGCAGGTTCTCGCCGCCGGTCGCGGCATGGATGCCGAAGATGCCGGTATCGGAAAAGCCCCAGTGGAAGGCGTAGATCGAGTAACACAGGCCGCGATGCTCGCGCACTTCCTGGAAGAGGCGGGAGGACATGCCGCCGCCGAGGATGTTGGCGAGGATCTGCGAACAGTAGAAATCGCGGGCGTGATAGGCCTTGCCCTCGAAGCCGAGCAGCACCTGCGCATCCA
>NZ_CAMLFY010000248.1 GCF_946479415.1 uncultured Shinella sp. | reverse complement strand
ATCGGCTGCATGGTCAACGGTGCCGGTCTCGCCATGGCGACGATGGACATCATCAAGCTCTACGGCAAGGAGCCGGCGAACTTCTGCGACGTCGGCGGTGGTGCCGGCAAGGAGAAGGTGGCGGCGGCCTTCAAGATCATCACGGCCGACCCGAAGGTCGAGGGCATCCTCGTCAACATCTTCGGCGGCATCATGAAGTGCGACGTCATCGCTGAAGGCGTCGTCGCAGCCGTGCAGGAAGTGGGCCTCAAGGTTCCGCTGGTCGTTCGTCTCGAAGGCACGAATGTCGAACTTGGCAAGAAGATCCTGAACGAATCGGGCCTGGCGATCACCGCCGCCGACGATCTGGACGATGCTGCCAAGAAGATCGTCGCCGCGATCAACGGCTAACGGAAGGACCAGACCTCATGTCGATTCTCGTCAACAAGAACACCAAGGTCCTCGTTCAGGGCCTGACCGGCAAGACCGGGACCTTCCACACCGAACAGGCGCTCGCCTATTACGGCACGCAGATGGTCGGCGGCATCCACCCGAAGAAGGGCGGCGAAACCTGGACCGGTTCCAAGGGTGAAAGCCTGCCGATCTTCGCCTCGGTTGCCGAAGGCCGTGAGAAGACCGGCGCGGACGCATCCGTGATCTACGTTCCGCCGGCAGGTGCCGCGGATGCGATCATCGAGGCGATCGAAGCGGAAATCCCGTTCATCACCTGCATCACCGAAGGCATCCCGGTTGCTGACATGGTGCGCGTCAAGGCCCGCCTCGACCGCTCGAAGTCGCGCCTTCTCGGCCCCAACTGCCCCGGCATCCTGACCCCGGAAGAATGCAAGATCGGCATCATGCCGGGCTCGATCTTCCGCAAGGGTTCGGTCGGTATCGTTTCGCGCTCCGGCACGCTGACCTATGAAGCCGTATTCCAGACATCCAACGAGGGCCTCGGCCAGACGACGGCTGTCGGCATCGGCGGCGACCCGGTCAAGGGCACCGAGTTCATCGACGTGCTCGAGATGTTCCTGGCCGACGACGCCACGACCTCGATCATCATGATCGGTGAAATCGGCGGCTCGGCTGAAGAAGATGCGGCACAGTTCCTCATCGACGAAGCCAAGAAGGGCCGCAAGAAGCCGATGGCCGGCTTCATCGCGGGCCGTACGGCTCCGAAGGGCCGCACCATGGGCCACGCCGGCGCTGTCGTTTCCGGCGGCAAGGGCGATGCGGAATCCAAGATCGCGGCCATGGAGGCGGCGGGCATCCGCGTTTCGCCTTCGCCGGCCCGTCTCGGCAAGACCCTCGTCGAAGTCCTCAAGGGCTGAGATGCGACACTGGATGGGCCGGCAGAGATGCCGGCCGATCCGTCTCTCCCGTCGCTCAAGCGGACAGGCTTGCGGCGGGCGGCAAACCGGGGAAAGCCCGGTCAACACGATCGTTCGGGAGGCGGGCGCGGCGCCCGCAAGAAACCATGGCACGGCAAGACGCCAACGAACAATTCCTGGCCACCTCCTTCCTCGACGGAGCGAACGCGGCCTATATCGAACAGCTCTACGCCCAGTACGAGGCCAATCCCGCCTCTGTCGGCGAAGAATGGCAGGCCTTCTTCAAGGCCCTGGAAGACCAGCCCTCCGATATCGTGAAGGCAGCCAAGGGCGCCTCCTGGCAGCGTGCCAACTGGCCGATCGTCGCCAATGGCGAACTCGTCTCGGCGCTCGACGGCAACTGGGGCGTCGTCGAGAAGGTGCTTGAGAAGAAGGTGCAGGCGAAGGCCGAGGCCGTCGCCGCCAAGACCGGCGCGCCGGTCAACCAGGCAGACGTCAATCAGGCGACCCGCGATTCGGTGCGCGCCATCATGATGATCCGCGCCTACCGCGCCCGTGGCCACCTGCACGCCAAGCTCGACCCGCTGGCGATTGCCGCACCCGTCGAAGACTATCACGAGCTTTCGCCCTCGAATTACGGTTTCGAGGACAAGGATCTCGACCGCAAGATCTTCATCGACAACGTGCTCGGCCTCGAATACGCGACCGTGCGCGAAATGGTCGAAATCCTCGAGCGCACCTATTGCTCGACGATCGGCGTCGAATTCATGCACATCTCCAACCCGGAAGAGAAGGGCTGGATCCAGGAGCGCATCGAAGGCCCGGACAAGGGCGTCGAGTTCACGCCCGAGGGCAAGAAGGCGATCCTGCAGAAGCTGATCGAGGCCGAGGGTTTCGAGCAGTTCATCGACGTCAAGTACAAGGGCACCAAGCGCTTCGGCCTCGATGGCGGTGAATCATTGATCCCGGCGCTCGAACAGATCATCAAGCGCGGCGGCCAGCTCGGCCTCAAGGAAATCGTGCTCGGCATGGCCCACCGCGGCCGCCTCAACGTCCTGACCAACGTGATGGCCAAGCCGCATCGTGCCGTCTTCCACGAATTCAAGGGCGGCTCCTACGCGCCGGACGAAGTGGAAGGTTCCGGCGACGTGAAGTATCACCTCGGCGCCTCCTCGGACCGCGAGTTCGACGGCAACAAGGTGCATCTGTCGCTGACGGCAAACCCCTCGCATCTCGAAATCGTCAACCCTGTCGTCATGGGCAAGGCCCGCGCCAAGCAGGACCAGATGGCGAAGGTCTTCGAGGGCGACATCATCCCGCTGTCCGAACGCGTCCAGGTCATGCCGCTGCTGCTGCACGGCGATGCGGCCTTTGCCGGCCAGGGCGTGACGGCAGAAATTCTCGGCCTTTCGGGCCTGCGCGGCCATCGCGTCGCCGGCACGGTGCATGTCATCATCAACAACCAGATCGGCTTCACCACGAACCCGGCCTTCTCGCGCTCGTCGCCCTATCCGTCCGACGTCGCGAAGATGATCGAGGCGCCGATCTTCCATGTGAACGGCGATGACCCCGAAGCGGTGACCTATGCCGCCAAGGTCGCGACCGAATTCCGCATGAAGTTCCACAAGCCTGTCGTGCTCGACATGTTCTGCTACCGC
>NZ_CAMLFY010000247.1 GCF_946479415.1 uncultured Shinella sp. | reverse complement strand
ACCTCCTCGCCGCTGCCCGCGCCGCCGACGCAGGCGCGCTTCAACGTGCCCGCCCTCTACCGGCGTTCGCCGGTGGCCGTGGTGGGCGCCTTCCTGGCAGGCGCGCTGTCCGGCGCCTGGCTCAATCTGGGCGGCGTCTTCACCCAGCGAACCGGCCTTTCCACCGCCGAGGGTGCGACGCTTCTCGCCTCGGTGCTCATCGGCAGCGCCATCGCACAAATCCCGATCGGCCGCGCCTCAGACCGTATGGACCGGCGTCTCGTCATGGTTGCCTGCGGCATCGTCGGCACGATCTCGTGCCTTGCTATGGCCCTCGTCGCCGGCGGCCCGCCGATCCTGCTTTATGTCGCGGCAGCCTGCGTCGGCTCGGTGATCTTCCCGATCTATGCGCTGAATGTGGCCCATGCCAACGACCGGGCGCAGCCGGACGAATATGTCGAGGTCTCGTCCGGCATGATGATCGTCTATGGCGTCGGCACCATTTCCGGCCCGATCGTCGTCGGCCCAATCATGGATCGCTTCGGCCCCGGCGCACTTTTCGTGGTCCTCGCCGTCTATTTCGCACTCTACGCAGCCTATGCCGCCTGGCGCATCAGCCGGCGCGAGGCCAATGACGGGCTTGTCAGCAAGACGGATTTTCAGGCCATGGCCGCCCAGCCGCTCGGTGCCGACGCTGCGGCCGCAGCGTTGCAGCCCGATGCGGTGAGCGAAGAACGCGTCGAGGACACCACGACGCCGGAATGGCGCTAGACTTGCGCAATCCCGGACGCAAAACCGCTTCGCACTTTTGCTGGAATTGCTTTAGCCCTGAGGCAGCTTGTGGCGCAGTTCGGCGCGGCGCTTCAAATCCAGGCGATGCTCGCGAAAAATCACGAAAATGCCGGCGCTGACGACGATGGCGGTGCCGATGAGCATGGCGCCGGTCGGCACGTCACCGAACAGAAAGTAGCCGATGATAAGGCCGAGCACGATCGAGGTATATTCGAAGGGTGCGATGGTCGAGACGTCTGCATAGCGGTAGCTCGAAGTCAGCAACAGCTGTGCGATGCCGCCGCAGAAGCCGGCCAGTGCCATCAGGCCAAGCGACGACCAACTGAGCGCGACCCAGCCGAACGGCAATGTCGCAAGCGAAAAGATCGAGGCGAAGAGCGAGAAATAGAGCACGATGGTCGGCGTGCGCTCGGTCTGCACCAGCTTGCGCACCAGAACCATGGCGCAGGAGCCGAGCACGGCGAAAGCCATCATGGCCAGCGCGCCCATCGCCTCGGAAGAACCGAAACCGCCCTCACGGAACAGCGTCAGCCGCGGCCAGCTGATGATGCCGACGCCGGCAAGACCGATCAGCACCGCCGTCCAGCGATAGACACCCACCCGCTCCTTGAGGAACACGGCGGCGATGACGACGGTGACAAGTGGCAGGGCATAGCCGAGTGCGATCGATTCCGGCAACGGCAGGTGGATGAGGCCATAGAAACCGAAACCCATGGAAATGATGCCGACGAAACCGCGCTTGAAATGGCCGAAAATGTCATCCGTGCGGAAGGCACCACGCAACTGACCGTGGGCGGCAAGAAAAACCAGGATCGGCACCATGGCGAAGGCGGAGCGGAGGAAGGTGATCTGCCCGGCCGGGAGATCCTTGCCGGCCGCCTTGATGAGCGTCGACATGCACAGAAAGACCACCACCGAGGCGACTTTGAGGAAAATCCCCTTCATGGGATCGGAGGACTGCGTATCCATGGAAAACTCGTCATGGCCGGGAGGCCATGGCATCAGGCGTTGAAGACGATCGGAAAACCGATTCAGACCTCTACAAGTCTAGCGGGATTGCCTGACGGATGGGATCAATTCTCGTGATGCTTCGAACATTCTTTTGATCGAAGCCCGAAGATCCGGTTCGGCACAAAATTGTGAATGGGGGTTCCATGGAAATGAGATGTTAAGCGAATACGCATATCTTTTCGCGGAATTTGGGGGCAGACCGTTCTTTGGGGGCGTCACGTTGTATGAAAACGGGACGGCCGGGGCGGCACAGAGCAGGACATATCCATGCGGACAGAGAACGGCCAGATCATCCACCTGGCGGACTATCGCCAGACTGACTTCGTTCTCGAGCGCGTCGATCTGACCTTCGAACTGGACCCCACGGAAACCAAGGTCGAAGCCCGCCTGATATTCCATCGCCGCGAAGGCGTCGATGCGAAAGCCCCGCTGGTGCTCGACGGCGACGAACTCGTCATGACCGGCCTGCTTTTCGACCAGATCGAAATGGACGCGGCGCGCTACGACGCCACGCCCGACAGCCTGACCATCCGCGACCTGCCGGCCACCGAGCCCTTCGAGATCACGATCACCACGATGATCAATCCCGAGGCCAACACCCAGCTGATGGGCCTCTATCGTTCGAACGGCATCTACTGCACGCAGTGCGAGGCCGAAGGCTTCCGCCGCATCACCTACTTCCCCGACCGGCCGGACGTGCTCGCCGTCTACACGGTCAACATCATCGCCGACAAGGCGAGCTGCCCCCTCCTCCTCTCCAACGGAAACTTTCTCGGCGGCGCCGGTTACGGCGAGGGAAAACATTTCGCTGCATGGTTCGATCCGCACCCGAAGCCGTCCTATCTCTTCGCACTGGTCGCCGGCGATCTCGGTGTCGTCGAAGACACGTTCACGACCATGTCCGAGCGAGAGGTCACGCTGAAGATCTATGTCGAGCACGGCAAGGAAGCACGCGCGGCTTACGCGATGGATGCTCTGAAGCGCTCGATGAAATGGGACGAAGAGGTGTTCGGCCGCGAATACGACCTCGACATCTTCATGATCGTCGCCGTCTCCGACTTCAACATGGGCGCCATGGAGAACAAGGGGCTCAACGTTTTCAACGACAAATACGTGCTGGCCGATCCGGAAACCGCGACCGACCAGGACTATGCCAATATCGAGGCGATCATCGCCCACGAATATTTCCACAACTGGACCGGCAACCGC
>NZ_CAMLFY010000246.1 GCF_946479415.1 uncultured Shinella sp. | reverse complement strand
GCCGACAGCATCTGGCCGGTCTGGTTCGAATCGTCGTCGATCGCCTGCTTGCCGACGATAACAAGGCCCGGCTGTTCGGCTTCCGCGACACCCTTGAGGATCTTGGCGACGGCGAGCGGCTCGACGGCGTCTTCCGTCTCGACCAGCACCGCGCGGTCGGCACCCATGGCGAGCGCGGTGCGCAGCGTCTCCTCGGCCTTGGCCGGACCGATCGACACGACGACCACTTCCTCAGCCTTGCCGGCCTCCTTCAGCCGCAGCGCTTCCTCGACCGAAATCTCGTCGAACGGGTTCATCGACATCTTCACATTCGCAAGCTCGACGCCAGACCCATCGGCCTTCACGCGGATCTTTACGTTGTAATCAACAACGCGTTTGACTGGGACCAAGATCTTCATGGGGCAATTTCCTCAATGATCGGGCAGCAAGGCCCAAAAGGCGAAAAGTGGTGTTTCGCCGGAGCGCATGGCATGGCCTATACCGGGAGTATTGTAGAACGACCCGCCGACGCCGGGCGAAAACCAACCGGAATCCCCCTGCATGAACGCGCCTTCGGAGAGCACCAGATAGGTTTCTTCCGGCGCGTGGTCATGATCCGGATAACGTACATGCGGGGCCAGCAATGAGGCTCCGAGCCAGACATCCGGGCGATCCTCGAAACCGCCGGGGCCGACGACCAGCGCATTGGCATGGCCCACCGGGAAGTTTGCGCTTTCCGAGCCGTCAACATTTGTGCGCACACGCCATTCAAGCTTTGGTTCGACGGCGCGGAACCGCTCCACCAACGGGGCGAGAAAAGGCTCGCGCGCCGCGGTTGCCAGCGCGCCTTCAAGGTGAAGGCAGACAGGCTGGCGTTTGCCGATCTGCGACCGCACAGGCCGTGGCTCGTCAAGCAAAGCGGCGATGCGATCCAGCGAACGACGCGCCTCAGGACCGGGTGCAACCCGGACGAATGCGGCGATTGCCGCATCCAGAAACCCCTGAAGAGCACGATCACGCACCATGCTCACAGATCCTTGGCCAGGCGCAATGCGTCATAGATGGCTGCATGCGTGTTGCGCGCCGCGACCGCATCACCGATGCGGAAGAGCTGGTAGGCGCCATCAGGATTGCGTTCGACGGTTTGCGGAGCGCCGGACAGCAATTCGTCGTAGGAGATCTCGCCAAGGTTCTTCGATCCCGGCTTCAGCTCGAAATAGAGATCATCCAGCGGAATGGTGCCGTGGTTGACGACGATCTGATCGACGGTGCGCTGCCTGGAAACGCCACCATAATCGCTGCCGACATGGGCGATGATCTGGTTGCCGCTTTTTTCCGCCGCCTCCAGCCGGTAGGTAACGGTGAAGGTCGTGTCGAGCTTCTGCAAGGAGCGCATGTAAGGCACGAGATTCATGGCCATGACTTCCGGCGCGAAAGACCGGTCCGGCGTCATGATCTCCACCTTGCCACCCGCCTTGGCGATGAACTCGGCCGCCTGCAGGCCGGCATGGTCGCCGGCATCGTCATAGACGAGCACATTGGTGCCCGGTTTGACATCGCCCGAAATGATATCCCAGGAGGAAACGACAAGCTCGTTGCCCTTGGTGAGCACGTCCGTATGCGGCAATCCTCCCGTCGCGACGATCACGACATCTGGATTTTCCGCTGCGATAACATCGGCATCCGCCCAGGTGTTGAAGTGAAATGTGACACCCAGCTTCTCGCACTGGCTCATGCGCCAGTCGATAATGCTGATCATTTCACGACGGCGCTCGCTCTGCGCCGTCAGACGGATCTGACCGCCGGGATTGTTCGCCGCCTCGAAGACCACGACCTGGTGGCCGCGCTCGGCGCAAACCCGCGCCGCCTCCAGGCCGGCCGGCCCGGCGCCGACGATGACCACTTTCTTGCGCACATCCGCTTCGGGAATTTTGTGCGGCATCGTCTCTTCACGGCCGGTGGCCGCGTTGTGGATACAGAAGGCCATACCGCCCTGGTAGATGCGGTCGAGACAGTAGTTGGCGCCGACGCAGGGACGGATATCGTCCTCGCGCTTTTCGATGATCTTGCGCACGATATGCGGATCGGTCATGTGGGCGCGGGTCATGCCGACCATATCGACCTTGCCGGCCGCGATGGCGTGACGTGCCGTCGCGACATCGGGAATCTTGGCGGCGTGGAACGTCGGGAAATTGGTTGCGGCGCGGATTTCGCCGGCAAAATCCAGATGCGGCGAGTTGGCCATGCCCTGGATCGGAATGACATCGGTGAGGCCCGGATCGGTATCGATATGACCACGAATGACGTTCAGATAATCGATAAGGCCGCTATCGCGTAGCCGCTTCGAAATCTCTATGCCGTCACTCTTCCCCGTGCCCCCGGGAAGACATTCATCGGCCGTGTAGCGCACGCCGAGAATGAAGTCGTTGCCGACCCTCTCGCGCATCGCCTTGAACACATCAAGACAGAAGCGCATGCGGTTTTCGAGCGAACCGCCATAGGGGCCATCGAGTTCGTTGGTGAGCGGCGAGGTGAACTGGTCGATCAGGTGGCCGTAGGCCTCCAGTTCGACGCCATCCATGCCGCCTGCCTTCATACGCTCGGCGGCGTCGGCGAAGTCCTTGATGATGCGCTGGATGTCCCAATCTTCCAGCTTCTTCGGGAAGGCACGGTGTGAGGCTTCACGCTGGTGCGACGGTGCCACGACGGGCAGCCAGTCACCCTTGTCCCAGCGTGTGCGACGGCCGAGATGGGTGAGCTGGATCATGATCGCCGCACCCTGTTCGTGCACGGCATCGGTCATTTCGCGAATCCACGGAACGATCTCGTCCTTGTAGGCGAGCAGGTTGTTGAAGACCGGCGGGCTGTCTTTCGAGACGGCGGCGGAGCCGGCTGTCATCGTCAATGCCACGCCACCCTTCGCCCGCTCCACCGTGTAGGCGCGGTAGCGGCCCTTCGGCATGCCGTCTTCCGGATAGGCCGGCTCGTGCGACGTGACAATAATGCGATTGCGGAGGGTCAAATGCTTGAGCTGATAGGGCTGAAGCAGGGGATCGTTCGACATGCGCCGG
>NZ_CAMLFY010000245.1 GCF_946479415.1 uncultured Shinella sp. | reverse complement strand
TGCCCTTATAGCTCAGTTGGTAGAGCACCTGATTTGTAATCAGGGGGTCCCGGGTTCGAGTCCTGGTGGGGGCACCACTATTTCCCGCTTTCGCGACAAAATGAACGATCGGCCGGGCCGATTTTCGCGTGGAGCGTTGCTGAGAGGATTCGACGGTGGCTGCAGAGAACGAACCGGTATCCAAAGTTAAGGTCGAGAAACGCTCGGATGGGAAATTCTTCGTCGCCCTAACGTTCCGGGGCGTGACCAATCCCTTGATCGGCCCGTTTCTGAACCCCTTCGAGGCCGCGGCAGCCGGCGAAGCGGCGCTGAAAGCGCTCGAAGCGCGTGTTGCCTCCCGCAAGGGCTGATTCCCGTAGCGGCACCTGCACCGTCACAATCACACATCACTGTCATATTTTTCAGATGCGCATGCCGTAAAGGCATGCGACAAAGGCCGGCCCCGTGCACCGCGCGGGGCTTGAAGCTTTGCATTGAGGATGCGGATCGGCGGCATGGCGCGTGAGTTGAACACCCTTTCCTTCGTCGCCTCGCAGGCGCCCGAAGCGCAGGATGCGCGCAACGAGCTGATCGCCATCTATGGCAATGCCGATCCGGAAGAGGCCGACGTGATCGTCGCGCTCGGCGGCGACGGTTTCATGCTGCAGACGCTGCACACGACCATGAACACCGGCAAGCGGGTCTACGGTATGAACCGCGGCTCGATCGGCTTCCTGATGAACCGCTACGATTCGAGCAATCTGCTGGAGCGCATCGCAGGCGCCGTCGAAAATGCCTTCCGGCCGCTGGAAATGGTGACGAGCGATGCGAGCGGCCAGGAGCGCCGGGCGCTGGCCATCAACGAGGTCTATCTCTTCCGCCAGTCCTACCAGGCAGCGAAGCTGCGTGTCAGCGTCGATGGCCGCGTGCGGCTGGAAGAGTTGATCTGCGATGGCCTGCTGCTGGCGACCCCTGCCGGTTCCACTGCGTACAATCTCTCCGCCCACGGCCCCATCCTGCCGCTGGAAGCGCCGCTGCTCGCCCTGACGCCGGTCAGCCCCTTCCGACCCCGACGCTGGCGCGGGGCGCTGCTGCCGAACAAGGTGACCGTCAAGATCGACGTGCTGGAAGCGGACAAGCGCCCGGTCAATGCGGTGGCCGACAATACCGAGGTCAAGTCGGTCACGTCGGTGCAGATCGCCGAATCGGCGGGCCTGTCGGCGCATATTCTCTCGGATCCCGATCATTCCTGGTCCGACCGGATTCTTGCCGAACAGTTCGATTACTGACACCCTCTGCTTTTCAGGGACAGGAGCAGACCATGAAACGCGCCCTCACCGCCGCTCTCGCCATTCTCCTGCTTGCCGGCGCACCGGTTTTCGCGGAGGAGGAATCGCCGGTCTCCGAAGCGATCACCTTCGTCGTGAGTACGGGGTTCTGGGAAGAGCCTGCGGAAGCGGATGGTGATGCGGCCGCCGCTACGTCTGAAAACACGACGGCCGAAAAGCCCGCACCGCGCCGGGGCTATTACAAGCTGATCGCCGTGCGCCAGAAGGACGGCACGGCGCAGATCCACCTCCAACAGATCCAGGCGACCGCCGAGGGGCCGAAGATCGTTTCCTCGACGGTGCTGGATGAGTTTTCGGTGCTGAAGCCATATGTCACGGATATCCGGCCGGAGAATTCTTCCGGCGTCACCACCCAGCCCGGCCTTTTCGCCACGGTCCATCTGAAGACGGATCCCAAGGCGACCGAGCCGGAAAGCTGGACGGTGCTGATCGACGATCTCGGCGAGATCAAGGTCGAGCGCGCGACCAATTAAGCTGCGCAGAGACGAAAACGGGCGCCGAAGCGCCCGTTTTGCATTCTGTCCGCCGATATTAGTTGAGGTCGTCCACGACAGCGTCCGCACCACCGTTGACACGATGGGCAAGCGCCGCCTCCATGAACTCGTTGAGCTCACCATCGAGAACATCCGACGGCGCCGTACTTTCGACGCCCGTGCGCAGGTCCTTGACCAGCTGGTAGGGTTGAAGAACGTAAGAGCGGATCTGGTGGCCCCAGCCGATATCGGACTTGGAGGCCGCTTCGGCATTAGCCGCTTCTTCGCGCTTCTTCAGTTCGGCTTCGTAGAGACGGGCACGCAGCATGTCCCACGCCTTGGCGCGGTTCTTGTGCTGCGAACGCTCCTGCTGGCAGGCAACGACGATGCCCGACGGCATATGCGTGATACGCACCGCCGAGTCGGTCGTGTTGACGTGCTGGCCGCCGGCGCCCGACGAACGGTAGGTGTCGATACGGCAGTCGCTCTCGTTGATATCGATGGTGATCGAATCGTCGATGACAGGATAGACCCAGATCGACGAGAACGAGGTGTGACGGCGCGCATTGCTGTCATAGGGCGAGATGCGCACCAGGCGGTGCACGCCCGATTCGGTCTTCAGCCAGCCATAGGCATTGTGGCCCTTGACGAGCAGCGTCGCGGACTTGATGCCGGCTTCTTCGCCGTCATGGATTTCCAAGAGCTCCACCTTGTAGCCCGAGCGCTCCGCCCAGCGGGTGTACATGCGCAGAAGCATGTTCGCCCAGTCCTGGCTTTCCGTGCCGCCGGCGCCGGAATGCACTTCGAGATAGGTGTCGTTGGTATCCGCCTCGCCCGAGAGCATGGCCTCGACCTGCTTGCGCGATGCTTCTGTCCGAACCGCCTTCAGGGCGTCTTCGGCATCCTTGACGATGTCGGCATCGCCCTCTTCCTCACCGAGTTCGATGAGTTCGATATTGTCCTTGAGCTGCTGCTCGATGGCGCGCACGCCATTGATGCTTTCGTCCAGCTGCTGGCGCTCGCGCATCAGCTTCTGGGCTTCCTGGGCATCGTTCCAGAGGTTGGGGTCCTCTGCCTTGTTGTTCAACCAGTCCAGTCGTCTTACCGCCTGATCCCAGTCAAAGATGCCTCCTCAGCAGGCTTATGGCCTGCTTGATTTCGTCGACAATGTTCTCGATTTCGCTGCGCATGATCCTGCTTCTTGTGAACCCGATTTAACGTGAGCGTCAAATAGCGATGCCCGCCGCTGATGTAAAGGCG
>NZ_CAMLFY010000244.1 GCF_946479415.1 uncultured Shinella sp. | reverse complement strand
ACGGAAGCTGCGATCGCCGGCAAGACCGACGGCCTGCAGGGTCTGAAGGAAAACGTCATCGTCGGCCGCCTTATCCCGGCCGGTACCGGTGGCACGATGACCCAGATCCGCCGCATCGCGACGGCCCGCGACGAGATGATCCTCGACGAGCGCCGCAAGTCGACGGGTGCAGGCGTTGCAACCCCGATGCTGGCCGACCTCGCCGGCGGCGAGGGTGCCGCAGCCGAGTAAGGCTGGATCCTTTGAAGTCGAAAACGCCGGGCCTTGTGCCCGGCGTTTTTGTTTCGGGCGAATGCGGGGAGGGGGCGTGTTCCCGCAAACAAAAAAGCCGCCCGGATCACCGGGCGGCTTTTGCGTTTCAAACAGAAGAAAGGATCAGGCGAAGCGGATGATCGCGACTTCGCCTTCGAGTGCGCCCTTGTAGGCGGAGGCGTGCGGCTCGTCTTCCGGCTGGTCGTTCAGCGTGCCGATCTGGTCGAGGTCGGCCTCCAGGAAGCCTTCTTCGGAAAGGGCGTTCAGCGCCTCGCGCACGGCGCTGTCGTCGTCAGGCGCGCGCAGCATGACGTGGATGTCGATGCCCTCGTCGCCCTCGCGCTCATAGGCCTTGCCGATGATGATGAAGACCATCGGCTCATCGCCGAGCGTGTTGTTGTCGTTATCGGCGCTGGACGCCATGGCGGGCTCCTTTCGGGTAAATGTTCGAGGTTGTATAAAGGGTAGGGCGGCAAGACCCAATGACAAAATGCGCCCCGACCGACTCGTTGCACGAGAATCGCTGGATGCATGCACAGGCGCCGGACTCTTCCCGGTTGATTCCGTCTTCATGCTTTCTTAATAGTCCCGCATGAAGGCAGGAGGCGCCGAAAGTACCGCTGGCAGGGCGGGGCGGGCCGCGGGAAGCCCTGCTTTTCAGGCAAGTCAGCCATCCCACGGCTGGATTCTTTCGCCGCGCCCCTTGACCTTTTGCCCCCGAGCCAGTAGACCGCACGCCATCAGAGCCTATGTGAGGCTGGCTGGTTCGGAATGACTCGTTCTGAAGTTCGCCTCAAACAGGGCTCGACGCACGTTGAGAACATGAATGCTGCACGCATGACGCGGTTACAAAGCGTCCTCTGCCTATTGAGGTCATCCGCGAAAGCGGATCGGCCTTTTATTGCGCATGAACACGCGTGTGGCCATGAGCATTTTGCAGGCAAGCGGAGCGCTTGGCGTCGCATAAATGCGTAACCAACTATGCAGGGGTGGCTAGCCGCCCCAAATCCGCCCGCAAGGGTAATGAGACACGATAAGGGATGGGTCTATGCCTACCGTAAACCAGTTGATCCGCAAGCCGCGCCAGGCGTCGGTTAAGCGCAACAAGGTTCCTGCCCTGCAGGAAAACCCCCAGAAGCGCGGCGTTTGCACCCGCGTCTATACGACGACCCCGAAGAAGCCGAACTCGGCTCTGCGTAAGGTCGCCAAGATCCGCCTGACCAATGGCTTCGAAGTCATCGGCTACATTCCGGGCGAAGGCCACAACCTGCAGGAACACTCTGTCGTCATGATCCGTGGCGGCCGCGTAAAGGACTTGCCGGGCGTGCGTTACCACATCATCCGCGGCGTTCTCGACACCCAGGGCGTCAAGAACCGCAAGCAGCGCCGCTCCAAGTACGGCGCGAAGCGTCCGAAGTAATACAGTAACCAGCGCCATTTCGCTGGCCAGATCATTCAAGATTGAGAGACAAAAAGTATGTCCCGTCGCCATAGAGCAGAAAAGCGCGAGATCAACCCGGACCCGAAGTTCGGCGATCTCGTTGTCACCAAGTTCATGAACGCCATCATGCTGGACGGCAAGAAGTCCGTCGCCGAAACGATCGTTTACGGCGCCTTCGATGTCGTTCAGGGCAAGGCAAAGGCCGATCCGCTCGGTGTGTTCCATTCGGCGCTCGACAACGTCGCTCCGCACGTCGAAGTGCGTTCGCGCCGCGTCGGTGGTGCGACCTACCAGGTTCCGGTCGACGTTCGCCCGGAGCGCCGTCAGGCTCTCGCAATCCGTTGGCTGATCGCAGCTGCCCGCAAGCGTAACGAGACGACCATGGTCGAGCGCCTTTCCGGCGAACTCATGGACGCAGCGAACAATCGCGGCAGCGCAGTGAAGAAGCGCGAAGACACGCACAAGATGGCTGACGCCAACCGTGCATTCTCGCACTACCGCTGGTAACCGAAACTAACGTCTCGAAAGGAGTCCGAAATGGCTCGCGAATATAAAATCGAAGACTACCGTAATTTCGGTATCATGGCGCATATCGACGCCGGCAAGACGACGACGACCGAACGCATCCTTTACTACACCGGCAAGTCCCACAAGATCGGCGAAGTCCATGACGGCGCCGCGACGATGGACTGGATGGAGCAGGAGCAGGAACGCGGCATCACGATCACGTCGGCTGCCACCACGACCTTCTGGAAGGGCCGTGACGGCAAGACCCGCCGCTTCAACATCATCGACACCCCCGGCCACGTCGACTTCACCATCGAAGTCGAGCGTTCGCTGCGCGTTCTCGACGGTGCGATCGCTCTTCTCGACGCCAACGCCGGTGTTGAGCCGCAGACGGAAACCGTCTGGCGTCAGGCTGAGAAGTACAACGTTCCGCGCATGATCTTCTGCAACAAGATGGACAAGACCGGCGCGGACTTCTACCGCTCGGTGTCCATGATCAAGTCGCGTCTCGGTGCGATCCCGGTCGTCATGCAGCTGCCGATCGGCGCTGAAAGCGACTTCAAGGGCGTCATCGACCTGATCGAGATGAACGCTCTCGTCTGGCGCGACGAATCGCTCGGCGCCCAGTGGGACGTCGTCGAGATCCCGGAAGACATGAAGGCCCAGGCCGAAGAATACCGTGAGAAGCTCATCGAGACCGTCGTCGAAATCGACGAAGCCGCGATGGAAGCCTATCTCGAAGGTAACTACCCGGACAACGACAAGATCCGCGAACTCGTTCGCCGCGGCACCATCGACGTGAAGTTCCACCCGATGTTCTGCGGTACCGCGTTCAAGAACAAGGGCGTTCAGCCGCTGCTCGACGCCGTCGTCGATTACCTGCCGTC
>NZ_CAMLFY010000243.1 GCF_946479415.1 uncultured Shinella sp. | reverse complement strand
TTCCGCAACGCCGAGATGGTGTGGTGCCAGGAAGAGCCCAAGAACATGGGTGCCTGGGCCTTCATCGACCCCTATCTCGAATGGGTGCTCGCCCATATCGACGCCAAGTACCAGCGCGTGCGCTACACCGGCCGTCCGGCTGCCGCCTCGCCGGCAACGGGCCTGATGTCGAAGCACCTCGCGCAGCTCGCCGCCTTCCTCGAGGACGCGCTGGGCGGTTGATCCGCCCAGTTTCCCAGTAACCACGACAAGAATCACGAACGGAACACACTCATGGCTACCGAAATCCGCGTCCCGACTTTGGGCGAATCCGTCAGCGAAGCCACCGTCGGCACCTGGTTCAAGAAGGTCGGCGACGTCATCAAGGCCGACGAGCCGCTCTGTGAGCTCGAAACCGACAAGGTGACGATCGAAGTGCCGGCACCCGCCTCCGGCGTGCTGTCGGAAATCGTCGCGAATGCCGGCGATACGGTCGCACCGGGCGGCCTGCTCGGCCAGATATCCGAAGGCGCCTCCGCCGGTGCGGCCGCTCCGGCCGCCGCCGAGAAGGCTGTTGCCGCTGCTCCGGCCGCCGAAGCCAAGCCCGCTGCTGCCGCTGCCATGCCGGCAGCGCCGGCTGCCGCCAAGCTGCTGGCCGAAAACAACCTCTCGGCCGATCAGGTCGACGGTTCGGGCAAGCGTGGCCAGGTGCTGAAGGGCGATGTCATCGCCGCCGTCGCCAAGGGCATGACGGCCTCGACGCCGGCCCAAGCCGCCGAGCCGGTCAAGGTCGTTGCCCGCGCCGCCTCGTCGGAAGCCGATGTGCCGCGCGAAGAGCGCGTGAAGATGACGCGCCTGCGCCAGACCATCGCCAAGCGTCTGAAGGACGCCCAGAACACAGCCGCCATGCTCACCACCTATAACGAGGTGGACATGTCGGCCGTGATGGACCTGCGCAACCGCTATAAGGACCTGTTCGAGAAGAAGCATGGTGTGAAGCTCGGCTTCATGGGCTTCTTCACCAAGGCCGTGACGCATGCGCTGAAGGAAATCCCGGCTGTCAACGCCGAGATCGACGGCACCGACATCATCTACAAGAACTACTGCCACATCGGCGTCGCCGTCGGCACCGACAAGGGCCTCGTGGTTCCCGTCGTGCGCGATGCCGACCAGATGTCGATCGCCGGGATCGAGAAGGATATCGGCCGCCTCGGCAAGCTCGCCCGTGACGGCGCGCTTTCCATGGCCGACATGCAGGGCGGCACGTTCACCATCTCGAATGGCGGCGTCTACGGCTCGCTGATGTCCTCGCCGATCCTGAATGCCCCGCAGTCGGGCATCCTCGGCATGCACAAGATCCAGGAGCGTCCGGTCGTCGTCGGTGGCCAGATCGTCATCCGCCCGATGATGTATCTCGCGCTTTCCTACGACCACCGCATGGTCGACGGCAAGGAAGCCGTGACCTTCCTGGTCCGCGTCAAGGATAGCCTGGAAGATCCGGAACGTCTGGTTCTCGATCTCTAAGGGAGGCTTGTATGGAAGCGGCGTCTTCGTCCATTCTCGTGCTGCTCGCACTGAGCGTGGCGCTGCTCGTCTTCCATATTTCCCTTCAGGGCATGCTCGCCACCAGGGAACTCGGCTCTCAATGGAACGCCGGCCCGCGCGATGATGCGCGCGAGCCGGTAGGAAAACTGGCCGGACGCGCGGCGCGCGCGTCGGCCAATTACCGCGAGACCTATCCCGGCTTCGTGGCGCTCGCGCTGGCGCTTGCCCTTGCGGGTGATCCTTCGGGCTGGGGGCTTGTCGGCGCCTGGCTGTGGTTCGTTGCGCGTCTCGTCTATATCCCGCTCTATCTGGCAGGCATCCCCTATATCCGCTCGCTCGTCTGGCTCTTCGCGCTGGCAGGCCTTGCCATCATGGCGGCGACCGTCATTTTCTAGAGCATTTCCGGTGAACCGGAAATGCTCTAGTGGCTTGTTTTAACCGCATTGTCCGACGCCGAAGCGAAGTCGCTTCGGCTGGAAATGCTCTAGGAGACCGGCATGGCATTCACCAATGTTCTCCCGCTCCAGCCGCATATCTGCGTGAAGGGTGGTCTGGACGCGATCGCTTTCTACGAAAAGGCGCTCGGCGCTGAAAACACGTTCCACCAGCTTGCCGAGGACGGCAAGCGTGTCCTGCATGCCAATCTCGCCATCTATGGCGGCGAGGTGATGCTGCAGGACGAATTTCCCGAATTCGAAATGTCCGTCCGCGCGCCGACGACCATCGGCGGCACATCCTTCGCCATCAGCATCAACCTGCCCGATCCGGCTGCGGTCGATGCCGCCTATGCCAGGGCCGTCGCGGCCGGCGCCCATGGCCTGATGTTGCCGGCCGACGTCTTCTGGGGCGCCCGCTACGCCCGCATCACCGATCCCTTCGGCCATATCTGGGCCTTCAACGCCCCGCTGGAGCGCACATGAGCCAATATCTCCTGGAACTCGCCTCGCTGATGGCGATCTTTGCCTTCGCCATTGTTTCGCCAGGCGCCGACCTCGCCATGGTCATGCGCCAGTCGCTGGTGCAGGGCCGGCGCGCCGCCGTGATCACGTCCTTCGGCATCGGTGCGGCGCTGATGGTGCACGTCACCTATACGATCCTCGGTCTCGGCCTGATCATTTCCCAGTCGATCTACCTCTTCAACATCGTGAAGTGGTGCGGCGTCGCCTACCTCGTCTATATCGGCATCAAGGCCTTGCGCGCCGGCAAGGCGGACCTTTCCGCCGAGGCCGTGAAGGCCGGCGGCGAGGCGAAGGTGGAACAGTCGGCCCTGCGCGCCTTCGGCCTCGGCTTCCTTGCCAATGCGCTGAACCCCAAGGCGGTGTTCTTCTTCCTGTCGATCTTCTCGACGGTCGTCAGCGCGCACACGCCGATCGCCGTCAAGTTCGGCTATGGCCTCGTCATGGCGACCTGCCTGACAGCCTGGTTCGTCGGCGTCTCGCTTTTCATGACGACGCCGCGCATGCGTGCGGCGTTCTCACGAGCCAGCCAGTGGATCGACCGCACGAGCGGCCTTGTCTTCATCGCGCTGGGCATCAAGCTCGCCACGGAAAAGGCGCACTGAGCGATGCGCACCGTTCTCGCC
>NZ_CAMLFY010000242.1 GCF_946479415.1 uncultured Shinella sp. | reverse complement strand
CGTTGCAAGGCGTTTTCCTCGATTTCCCCATTGATCGGTGGAGTTTGTTGCCACCCCCTCTGCCCTGCCGGGCATCTCCCCCGCAAGGGGGGAGATCGGCTGGGGGCGGGACCTTTGCCCGATCAGCAACGCCGGAGATGGGCAAAACGGTGCTCCATCCCATCTCCCTCCTTGTGGGGGAGATGCCCGGCAGGGCAGAGGGGGGTGTAGCCACCATGCTCGTCGCAGCTCGCAAATCGGTGAAAAAATCCCTGCAATCCCGGCATTCTCCTTGCACTTGCGGCCTTGTCATGCCAATCGCACGGGAACGAGGCGGCCCGGCCGCACCCCAGCCAAGCGTGGCACGATGGAGACCGAGAGCATGAGCCAGTCGGGAAAGAACGGTCTGACCTATAGCGATGCGGGCGTCGATATCGACGCGGGCAACCTGATGGTCGAGAAGATCAAGCCGGCCGTGCGCTCGACGCGCCGCCCCGGCGCGGATGGCGAGATCGGCGGCTTCGGCGGCCTGTTCGACCTGAAGGCCGCCGGCTTCAAGGATCCGGTTCTGGTCGCGGCAAACGACGGCGTCGGCACCAAGCTGAAGATCGCCATCGACGCGGACCGTCATGACACCGTCGGCATCGACCTCGTCGCCATGTGCGTCAACGACCTCGTGGTGCAGGGCGCCGAGCCGCTCTTCTTCCTCGACTATTTCGCCACCGGCAAGCTCGACCCGGATCAGGGTGCCGCCATCGTGCAGGGCATCGCCGAAGGCTGCCGCCAGGCCGGCTGCGCGCTGATCGGCGGCGAGACCGCCGAAATGCCCGGCATGTATTCGCATGGCGACTACGACCTCGCGGGCTTCGCCGTGGGCGCGGCCGAGCGCGGCCAGCTGCTGCCGGCGGGCGACATTGCCGAAGGCGACGTCATCCTCGGCCTCGCCTCCTCGGGCGTGCATTCCAACGGCTATTCGCTGGTGCGCAAGATCGTCACGCTCTCAGGCCTCGCCTGGGATGCGCCGGCCCCCTTCGAAGCCGGCAAGACGCTGGGCGAAGCCCTGCTGACGCCGACGAAGATCTATGTGAAGCAGCTCCTGAAGGCGATCCGCGAGACGGGTTCCATCAAGGCGCTGGCGCATATCACAGGCGGCGGCTTCCCGGAGAACATTCCGCGCGTGCTGCCCAAGCACCTCGCCGCCGAGATCGATCTCGACGCCGTCAAGGCGCCGGCCGTGTTCTCCTGGCTTGCCAGGACCGGCGGCGTGGAAGCCAAGGAAATGCTGCGCACCTTCAACTGCGGCGTCGGCATGATCGCCGTCGTACCGGCCGAAAAGGCCGATGAAGTCGCCGCCGTGCTGACCGGCGAAGGCGAGAGCGTGTTCCGCCTCGGCCGCATGGTCGCTCGCGAAGAAGGTGCCGCCGGCACGATCTACAAGGGCACGCTCGCCCTATGACGAGCCCGGCCCGCAAGCGCGTCGTCGCCTTCATTTCCGGCGGCGGCTCCAACATGCTGGCTCTGGCGAAGGCCGCCGAGGCGCCGGATTTCCCGGCCGAGATCGTCGCCGTCTTCTCCGACAAGGCCGATGCCGGCGGGCTCGCCAAGGCCGAATCCCTGGGCATTCCGACCCGCACCTTCCTGCGCAAGGATTTTGCCGGCAAGGACGCGCATGAGGCGGCGATCCTCGCGGCACTTGCGGACTATCGTCCCGATCTTCTCTGCCTTGCAGGCTACATGCGCCTCCTCAGCGCGGATTTCATCCGCCCCTATGAGGGCCGCATCCTCAACATCCACCCTTCCCTGCTGCCGCTCTTTCCCGGCCTGCATACGCATCAGCGCGCCATCGACGCCGGCATGCGGGTTTCCGGCTGCACGGTGCATCTCGTCGATGCCGGCATGGACGAAGGGCCGATCCTGGCGCAGGCCGTCGTGCCGATCCTCGACGGCGATACGGCCGACAGCCTCGCGGCACGCGTGCTGGTGCAGGAACATGCGCTCTATCGCCGGGTGCTTGCCGGCTTTGCCGCCGGCACGCTGCCCGGCGGCACCGATCCGGCGCAGAGCGTGCTTTCGCTCGGCTGAGATTTTACACCGGAGCGAATTCGCTGCGGTTCAGCATCAGCCATTGCAGGAGCATGATCGTCTTGGCATCGACGATGACGCCGGAGGCGATCAGGCCGTAGGCTTCGTCGATCGGCATTTCGACGATCTCGATATCCTCTCCCTCATCCTCGACGCCGCCGCCCTTGCCGTCGCGCTTTCCCGCATCGATATGGGCGGCGAAGCAGTGGACATGCTCGGTGAGCGTGCCGGAGCTGGAATACATGTTGAAGAGGTGGCGCAGGTCGCGCACCGCGTAGCCGGTCTCCTCCATGGCCTCGCGGGCAATGGCGTCCTGCGGGCTGTCGTCGTCGAGCAGGCCGGCCGGCGTTTCGAGCAGGAAGCCATCCGGATGGCCGCCGAAAAAGGCGCCGGGACGGAACTGGCGCACGAGGATGACCGACTGCCTGACGGGATCGACGAGCAGGATGGTGGCGGCCGCACCATGGTCGTGCACCTCGCGGTCGAGAAACTCGACGCGGCCATCGGCACGGGTCTGTTCGAGCACCACCGTCTGCAGGTGGATGAAGCGTTTCCACACCGTCTTCTGATCGACGATGCGGATGGCGGACGAAGCGGGAGCCGTCATGAAAAATCCTTGCTGAACATCAGGTCGTCTTGCGCAGCCAGACGCGGTTGTCGTGGAAGGCCGCGCCGCCATAGGGCGCGACGGGATCGGCACCGGTCAGCACGTTGATGCCCTCGCCGTCGAGATGGGCGGAATTCGGCCAGATGCCTTCGGCGATCAGCACGCCGGGCTTCACGCCGTCGCTCACCTTGGCGTGCAGGCGGATGTCGCCCCTGACATTGCCGAGCTGCACGACATCGCCATCGACGATTTCATGCGCCGCCGCATCCTCGGGATGGATCATCACCTCCGGCCGGCCCTCGCGCTCGAGCGAGCCCTTGGTCTCGGTGAAGGAAGAATTGAGGAACGTGCGGGCCGGCGAGGTGCCGAGGCGGAACGGGTGCGCCCCGTCCGCCACTTCGATGACCGTCACATAGTCGGGGAACGTCGGCAGGTCCTCATGCGGACCGAAAGCGCCGAGCACTTTCGGCGGTTTGTTGGGGGCCGGCGTGTTCGTCCAGTCGGGGCGGAAGCGGAATTTTCCGTCCGGGAAGCCAAAGCAGATCGGAAGAGCGTCGTGTAGGGAAAGAGTGTAGATCTCGGTGG
>NZ_CAMLFY010000241.1 GCF_946479415.1 uncultured Shinella sp. | reverse complement strand
GCCGTTGCGCTTCATAAGGGCGGCGGCATCGCGCGACAGGCTGACGCCGGCGGAGAGATCGGTGCGGACCAGCTCGTCGATAGCCGCATCGTCCATGTCGGCGAGCGGCCGGCGGTCGCGGGCGCCGACATTGTTGACGAGCACGTCGAGCCGGCCGTGATTGTCCTCGATTTCGGCAAGGGCGGCGCGCTGCGCGGCGCGGTCGGCGATATCGAAGGCGGCAAGCGAGGCACTGCCGCCGGTAGCCTTGATCTTCGCCACGGCCTCTTCGAGCGTCGCGCGCGTGCGGCCGGTGATGACGACATGGGCGCCGGCCTCCGCCAAGCCATTTGCGATCTCGAAGCCGAGGCCGCGTCCGCCGCCGGTCACCAGCGCCACACGGCCCTTCTGGGAAAACCTGTCGAGTATCGTCATGGACTGCATCCTTTCACGGGCGCCACCCGATAGCGGCGGAGCGCTTGTGTCAACCCTGCGAACGGCAAGCTGCCAGAAAGTGCGGCTTTGCCAGTCGCGGAAACGGGGGTATGTCGGGCCTGAAAGGATTTGTCCCATGGCCCAGAATATTTACGATCAGCTGGTCTTTTTCGAAGGTTACAGCAGCCTTCCCCGTTCGGTACACGGTTTGGCCGGTGCGGCGGAATGGCCGTCGGTGCGTGCCCTGCTGCCGAATTTGAAAGGCAAGCGCATCGTCGATCTCGGCTGCGGCTTCGGGTGGTTCGCGCGCTATGCGGCAGAGGAAGGGGCGGCCAGCGTGCTCGGCCTCGATCTCTCGGAAAACATGATTGCGCGGGCGAAAGCCGAAACACAGTCGCCGGCCGTGCGCTACGAGATTGCCGATCTCGATCATCTGGAGTTGCCGGCAGGCGGTTTCGACCTCGCCTATTCCTCGCTCGCCTTCCATTATATCGCGGATTTCGACCGGCTCATCCGCACCATCCATGCGGCCCTCGTGCCGGGTGCTCCCTTCGTCTTCACCATCGAGCACCCCCTCTACATGGCGCCGTCGGCGCCGGATTGGGCCGAGATCGGCGGGCGTACGGTCTGGCCGGTGGATGGTTATCTGATCGAGGGGCCGCGCACGACGGACTGGCTCGCCAAAGGCGTCGTCAAGCATCACCGCACGCTCGGTACGACGCTGAATGCGCTGATCGCGGCCGGCTTTGTGATCCGCCATGTCGAGGAATGGCGGCCGAGCGAAGCGCAGCTTGCCGCGCATCCGGAATGGCAGGTCGAGCTCAACCGTCCGATGTTCCTGCTCATTGCCTGCGAGCGGAGCTGAAAGTTTGGAAAGGCTGATGGCGACCCTTTACGCCGGCTTTTGCTGCGCTAGAACTATCATCGTGGAGCCATTTGCCGGCATTACGATCTAAAACGACAGGCCGGCATCAATCGGAAGGGGAGCCGAGCCCATGCATCGACCGAAACTGCCGCTTGATGGCGCGTGCCGCTGCGGGCGGGTGAAAATCCGCATTAGCGCGCCGCCGCTTATTACCATGGCCTGTCATTGCACCGGCTGCCAGCGCATGTCCGGCAGCGCCTATTCGCTGAGTGCGGCCATTCCGACGGAGGGTTTTGCCGTTGTCGAGGGCGAGCCGGTCGTGGCCGGCGCGAGCGCGGAGGCGGGGCATCATTTCTGCCCTCATTGCATGACCTGGATGTTCACCCGACCGCAGGGCCTCGATTTCTTCGTCAATGTGCGGCCGACCATGCTGGAGGATACCAGCTGGTATAGCCCCTTCGTCGAGGCCTATACGAGCGAAAAACTCGCCTGGGCGGCCACGCCTGCCGAACACAGCTACGAAAAATTCCCCGCCATGGAGGATTTCGGGCCGCTGCTGTCTGCCTATGCCCAGCGCACGGCCTGAACCTTTCGACCCTTCCGCAATTTGCGAGTGCCCGCCATGACCTCCGCCTTCATCACCCATCTGCAATCCGAAATCGACGGCCTCAAGTCGGGAGGTCTCTACAAGTCCGAGCGCGTCATCACCTCCAAGCAGGCCGGCGAGATCGCCGTCGCCTCGGGCGAGCGCGTCCTGAATTTCTGCGCCAACAACTATCTCGGCCTCGCCGACAATGCGGAACTGGCCGAGGCCGGCAAGGCGGCGCTGGAGCGCTACGGCTATGGCATGGCCTCGGTGCGCTTCATCTGCGGCACGCAGGAGGAGCACAAAGAGCTCGAGGCGCGCATCTCGTCCTTCCTCGGGCTGGAGGATACGATCCTCTATTCCTCCTGCTTCGATGCAAACGGCGGCCTCTTCGAGACGCTGCTTTCCGAAGAGGACGCTATCATTTCCGACGCGCTGAACCACGCCTCGATCATCGACGGCGTGCGCCTCTCCAAGGCGAAGCGTTTCCGCTATGCCAACAACGACATGGCAGCGCTGGAAGAGGAGTTGAAGAAGGCGGAGGGCAGCCGCTTCAAGATGATCGCCACCGACGGTGTCTTCTCGATGGACGGCATCATCGCCAATCTCGGCGGCGTCTGCGATCTCGCCGAAAAATACGGCGCGATGGTCATGGTCGACGACAGCCATGCCGTCGGCTTCGTCGGCAAACATGGCCGCGGCTCGGCCGAACATTGCGGCGTCGAGGGCCGTGTCGATATCATCACCGGCACGCTCGGCAAGGCGCTCGGCGGCGCCTCGGGCGGCTACACGTCGGGCAAGCGCGAGGTGGTCGAATGGCTGCGCCAGCGCTCGCGGCCCTATCTGTTTTCCAACACGCTCGCCCCGGTCATCGCGGCCGCCTCGCTCAAGGTCTTCGACCTCATCGACAATGGCGATGCGCTGCGCCAACGCCTTTATGCCAATGCCGATCTGTTCCGCAGCGAGATGAGTAAGCTCGGCTTCACGCTGGCGGGGGAGGGGCATGCGATCATTCCCGTCATGCTCGGCGATGCGGCGCTCGCGCAGGAAATGGCGAGCCGCATGCTCGCCCGCGGCGTCTATGTCATCGGCTTCTCCTTCCCCGTCGTGCCGCGCGGCCAGGCGCGCATCCGCACCCAGATGTCTGCCGCGCACAGCGAGGCGGATGTTCGCAAAGCAATTCAGGTCTTTGCTGATGTCGGACGTGAACTGGGCGTGATTGCCTGAGTCTTCTGAATCCCTTGCGGAGGTTTTGTCATGTCGAACATGATGCGCGCGCTGGTTAAAGCAAAACCCGAAGTCGGCCTGTGGATGGAAAATGTGCCGGTGCCGGAGGTCGGGCCGAACGACGTGCTGATCCGGGTCAAGAAATCCGCGATCTGCGGCACGGACGTGCATATCTGGAACTGGGATCAGTGGGCGCAAAAGACCATTCCGGTGCCGATGGTCGTCGGCCATGAATTCGTCGGCGAGATCGCCG
>NZ_CAMLFY010000240.1 GCF_946479415.1 uncultured Shinella sp. | reverse complement strand
CAGATGCCGGAGCTGATCGAGCGCGGCCATCTCTATATCGCCCAGCCGCCGCTCTATAAGGTGGCGCGCGGCAAATCGAGCCAGTACCTGAAGGATGAGAAGGCGCTGGAAGAATACCTGATCAATGCCGGTCTCGACGATGCGACGCTGGAGCTGGGCTCCGGCGAGGTGCGCGCCGGCCAGGATATCCGCGAGCTGATCCAGGATGCGTTGCGCCTGCGCACGCTGATCGATGGCCTGCATTCGCGCTACAGCCGCTCGATCGTCGAGCAGGCGGCGATCACCGGTGCGCTGAACCTTGAGCTCAGCCATAGCAGGGACGCTTTTGCCGCCAAGGCGGAGGAGGTTGCCCGCCGCCTCGACCTCATCGCCGAGGAGACGGAACGCGGCTGGACCGGCTCGGTCGCAAACGATGGCGGCCTGCGCTTCGAGCGCATGGTGCGCGGCGTCAAGGAATTCGCCCATATCGACATGGCGCTGATCGGTTCGGCCGATGCCCGCCATATCGACCAGCTCTCGCCGCGCTTCCAGGACGCCTACCGGGTTCCGCCGACACTGCGCCGCAAGGATGGCCAGACGGAAATCACCGGCCCACGCGCCCTGCTGGATGCCGTCTTCGCTGCCGGCCGCAAGGGCCTGTCCATGCAGCGCTACAAGGGTCTCGGCGAGATGAATGCCGAGCAGCTCTGGGAAACGACGCTCGATCCGAACGTCCGCTCGCTGCTGCAGGTCAGGGTCAACGACGCGACCGATGCCGACGGCCTGTTTGCCCGCCTGATGGGCGACGAGGTGGAGCCGCGCCGCGACTTCATCCAGGAAAACGCCCTGAGCGTCGCCAACCTCGATATCTGATCGATATCGGAAAGCCCGCCGCTAGAGTTTGTCAGGGAAAAGTGGGAACCGGTTTTCCTGAAGAGACAAACGAAAACAAAGAAGCCTAGAATCTGTCGGGTTTGGAACGAACCTGACAGATTCTAGCGGCGGGCTGGTCCGGCTTGCAGCGTTTGCAGGCCCGGTAGCCGGCGTCCGATGCCTCCGCGGCGGCGGCATAAAATCGGACATTCTTCCGTAGCGGCGGTCGGGATGGGCAGCCGAAGCGGCAATAGATGCCGCTCGACGCGACGGCATAGACACCGTCCTGACCTTTGTCCCGCTCCGTCAGCGCCGTCCAGAGGCGGTCGTCATCCTGATTGTCCATGGCATTGCTCCGGTCTGGCCGGATCAGGGGGCGTTGAAGCGTCCCTCGGAGACGAACTCCGCGACCTTCTTGCGCCCGCTCGGCACCTCACGCTTCAGGAGGTCCTCCGGCAGGGTTTCCTTCGGCGCAATCTTGCCGATGGCGACGGCTGCTTCCACCCGAAAACCATCGGGAATGCCCAGAACCTCTTTCGCCTTGTCCCGGTCGATGCCGCCCATGCCGTGGGCGTGATAGCCGGCATGGGTTGCCTGCAGCGCGAGATAGCCCCAGGCCGTGCCGGTGTCGAAGGCATGGGTATAGGTCGGGCGCAACTCGCCGGCGGCATTCTTGCGGTGCGTCTGGGAGATGATGACGATGAGGACGGAGGCCTTGTCGGCCCAGCGCTGGTTGCCCTCGTCGAGCGTGTCATAGATCGTCTGGAACGCCTCGGTGCCGCGATGGCCATAGACGAAATGCCAGGGCTGGCCGTTGGCGGCGGACGGGGCCCAGCGCGCGGCCTCGAACAGCGACAGCAGCGTGTCCTGCGGCATGGTCTCGCCGGTGAAGGCGCGGGGCGACCAGCGGTCGAGGAAGATGGGGGCGATGGCGTGGTCGGCGGTGCGGCCGGTGGGATGGGTCATGGTAAGCCTCGTATCAAATCATCGGGCCGACCTTAGACGCTGCGTCCGGTCTCGCGAAGCGGCAAAATCACTGCCTGCCGCATTGTCGAAGGGGTGGCGGAGGCAATATAACGCTGCGAGAAAAGACGCATCGCGAAATGGGAGAACTCCGATGACCTTGAAAGACCCGAGCCTTTTGCGGCAGGCGGCCTTGGTTGGCACTCGCTGGATCGACGCTGACGGTAGCGGCATCGCGGTGAAGAACCCGGCGACGGGTGAGTTGGTGGGTTACGTGCCGAAGCTCGGCGCTGCCGAGACGAAGGAAGCCATCGATGCCGCCGCCGTTGCCCAGAAGGGCTGGGCGGCGCGCACGGCCAAGGAACGCTCGGGCATCCTGCGCAAATGGTTCGAGCTGATGATCGACAACAAGGACGATCTCGGCCGCATCCTGACGATGGAACAGGGCAAGCCGCTTGCAGAGGCCACCGGCGAGATCGTCTATGGCGCAAGCTTTGTCGAATGGTTCGCCGAAGAGGCTCGCCGCCTCTACGGCGATATCGTGCCCGGTCATCAGAAGGACAAGCGCATCCTCGTGATGAAGCAGCCGATCGGTGTGGTCGCGGCCATCACGCCGTGGAACTTCCCGAACGCCATGATCACCCGCAAGGCCGGTCCTGCCTTCGCCGCCGGCTGCGCCATGGTGCTGAAACCCGCCTCGCAGACCCCGTTCTCGGCGATTGCGATTGCCATCCTTGCCGAACGCGCCGGCCTTCCCGCGGGCCTGTTCTCGGTCATCACGGGTTCTGCCCGCGAGATCGGTGCGGAAATGACGGCAAACCCGACCGTGCGCAAGCTGACCTTCACCGGTTCGACGGAGATCGGTGCGGAGCTCTACAAGCAGTGCGCGCCGACCATCAAGAAGCTCGGCCTGGAACTTGGCGGCAATGCGCCCTTCATCGTGTTCGACGATGCCGATCTCGATGCGGCGGTCGAAGGTGCGCTGATCGCCAAGTTCCGCAACAACGGCCAGACCTGTGTGTGCGCCAACCGTCTCTATGTACAGGAGGGTGTCTATGATGCCTTCTCGGCAAAGCTCGCGGCGGCCGTCGGCAAGCTGAAGACCGGCAACGGCTTCGACGAGGGTGTTATCCTCGGCCCGCTGATCGACACGGCCGCGCTCGAAAAGGTGGAAGAGCATGTCGCGGATGCGGTGAAGAAGGGTGGTCGTGTGGTGCAGGGCGGCAAGCGTCATGCGCTGGGTGGCACGTTCTACGAGGCGACCGTCATTGCCGATGTGACGCCGGACATGGCCGTGGCGAAGGAAGAGACCTTCGGCCCTGTCGCACCGCTGTTCCGGTTCAAGGATGAGGACGATGTGATCGCGCAGGCGAACGACACGGAGTTCGGGCTTGCCTCGTATTTCTATGCCAAGGAGCTGTCGCGGGTGTTCCGCGTGGCCGAGGCGCTGGAATACGGCATGGTGGGTGTCAACACGGGCCTGATCTCCACGGCGGAAGCGCCGTTCGGCGGCGTGAAACTCTCCGGCCTCGGCCG
>NZ_CAMLFY010000239.1 GCF_946479415.1 uncultured Shinella sp. | reverse complement strand
TCGTGTCCCAGACAAGCGATCCCGCCCTTCACCGCAAGGGCCTTCTCATCACCGCCATCGGCGGCCTTGCCCTCTCCTTCGATATCCCGCTGATCCGCTCTGCAAACGGTGACGTCTGGTCGATGGTCGCCGTGCGCAACATCTCCGTCTTCGTCATGGCGATCGTTCTCTGGGCCTTCCTGAATTTCGTCCTTCGGCGCAAGACGGTTCTGGTCCCCGGCGGCATCGGCTGGCTGATCGCCTTGCTCTATGGCATCAACGGACTGACCTTCATGCTCGCGGTGTTCAACACCACCACGGCCAATGTGGTCTTCATCCTCGCCTTCACCTCCATGTTCGCCGCCATACTCTCCTGGCTTTTCATGGGTGAACGACCGAGCAACGCGACCCTGCTGACCATGGCCGCCATGGTCGCGGGCGTCCTGCTGATCGTGCATGATGGGCTTTCGAGCGGGAACCTCTTCGGCGATGCCATGGCCGCCTGTTCCGCGCTGCTCCTGGCGGCGTCTCTCACGCTCAGCCGCCGCAGCGGCGCCGATATGGGTTTCGTGCCGCTGGTCGCCGCGGTCCTCTCCGGCATCGTAGGGCTTTTTTTCCTGCCCCCCGGCGGCCTGGAAATCGCCGAGCCCGTCTACATCCTTTTCAACGGCCTCGTCCTTCTACCCCTTGCCTTCTGGTGCCTTGCGACCGGTCCACGCTACCTCTCGGCGCCCGAAGTCGGCATGTTCTATCTCGTTGAAACCGTTCTTGCCCCCATCTGGGTCTGGGTCGTCTTTGCCGAGACGCCCACGACGCAAACCCTTATCGGCGGCTCCATTCTCATCCTCGCGCTGCTTGCCCATTCCCTCTGGCAAATGCGCTCCAAAGCCCGCGTCGCCAAGGAAGGCGATGCGGCGGTGGAGTTTCCGTTCACGGGATGAGGCTTGAGATTGGCGCCAAACGATGTTATAACTTGGTTATAACGGAGCAAGCCCATGAACATCACCATCCGCAAAATCGGCAATTCCGAAGGCATCATCATCCCGAAGGATGTCCTCGACCGCATGGGCGTCAAGGCGGGTGATGAACTGACGTTGAAGGAAGAAAGCGGTCAAATTCAGCTTATTCCCCAGAACGCCGATCTGGCAGAACAACTCAAAGCCGCCAGAATGGGTATGGAGAAATATCGCGTCGCCCTCCGCGAACTCGCCAAATGAGAGACATCAAGTGGCTGACCCGCCAAGCTGTTGAGGTCATGCACGAAGAGCAGCTTCTTGAGCATGGCGGGCTTGGCGGCCTTAAAGACGAGAATGCTCTGGAGGCCGCTCTCGCCCGCCCGCTCAACAAGGCGGCATATGGAACGCCGGATCTTTTAGAATTGGCGGCAGCCTACCTCTACGGCATCGTGCGCAACCATCCCTTCTCTGACGGGAACAAGCGCACCGGCTTTCTGGCCGCGTTCACATTCCTGATCCTCAACGGCTTCCTGATTGAAGCATCGCAAGCGGACATCATCGCATTCGTCCTCGCCGTCGCCGCAGGCGAGATCGACGAAGAGGGCGCGACGCGCTTTCTGCGCGACGTCAGCGCCCCCTATTCCGGCTGATCAGCCGCTGAACTTGCCGCTGCGTGGAAAACCCTTCGGCACGGTGCGGCCGGCGGTCGCGCGGTCGGCGAGCCATTCGGCGAGCTCTTCCCTGGTGCGCACGAAGTTGCGGCCGGCGCTGTCGTCCCAGGTGAGGCCGTCGGCAATGGCGAAGCAGCGCAGGTCGGAGATGCCGCCGTCCTTGTAGCGCTGCAGGCGAACACCCTTGCCGCGCGACATTTCCGGCAGCTGCGCCAGCGGGAAGACCAGCATTTTGCGGTTCTCGCCGACGACGGCGACATGGTCGCCACGCACCGGCACGACGAGCTTGGCTTCGTCGGGCATGCCAACATTCATCACCTGCTTGCCCTTGCGGGTATTGGCGACCATCTCGGTTTCCGAAACGACGAAGCCGTTGCCGGCTTGCGAGGCGATGATGACCTTGCGATGCGCATCGTGCACGAAGGCGGTCAGCACGTCTTGATCGTTTTCCATGTCGACCATGATGCGCAGCGGCTCGCCATGGCCGCGGCCGCCCGGCAGCTTGTCGGCGCCGAGCGTGTAGACCTTGCCGCCCGTCGTGACGATCAGCACCTTGTCCGTCGTCTGCGCCGGGAAAGCGACGTTCAGCGCGTCGCCTTCCTTGAACTGGAGACCGGACGTATCGGCAATGTGACCCTTCAGCGCGCGGATCCAGCCCTTTTCCGAGATGACGACCGTGACCGGCTCCTTCTCGATCATCGCCTGCTGGATCGCCTCGACGTCCGCTTCCGGAGCGCTGGCAAACTGGGTGCGGCGACGGCCGAGCTCGGTCGCCTTGGCGAATTTCTTGCGGACCTCGCCGATTTCCCAGGCGACGGTCTGCCATTGCTTCTCGTCGGAGGCGAGCAGTGCCTCGATCTCGGCCTTTTCCTTCGACAGCGTGTCGAATTCGGTGCGGATCTCGAATTCCTCGAGCTTGCGCAGCGAGCGCAGGCGCATGTTGAGGATCGCTTCGGCCTGAACGTCCGTGAGCGAGAAGGTCTCCATCAGCGAGACCTTCGGCTCATCCTCCTCGCGGATGATGCGGATCACCTCGTCGAGATTGAGGAAGGCAACGAGATAACCGCCGAGGATTTCAAGCCGGCGCTCGATGGCAGCGAGGCGATGACGCGAGCGGCGCTGCAGGACCTCACGGCGATGGGCAAGCCACTCGACCAGCACCTCTTTGAGGCCCATGACCTTCGGCACGCGCCCCATCGAGAGCACGTTCATGTTGAGCGGAATGCGGCTTTCCAGCTCCGAAAGCTTGAACAGCGATTCCATCAGGATCGTCGGGTCGACGGTGCGGCTCTTCGGCACCAGCACGATGCGCACGTCCTCGGCCGATTCGTCCCTGACATCTTCAAGCAGCGGCAGCTTGCGGGCGATGAGCAGCTCGGCGATCTTCTCGATCAGGCGCGACTTCTGCACCTGATAGGGAATTTCGGTGACGACGATCTGGTAGCCGCCGCGGCCGAGATCTTCCGTCTGCCACTTGGAGCGCACGCGGAAACCGCCGCGGCCCGTCCGGTAGGCCTCGATGATGCTTTCGCGGCTGTCGATGATGATGCCGCCGGTCGGCAGGTCCGGGCCTTGCACGAATTCGACGAGCTTCTCGACCTCGACCTCTGGGTTGCGGATGAGGTGAAGTGCTGCGTCGCACAGTTCATGCACATTGTGCGAGGGAATGGACGTCGCCATGCCCACGGCGATACCGGAGGAGCCGTTCGCGAGCAGGTTCGGGAAGGCACCGGGCAGGACGACCGGTTCTTC
>NZ_CAMLFY010000238.1 GCF_946479415.1 uncultured Shinella sp. | reverse complement strand
AAGACCATTCCGGTGCCGATGGTCGTCGGCCATGAATTCGTCGGCGAGATCGCCGAGGTCGGCTCGTCGGTCACAAAGTACAAGGTCGGCGAACGTGTCTCGGGCGAGGGGCATATCGTCTGCGGCAAATGCCGCAACTGCCGCGCCGGGCGCGGGCATCTCTGCCATTACACCAAGGGCGTCGGCGTCAACCGGCCGGGCTCCTTCGGCGAGTTCGTCTGTATTCCCGAATACAATGTCGTGCCGATCCCCGATGACGTGCCGGACGAGGTGGCGGCGATCTTCGATCCGTTCGGCAATGCGGTGCACACCGCGCTCTCCTTCGATCTCGTCGGCGAGGACGTGCTCGTCACCGGCGCCGGGCCGATCGGCATCATGGGGGCGATGGTCGCCAAACGCTCCGGCGCCCGAAAGGTCGTCATCACCGACATCAACCCCATCCGTCTCGATCTCGCGCGCAAGGTCGGCATCGATTACGTCGTTGACGCGTCCAGCCAGGACCTGAAGGACGTCATGAACGAGATCGGCATGACCGAGGGGTTTGATGTCGGCCTCGAAATGTCCGGCGCGCCGCCGGCCTTCCGCTCGATGATCGACACGATGAACAATGGCGGCAAGATCGCCATTCTCGGGATTGCGCCCGATGGCTTCGGCATCGACTGGAACAAGGTGATTTTCAAAATGCTGACGCTGAAGGGCATCTATGGCCGCGAGATGTTCGAGACCTGGTACAAGATGATCGCCTTCGTGCAGGGCGGGCTCGATCTGTCGCCGATCATCACCCATCGCATCAAGATCGACGACTTCCGGGATGGGTTCGAAGCGATGCGCTCGGGCAATTCCGGCAAGGTCGTCATGGATTGGCATTGACGCTTGGCGCGCAAAAGTGTGCAGCGGTTTTGCGATAACGCCATACGCAAAGAAACAGGAGGAATGACATCATGAAGTACGAAGGAAGCTGCCATTGCGGGAACGTCGCCTTCGAGGTGGAGGGCGAATTCGACAGCGGGCTCGACTGCAACTGCTCCATGTGCCGGCGGCGCGGCGGGCTGCTGGCTTTCGTTCCGGCAGAAAACCTGCGACTGACGACGCCGAAGGAGAACGTCTCGACCTACACGTTCAACCGCCACGTCATCCAGCACCATTTCTGTGCCAAGTGCGGAATTGCGCCCTATGGCGAAGGCTCGGATCCCAAGGGAAACAAGATGGCGGCGGTCAATCTGCGCTGCATTCCGGCGATCGATCTCGAGACATTGGCGATCAACAAGGTGGACGGGCGCTCGTTCTGAGCGACGGGCGGGCGAATCGGTTGCGTCAAGCCACTGGGTTTGGGGAGGCCGGCGGGTCTTGTCTTTTCGGGAGAGACGCCTACATGAAGGCTCAATCGCCCGGATCCGCCGACTTTCATGTTCGCGAACCCGAATCGGAGCCTTTTACGGCTTTTTTGCCGGAAAAGCTTGACGGAACCGAAAATTCTGGGAATCACCATTGTTGGCTGAGAAGGAATGGGTACGGCGGATCGGGAAGTCATGTCAATTGTGTCGCCTTGGCGACACGTCCACAAGCCGGCGGGCCGGGCTGTGGTTAATCAGGATTTAATTGTCAATCCGTTAGGTCAGGAGCGCCGAGAGGCGATTGCGCATGCCGAAGGGCGCTCGGCTGCGGAAACCCTGACCGCTTGAAAACTGGATGCTCAAGAAAGCGACGAAATAAATGGCGACAAAGGTCAAAGAGAACGAGGAAGTCGAAAACGAACGCGAAGGCGCATCCGACGGCCCTCTTCTCGATCTTTCCGATGATGCCGTCAAAAAGATGATCAAGGCCGCCAAGAAGCGCGGCTATGTGACCATGGATGAGCTGAACTCGGTTCTGCCCTCCGAGGAAGTGACCTCGGAGCAGATCGAGGACACGATGGCCATGCTCTCCGACATGGGCATCAATGTCATCGAGGACGAGGACGCCGAAGAGGCGGCTCAGACCGAGGACGACGGCGGCGACGACGACAACGAGAGCGAGGGCGGCGAGCTTGCCCCTTCGAGCGGCACTGCGCTTGCGACGGCCAAGAAGAAAGAGCCGACCGACCGTACGGACGACCCGGTGCGCATGTATCTGCGCGAGATGGGCTCGGTGGAGCTTCTGTCGCGCGAGGGCGAAATCGCCATCGCCAAGCGCATCGAAGCCGGCCGCGAGACGATGATCGCCGGCCTCTGTGAGAGCCCGCTGACGTTCCAGGCCATCATCATCTGGCGGGATGAACTCAACGAAGGCCAGACCCTGCTGCGCGAGATCATCGACCTCGAGACCACCTATTCCGGTCCCGAGGCGAAGGCTGCTCCGCAGTTCCAGAGCCCGGAAAAGATCGAGGCCGACCGCAAGGCGGCCGAAGAGAAGGAAAAGACCCGCCGGCCGCGTGCCGCCAACGACGACGACATCACCAATGTCGGTGGAGAAGGCCTGCCGCCGGAGGAAGAGGAAGAGGACGACGACGAGTCGAACCTCTCGCTCGCCGCCATGGAAGCGGAACTGCGTCCGCAGGTCATGGAAACGCTCGACACGATCGCCGAGACCTACAAGAAGCTGCGCAAGCTGCAGGACCAGCAGGTGGAGGCCCGCCTGCAGGCCACCGGCACGCTGTCTCCCGCCCAGGAGCGCCGCTACAAGGAGCTCAAGGACGAGCTGATCACGGCCGTCAAGTCGCTGTCGCTCAACCAGAACCGCGTCGACAGCCTCGTCGAGCAGCTCTACGATATCTCCAAGCGCCTGATGCAGAACGAGGGTCGCCTGCTGCGCCTCGCCGAAAGCTACGGCGTCAAGCGTGACTCGTTCCTGGAGCAATATTCCGGTGCGGAACTCGATCCGAACTGGATGAAGTCGATCGCCAATCTGGCCGCCCGCGGCTGGAAGGAATTCGCCAAGAGCGAAAACACGACGATCCGCGACATCCGCCAGGAGATCCAGAACCTCGCCACGGAAACCGGCATCTCGATCGCCGAATTCCGCCGCATCGTTTCGATGGTGCAGAAGGGCGAGCGCGAAGCCCGCATCGCCAAGAAGGAGATGGTGGAAGCCAACCTCCGTCTCGTGATCTCGATTGCCAAGAAGTACACCAACCGTGGCCTTCAGTTCCTCGATCTCATCCAGGAAGGCAATATCGGCCTCATGAAGGCGGTCGACAAGTTCGAGTATCGCCGTGGCTACAAGTTCTCCACCTACGCGACGTGGTGGATCCGGCAGGCGATCACCCGCTCGATCGCCGACCAGGCCCGCACGATCCGTATTCCGGTGCACATGATCGAGACGATCAACAAGATCGTCCGTACCTCGCGCCAGATGCTGCACGAGATCGGCCGCGAGCCGACCCCGGAAGAAC
>NZ_CAMLFY010000237.1 GCF_946479415.1 uncultured Shinella sp. | reverse complement strand
TCCGGCTTCATCGCCTCGAAATAGGTCCAGATCAGCTTGCCATCCGGCTCGATGCCCGGCAGCGCGCGTGGACGCGCACCCGTGGCGATGACGATGTTCTTGGCGGTGTAGGTGCCTTCGGGCAGAACGTTCTTCGGCAGCGGCGCCTGCGGCTGCTGGATCGCCTTCGTCGTCTTGGAAACGACGATCTCGCCCGGCTTGGTGATCTTGGCCTCGCCCCAGATGATGTCGACCTTGTTCTTCTTCATCAGGAAGCCGACGCCGCCGTTCATGCGCTGGGCAATGCCGCGCGAGCGGGCGACGATGGCCTTCAGGTCCGGCGTCACCGTTCCCTCAACCTTGATGCCGTAGTCGCCGGGGTGCTGAGCGTAGTGGAAGATTTCGGCCGAGCGCAGCAGCGCCTTGGTCGGAATGCAGCCCCAGTTGGAGCAGATGCCGGCGAGATGCTCGCGCTCCACGATGGCCGTCTTCAGGCCGAGCTGTGCTGCACGGATCGCGGCGATGTAGCCGCCGGGACCCGAACCGATAACGATGACGTCGTAAGTCTGAGCCATGTCGTTTCCTGCCTTGTTTCTCGCGCGGGCCTATAGCCGCGTCTCACGTTCTCTAGAATTTCACAATCCGAGCATCATGCGCACGACCGGCTCGAGGCCCTTGCCGATTGCGCGTGTGTTCTTCGCATCGAGATGCACGCCGTCGAGCGGCGTCGTTTCCGCGACCGAGCCGGCATCGAAGAAGCCGCAGCCGGTTTCATCCGCCAGGTCCGCATAGAGCGTCGCCAGCATGGCCGATTGCTCGACACCGCCTGCAAACATCGCCGCGAAGGCGGTGTTGGCCGTTTCGCAAAGCTGCGGCGGGGAGACGACGAGCACCTCCGGCCCCTCCGCGCTATCGAACGACCACGCGTGGTGGCGCACCAGCTCCACCAGCCGCTCCATGCCCTGCACGGCGCCGAAGGCCGTGCCGCAGATGGTCGGCTTCATGTCATTGGCCCCGAGGAACAGGATGACGAGGTCGATCGGATCGTGGCTGTGCAGAATCGTCGGCAGAATGCGCGCGCCATTGCGCTCGCAGTCTGCCAGATGGTCGTCATAGGCGGTGGTGCGGCCGTTGAGGCCCTCCGCGATCACGGTGACATCAGGTCCCAGGGCTTTGGCGAGCACGCTCGGCCAGCGATCCTCGAAGGCATGCCGGTCGAGCGTTTCCGCGTTGTAACCCCAGGTCAGGCTGTCGCCGTAGCAGAGAACCGTCTTCATGGCCGCACCCCGCTATCAGACGAGCATCCCCATCGGGCTTTCGATGTAGCGCTTGAACGCACCGAGCAGTTCGGCGCCGAGCGCACCATCCACGCAGCGATGGTCGGTGGAGAGCGTGACCGTCATCGCGTTGACGATGACCATCTGGCCCTTCTTGACCACGACGCGTTCCGTGCCGGCACCTACCGCCAGGATCGTCGCATGCGGCGGGTTGACGACGGCGGCGAAGTTCGAGACGCCCATCATGCCCATGTTGGACACAGCGGTCGTGCCGCCCTGGTACTCTTCGGGCTTCAGCTTGCGTTCCTTGGCGCGCTTGCCGAGGTCCTTCATCTCGTTGGAGATGGCCGACAGGCTCTTCAGTTCCGCGCTGCGGATGATCGGCGTGATCAGGCCGCCCGGGATGGAGACGGCGACGCCGACATCCGCGTGCTTGTGCTTGACCATGTTCGTGTCGGTCCAGGACACGTTGGCATCCGGCACGTCGCGCAGCGCAAGCGCCATGGCCTTGATGACCATGTCGTTGACCGAGAGCTTGTAGGCCGGCTTGCCGTCCTTCTCCGGTGCGGAACCGTTGATCTGGGCGCGAAGGGCCAGAAGGGCATCGAGCTCGACATCCACGGAAACGTAGAAGTGCGGGATCGTCTGCTTGGATTCCTGCAGGCGCTTGGCGATGGTCTTGCGCATGCCGTCATGCGGAACGAGCTCGTAGGAACCGGCCTCGAACAGCTTGAGCACGGCCTCTTCCGACATGCCCTTGGGGGCAGCGGCGGGAGCTGCGGATGCTGCAGCAGCCGGGGCTGCGGCAGCGGCGGCCGGCTTGGCACCACCGGAGGCGATGGCCTTCTCGACGTCACCCTTGACCACGCGGCCATGCGGGCCGGAACCGGTGACCGACTTGATGTCGAGGCCGGCATCCTTGGCGATGCGGCGGGCGAGCGGCGAGGAGAACAGGCCGCTGCCACCATGGTTCTGCGCAGCCGCCGGAGCGGCAGCAACGGGCGCCGGAGCGGCGGCAGCCGTCTTTTCGGCTTCCTTCGGTGCTTCCGCAGCCTTGGCTTCCGCCTTCGGCGCGGCCGAACCGCCGCCGGCAGCGGCAGCAGACACATCTTCGCCATCGGCGGCGAGGATGGCGATGAGGCTATTGACCTTCACGCCTTCCGTACCGGCGGGAACGACGAGCTTGGCGACAACGCCCTCGTCGACGGCTTCGACTTCCATCGTTGCCTTGTCGGTCTCGATCTCGGCAATGACGTCACCGGATTTCACGGTGTCGCCTTCCTTGACCAGCCACTTGGCAAGATTGCCCTCTTCCATGGTGGGCGAAAGGGCCGGCATCGTAATGTTGATCGGCATACTTCGACCCTCCCCTTATTTGTAGCAGACGGTTTTGACCGCCTGGACGACTTCGCCGACGTTCGGAAGCGCCAGCTTTTCGAGGTTTGCGGCGTAGGGCATCGGAACGTCCTTGCCGGCGATCGTCAGGATCGGCGCATCGAGATAGTCGAAGGCCTGCTGCATGACGCGGGTCGCGATCTCGGAGCCGACGGAAGACTGCGGGAAGCCCTCTTCCACCACGACGAGGCGGCCGGTCTTCTTGACCGATTCGATGATGGTCGGCAGGTCCATCGGGCGGATGGTGCGAAGGTCGATCAGTTCGACATCGATGCCGTCCTTCTCGAGTTCCGCGATCGCCTTCAGCGCATAGGTCATGCCGATGCCGAAGGAGACGACGGTGACGTCGTTGCCCTTCTTGTGGATGCGCGCCTTGCCGATCGGCAGAACGAAATCGTCCATCTTCGGGACTTCGAAGCTCTGGCCGTAGAGGATTTCGTTTTCGAGGAAGATGACCGGGTTCGGATCGCGGATCGCAGCCTTCAGAAGACCCTTCGCGTCGGCTGCCGTGTAGGGCATGACGACCTTGAGGCCGGGAACGTGGCTGTACCAGGCGGCATAGCACTGCGAATGCTGGGCGCCCACGCGGGCCGCCGCACCGTTCGGGCCGCGGAACACGATCGGCGCACCCATCTGGCCACCGGACATGTAGAGCGTCTTGGCGGCGGAGTTGATGATGTGGTCGATCGCCTGCATGGCGAAGTTGAAGGTCATGAACTCGACGATCGGCTTCAG
>NZ_CAMLFY010000236.1 GCF_946479415.1 uncultured Shinella sp. | reverse complement strand
CGGTTGCCGTTGAACTGATCGTTCCGATCGCGATGGAAGAAAAGCTGCGCTTCGCCATCCGCGAAGGCGGCCGTACCGTCGGCGCCGGCATCGTTGCCTCGATCGTTGAATAACGATCGGTGATCGTCGAGTAATTTCAGGTCTCTGATCTGAAGAAAGCCCCGCGGGAAACCGCGGGGCTTTTTGTTTGTGAAACCTTGGAAATATCAGGCTTTTTTAGAAGCATTTTATAACTCGCCAGTTCTAGGGATAGAGCCGTTGGCCGGTGACGCGTAGGTTGGCCATGTCGCTTCGAGCGACTGGTTCGGGCCGATATGGCCGCAACCCGGCGCCTGCCGATCGGATGATCGCGTGTTTGTGGAGGCGCCTCTGCGTGTGGCAGGTAAGAGGCCGGCCGCGCGCATCATGGCAACCACGAGGCGGATGCTCTTCATGATGATGTTTTCCCGTGCGGCGTGCGCAGCGCTCGCGCTTTTACTGATTCCCGTGGGTCTTCCTGTGGAGGCGAAGGCGAGCGATTCTCTTCTTATCTGGTCGCCGACGAAGATCTCCAAATATGCCTATCGCCTGCGCATGGGCGCGAGGGCGGCTACGCGCAATCCCGTCAGTGCGGGCGTCGATTTTTCGGTGGCCACGTCTTCGACGGGCCGCATCAGCGCGACACGCGACAATGCGCGCCTTTGGGCGGAGATGCGGACACAGGGGCGCTCCGGTGCCGAACGCAACGTCGCGGCCGGCTACAACCCGGCCACAGGCCGTGCTTCGGCCAGCGCCGGCGTCTCGCGCCGCTGGATGGCGACACCATCCGTGGATGTCGTTTTGACGCCGTCCGTCTCGGCCGATTCGCGCGCACGGCACGGCTATACCGGTTCCGTGCGGCTGACGCAGAAGGCGCAGATCCAGGCGGTGAATACGGGCACGTCGTTTATCGCATCGGGAACCGCCGTCAGCGGTGAGCGGCGGGTCGGCACGGAGTTTCGTGTGGAGCAGCATGTGTTCGACGGGCTCAACGTCGCGGCTTCGTTGAGCCGGCAGGACACGGGCACGGTCGGCGCCATCAGGGCGGCATTCCGCGTCAACTGGTGATGCGGCGGCGGGGAGGGGCCTTGTCTTCGCTAGGCTGTGAAAAAATCTCGCCTTTGCCCTTGCCAAGTCGGTCCGCGCGCCGTAAAGACGCCATGCCTTGCCGGCAAGAGGCGTTTCGCCCGGATACGGCAAGCATCTAGGGGTATAGCTCAGTTGGTAGAGCGGCGGTCTCCAAAACCGCAGGTCGGGGGTTCGAGCCCCTCTGCCCCTGCCATTCTTCGCCGGACAGCGCGGACCACTTGCAGCGACGGTCGGAATGGCATGACGGCGCGAGCCGTCATAATTCGTTAAAAGTCTGGTTGCCTCTTGTGAAAAAGGGAATCGGGCTTTATGTAGGGCAAAACAGACACGCGGTGCGTGGGGCTGATAGTTCAGCTTTACGCGCCGTAATGGCGTGGACATTCAATGGCATCGAAAACGAATCCGATTGCGTTTCTGCAGCAGGTACGCTCCGAAACGGCAAAAGTGACTTGGCCCTCGCGGCGCGAGACCATGATCTCGACGATCATGGTCTTCGTCATGGTCTTCCTGGCTGCGGTGTTCTTCTTTGCCGCGGATCAGCTGATGGGCTGGCTGGTTGGCCTCGTCCTCGGCGCTGCCGCCTGATCGGTTGGAGATGAACATGGCTTCCCGTTGGTACATCGTCCACGCCTATTCGAATTTCGAGAAGAAAGTCGCCGAGGACATCGAGAACAAGGCCCGTCAGAAAGGTCTTGATCATCTCTTCGAAAAGATCCTCGTGCCGACCGAAAAGGTTGTCGAGGTGCGTCGTGGCCGCAAGGTCGATTCCGAGCGCAAGTTCTTCCCCGGCTACGTGCTGGTGCGGGCGAACCTGACGGACGAAGCGTACCACCTCATCAAGAATACGCCGAAGGTCACGGGTTTCCTCGGTTCCGACAACAAGCCGGTTCCGATTCCGGACAGTGAAGCTGAGCGCATCCTGTCGCAGGTTCAGGACGGCGTAGATCGTCCGAAGCCCTCGGTCTCCTTCGAGATCGGCGAGCAGGTGCGTGTTTCCGATGGCCCGTTCGCGTCGTTCAACGGTACGGTTCAGGACGTCGACGAGGAGCGTTCGCGCCTCAAGGTGGAAGTGTCGATCTTCGGTCGCGCCACCCCGGTCGAGCTGGAATACGCCCAGGTCGAGAAAATCTGATTTTGGCGGCGGCTTTCGGGCCTCGCTCATCTGAAATCCAACCCTCTCCGAGGGTTGGCGGTGGAAGTTTCCGCCAATCGCGTGGAAGGAGAGGCGGCCTGTAGCCGGGGCGCCAAAATCCGCACCACGCAACCGCAGCCGCCGGTCTTCGGATCGGCATCATGGACCGGGAAACCGGTCGCATTCTGAAAGGCAGAGAAAATGGCTAAGAAAGTTGCAGGCCAGCTCAAGCTTCAGGTCAAGGCAGGATCGGCAAACCCGTCCCCGCCGATCGGCCCGGCGCTTGGTCAGCGTGGCATTAACATCATGGAATTCTGCAAGTCGTTCAACGCAGCGACGCAGGAAATGGAAAAGGGTATGCCGATCCCGGTCGTCATCACCTACTACCAGGATAAGTCCTTCACCTTCGTCATGAAGCAGCCGCCGGTGACCTACTTCCTCAAGAAGGAAGCCAAGATCACCTCGGGCTCCAAGACCCCGGGCAAGGGCGCGACGGTCGGCAAGCTCACCAAGGCTCAGATCAAGTCGATCGCCGAAGCCAAGATGAAGGATCTCAACGCCGCCGATATCGAAGGCGCAATGGCAATGGTCGAGGGCTCTGCCCGCGCCATGGGCCTGGAAGTGGTAGGTTAAGACCATGGCCAAGATCGCAAAGCGCATCCAGAAGATCCGTGAAGGCATCGACCCGACCAAGCTGGTCGCCCTTTCGGACGCAATCGCTCTCGTCAAGGAGCGCGCCGTCGCCAAGTTCGACGAAACCGTCGAAATCGCGATGAACCTCGGTGTTGACCCGCGTCACGCTGACCAGATGGTCCGCGGCGTCGTCAACCTGCCGAACGGCACGGGCCGTGACGTTCGCGTCGCCGTCTTCGCTCGTGGCGCCAAGGCTGACGAAGCCAAGGCTGCCGGTGCTGACATCGTAGGTGCGGAAGACCTGCTCGAAATCGTCCAGGGCGGCAAGATCGACTTCGATCGCTGCATCGCGACCCCGGACATGATGCCGCTCGTCGGCCGTCTCGGTAAGGTTCTCGGCCCGCGCGGCATGATGCCGAACCCGAAGGTCGGCACCGTCACCATGGACGTCACCGGCGCCGTCAAGGCATCCAAGGGCGGCGCTGTCGAGTTCCGCGTCGAGAAGGCTGGTATCATCCATGCCGGTATCGGCA
>NZ_CAMLFY010000235.1 GCF_946479415.1 uncultured Shinella sp. | reverse complement strand
GCCCAGGCCGATGTCGGCGTCGCCATGCAGACCGGCACGCAGGCGGCCCGCGAGGCGGCCAATATGGTGGACCTCGATTCCAGCCCGACGAAGCTCATCGAGATCGTCGAGATCGGTAAGCAGCTCCTCATGACGCGCGGTTCGCTCACGACCTTCTCGATCGCCAACGACGTCGCGAAGTATTTCGCGATCATCCCGGCGCTGTTCGTCGCGACCTATCCGGCGCTCGCCGCGCTCAACGTCATGAACCTCGCCTCGCCGCAATCAGCCATCCTCTCGGCCGTCATCTTCAATGCGCTGATCATCGTGGCGCTGATCCCGCTGGCGCTGCGCGGTGTTGCCTATCGTCCGGCGCCCGCCGCCGCCCTGCTGCGCCGCAACCTCCTCGTCTATGGCCTCGGCGGCCTGATCCTGCCTTTTGCAGGCATCAAGGCTATCGACCTTGCCGTCAGCGCCCTACATCTGGTGTAACCATGCTGAACCATCTTCGCCCCGCCATCACCCTTGTTCTCGCTTTGACCGCGCTGCTCGGGCTCGGTTATCCGCTCGCTGTGACCGGCGTCGCGCAGGCCGTGATGCCCTCTGCCGCCAACGGCTCGCTGATCGAACGGAACGGCGCCGTCATCGGCTCCGACCTGATCGGCCAGGCCTTCACGACGGACCGGTATTTCTGGCCGCGCCCCTCCGCGACCGGCCCGGATGCCTACAATGCCGCGGCCTCCTCCGGTTCGAACCTCGGTACGACCTCGGTGAAACTGAGGGACCGTGTTGCGGCCGATGTCGAAAGGCTCAAGGCGGCGGGCCTCGCAACGCCCGTGCCGGCCGATGCCGTGACGACGTCCGGCTCGGGCCTCGACCCGCATATTTCCCCGGCTTTCGCCCGCGCGCAGATCGCGCGTGTTGCAAAGGCACGAGGACTTTCGGAAACGGAGATAGCGAACCTTGTCGAAAGTCGTATAGAAAGTCGTCTTTTCGGAGTCATCGGCGAGCCGCGGGTGAACGTACTGCAGCTGAACCTCGCGCTCGATGCGCGCGGACCTTGAGAGTGAGAATGACGGAAAACGAGCGAGACGACAGTCTGAGGCCCGATCCCGATGCGTTGCTTGCCCTGGCGGAGAAAGACCGCCGGGGCAAGCTGACCGTTTTTCTGGGGGCTGCTCCCGGGGTCGGCAAGACCTATGCGATGCTGACGCGCGCGGGTCGGCTGAAGGCCGAGGGCGTGGATGTCGTCGTCGGTCTCGTGGAAACCCATGGGCGCGGCGAGACCGCTGCCCTGGTCGCGGGTCTCGAAGTGCTGCCGCGCGCCCGCATTGAGCATCGCGGCAAGATGCTCGAAGAATTCGACCTCGACGGCGCGCTCGCCCGGCGTCCCAAGATCGTGCTGGTCGACGAGCTTGCCCATTCCAATCCTGAGGGAAGCCGCCATCCCAAGCGCTACCAGGATATCGAGGAGCTGATCGCCGCCGGCATCGATGTCTGGACCGCGCTCAACATCCAGCATCTCGAAAGCCTGTCCGACGTCGTGGCGCAGATAACAGGCGTGACGGTGCGCGAACGGGTGCCGGACGTGGTGCTGAAAAAAGCCGACGAGGTCCTTTTGGTCGACTTGCCGCCGACGGAACTGATCGAGCGGCTGAAGGAGGGCAAGGTCTATCTGCCCGAAAGCGCCAGCCGCGCCGTCGACCGTTTCTTCCGCCTCGGCAACCTGACCGCGCTGCGCGAGTTGGCGCTGCGCCGCACCGCCGACCGCGTCGATGAGCAGGTGGTCGATTATCTCAAGCAGAATGCCATCGAAGGCCCGTGGGCCAGCGGCGAGCGGCTGCTGGTCTGCGTCGGGCCGGATGATCTCTCGGAAAAGGTCGTGCGCGTTGCAAGCCGCCTTGCCTCGGGTCTCAACGCGCCCTGGATCGTCGTTTCCATCGACCGCGCGGACCGGGAGGTCGAGACGACCGAGCGCCTGCAGCGTATGGAAGCACTCTTCCGGCTTGCCGAGCAGCTCGGTGCGGAGACGCGCCGGGTGGTCGGCAACGACTTCGTCGAGGAGATCCTGAAGCTCGCCCGCCGCGAGCACGCGACGCAGATCGTCATCGGCGCAAGGCGCAATCGCGGCTGGCGGAAATTCCTGTTGCCGTCGTTGCCGGACGCCTTATCACGCAAGGCCGCCGGCCTCGGCGTCTATTTCGTGACGCCCGACAAGACGGAAAAACCGCCGGCACCGGCCCGCTTCACGCTGCCGGGCATCGCGTCCTACAAGCAGTCGGTGCTGATTGCCGTGGCGCTCAGCGCGGCCACGGCCGCCGTCGGCAAGCTCGTCTATGTCTTCGCCGAACTGCCGAACATCTCGCTGCTCTTCCTGCTCGCCGTTCTCGGTGCCGCGGTGCTTGGCGGCTATGTCTCGGCCTTCATCGCCGCGGTGCTGTCTGCGCTCGCCTACAATTTCCTTTTTATTGATCCACTGCACACCTTCACGATCACTGCGCCCCATGAAGTCTTCGCACTGATCGTCTTCCTGTCGGTGGCGATCATTGCTGGCGGCTTTGCGTCGCGCATCAAGGAGCAGGCGGAGGTTGCCCGCGTGCGCGCCACCGCCTTGCAGTCGCTCTATGAATTCTCGCGCAAGCTCTCGACGGCCGGCAAGGCGGATGATGCGATCTGGCTGGCGGTCTCCCATCTCCAGGCGAGCCTCAAGCGCAATATCGTGCTGCTCCTGCCCGACAAGAGCGACCTCAGAGTCGCCGCCGTCTGGCCGCCGGACACCGAACTCGACGTCACCGATTTCACCGCCGCGCGCTGGACGCGCGACAAGCAGGAGGTGGCGGGTGCAGGCACCGGCACGCTGCCGAACAGTCGCTTCGAGTTCCGCCCTCTGATGGGGCCGCATGGCCTCGTCGGCGTCTGCGGCATCCAGCAGAGCGAGGAGCAGCTTGGCCCCAATGCCGAGCGCGCGCTGTCGGCCATTCTCGACCAGACGGCGATTGCGCTCGACCGGGCACGGCTGTCGGAGGAAAGCCTGCAGCAGGCCGCGCGGCTGGAGGGCGAGCGTTACCGCGAGGCCTTGCTGTCCTCGATTTCGCATGACCTGCGCACACCGCTCGCCACCATCATGGGCGCCGTCACCAGCCTGCGCCAGCTTGGCGACAAGATGGAGCCGGAGAGCCGCGATGATCTGTTGGCCTCGATCGAGGAGGAGGGGGGCCGCATGAGCCGCTTCGTCTCCAACCTGCTCGATATGACTCGCATCGAGGCCGGCACGCTGAAGCCGAAAAGCGACTGGATCGATGTCTCCGACGTCATCCACGCCGCCGTCGAGCGGGCGCGCAAATATTTCCCGGGCACGGTGATCGAGACGGGCATCGCGCCCGACCTGCCGCTGGTCGAGGGGGACAATGTGCTGCTCGGCCAGGTGCTGTTCAACCTGCTCGACAATGCCGT
>NZ_CAMLFY010000234.1 GCF_946479415.1 uncultured Shinella sp. | reverse complement strand
CAAGGGCGTTCAGGTCGCCGCCATTGTCGACCTCCTCCGCGCAATAGACCAGCGGACCGCGCATCAGCGCGACGCGGCCGACATCTTGGCGGACCTTCGGGTTGGCATATTGCGGCCTGAGCGACAGCGGCAGGAACAACGCCACCCTGTCGCCATCGGCCCATTCGCGCTCGATACGGGCATAGCCATCGACCGTGATTGCCGAAAGGTCGAGCATCTCGCCGTTGACGCTGAGTGTCGCGCCCTCGGCCCATTCGGGAATGCGCAGCGAAAGCGCAAAGCGGGCGGGCGCCGAAAGCGCGGTATTGAACGCGATGCTGCCTTCCCAGGGATAATGGGTGGTCTGTTTCAGCGATACATCGGCACCGTTGGCGAGCGTGCAGCGCAGGGTGCTTTCGCCATAGAGATGCACGGCGATCTCGTCGTCTGCCACGGCATACATGTAGGAAGCGATCGATGTGACGAGCCGCGCGATATTCGGCGGGCAGCAGGGGCAGTGGTGCCATTTCCAGCGGTGGTGCTTGCCGGTCGATTCCAGCGGGTTGTCGTAGAAGAAGGTCTTGCCGTCCATGGACAGGCCCGGCAACGCGCCGTTGTAGAGCGCCTGCTCCATGATGTCGGCATAGCGCCGGTCCGGCCCGCGGCCCAGCATACGATTCGCCCAGAAGACCAGCCCGACCGAGGCGCAGGTTTCGGCATAGGCGGTGTCGTTCGGCAAATCGAAATAGTCCGTGAAACCTTCGTTGGAAGCGGCCGGGCCGATCCCGCCAGTAATGTACATCTGCTTGGTGACGACATCGTCCCAGAGCACGTCCAGCGTATCCGTCAGGCTGTCATCGTTGTATTCGGTCGCAATGTCGGCCATGCCCGAATAGAGATACATCGCCCGAACGGCATGGCCCACGACCTTCGTCTGCTCGCGGACGGGAAGGTGCGCCTGGCCATATTCATAGGTCTTCTGGATATAGTCTTTCGGGTCTCGGCCATCGCGCAGTGCCTCCTGCGTGAAGAAGTGCGGCTCGGTGCCCCGTGCATCGACGAAGAACTTCGACAGGTCCAGATATTTCCTCTCGCCGGTCACGCGGGCGAGTTTGACGAGCGCGAGTTCGATTTCCTCATGACCGTCGTAACCGGGAAGCTGCTGCGGACCACGGCCGAAGACCTCGATCATGTAGTCGGCATAGCGGCACATGACGTCGAGCAGCTTGCGCTTGCCCGTCGCCTGATAATAGGCGACCGCCGCCTCGATCAGGTGACCGGCGCAATAGAGTTCGTGATGGTCGCGCAGGTTCGTCCAGCGCCGCTCAGGCTGCACGCGCTGGAACCAGGCGTTCAGGTAACCGTCCTTGTCCTGAAGCTTCTCATAGAGGTCGATGATCGCGTCGGCCCGCGCTTCGAGCTTGGCGTTCGGCTTGCGGTAGAGCGAGTAGGCGATGGTCTCGATCGATTTGCCGAGATCGGAATCCCAGAACATCTGCGTCGAGCCACCCCAGTCCAGGATCGGGATGACGATGCCGGCATTCGGCTGGTCGACATCGATGGCCCGTACCATGCCGGCCTGCACGCAGCGATCGAGAAGCACCTCTGCCGTGGAATCGCAGACGGCATCCTGCCATGTGCCCCAGAATCCCCCGACCTCGACATCCGGGACGGCGACGGGACGGAACTGGCGGTCTTTGCGGGTCTTGCTCATGGATTCCCTTTCTTTCATTTCACGGCGCCGGCCATCAGACCGCGCATGTAATAGCGTTGCAGGAGAAGGAAGACGAAAAGGCAGGGCACGACCATCACGGTGACGCCGGCCTGCACGGCACCCCAGTTGATTGCCCCGAGCCGCCCCGCACGCACCGCCGTCATCAGAACCGGCAGCGTGTAGTTCTCGTTGCTGGACAAGAGCACGAGGGCAGCGAGGAACTCGTTCCAGGCGTTGAGGAAGGCGAAGATCGAGACCGTCGCGACACCCGGCATGACCAGCGGCATCAGCACGCGAAACAGCAGCTTCAGGTCGCGCGCGCCGTCGATGCGGGCTGCCTCCTCGATCTCCTTGGGCACCGCATCGAAGGCGTTGCGCATCATGAAGACCGAGAAGGGCAGTTGCAGCGTCACATAGATCAGCATCAACCCGAACAGCGAATTGTTGAGGCCGAGTTTCGCCAGGATGATGAAGAGCGGCGTCAGGATCGACTGAAACGGGATCATCAGCGTGGCGATGATCAACACGAAGAGCGCGTTCTTCAGCGGGAAGCGGTAACGCGAGAAGCCGTAGCCGGCGAGCACGCTGACCGCCACGGTCAAAACGACGGTGCCAAGCGACACGACGATCGAATTGACGGTGTGCTGCCATACGCCCGAGCCGAACCCGTCGAGCGCCCGGTAGGCATCGATGCTGATGCCGGCGGTCGGCCATGGCGGCAGCGGCGGCTGGCTGTTTTCGCTGTTCGATCGGAAGGACGCAAGGAAGCTCACGAGGAAGGGCGCAAGAAAGAAGAACGCCGTTCCGATACCGACGCCATGATAGGCAATGCGGTTCCAGAGGGCCTTGCGGGCACGGCTCTGCTGACGGCTGGTCATAGTGCGACTGATCATTGACGCTCTTCCCCGACCTTGAGCAGCCAGAGCTGCGCGATGCTGATGGCGACGAGGATAGCGAGCAATACGATCGACAGCGCTGCGCCATAGCCGAGATTGAAGGACACGAAGGACTGGTTGAAGATGTAGTAGACCACGGAGATCATGCGGTTCTGCGGCCCGCCCGACGTCATGATGTAGAACTGGTCGAAGGCGAGGATGGAGCCGGTGATCGACAGGATCAGGGCAAGCGCCAACGTGCGGCGCATCAGCGGCAGCGTCAGGTATCGGAAGCGCTGCCAGCGGCGCGCGCCATCGATGCGCGCGGCCTCCGTCAGCTCGGCGGGGATCGCCTGCAGGCCGGTGAGCAGGATGATCATGGTGAAACCTGCAATCTTCCACACGACCATCACGATAACGGTGAGAAAGGCCATATCGAAGGTCGCCAGCAGGTTGATCCGGCCGGACGTGAGGCCAAGTGCCTGGAACAAGGGCGCAAACAACCCGCTATCGACATTGGCAAGCCACACCCAAAGCAATGAAGCAGAGGCAAGGCCGACGACGACGGGTAGGAAGATGATGGTTCGGTAGACCGAAACGAAGCGCCTCTGCTTCTCCACGAAGAACGCGAGTGGAAAAGCGACCGCGAAAATGGCGATCGTCACCACCACGGTATAGTGCGCCGTGAAGCCGAGGGCGGTGAAGAAGCGCGCATCCGTCAACATACGCGCATAGTTGCCCAGGCCGATCCAGCGCGGCGCGCCCGCTTCATCCAGTTCCTCGCCGAGGCCGCGGCGCTGCCTCGCGAGGCCCACGTCCGCGTCGTCGGCACGCTGCGCGAGGACTTCACCTCGGGCCTCCTGGCGATCGAGCCCCTGGGCGAGCGCCTCC
>NZ_CAMLFY010000233.1 GCF_946479415.1 uncultured Shinella sp. | reverse complement strand
AGTTCGATTTCCTTGGCGACGGAAACGCCGTCCTTGGTGATGCGCGGAGCGCCGAAGGACTTGTCGATGACGACGTTACGACCCTTCGGGCCGAGCGTTACCTTCACTGCGTCTGCGAGAACGTCGACGCCACGCAGCATCTTTTCGCGCGCGGTGCGGCCGAATTTGACTTCTTTGGCTGCCATTGTGTGAACTCCTGAAGAGGTATCAGCTGAATTGGAAAGGGATTACCGGCTGATCAGCCGATGATGCCCATGATGTCGGCTTCCTTCATGATCAGAAGGTCTTCGCCGTCGAGCTTGACTTCGGTGCCCGACCACTTGCCGAACAGAACGCGGTCGCCAGCCTTGACGTCGAGCGCGATGACCTTGCCGGATTCATCGCGGGCGCCGGAGCCGACGGCGACGACTTCGCCTTCCTGCGGCTTTTCCTTGGCGGTATCGGGAATGATGATCCCGCCCTTGGTCTTGGCTTCGGACTCAACGCGACGAACGACGACGCGGTCGTGAAGCGGGCGGAAGGTGGTGCTTGCCATTGTCTAATCCCTCGATCGAATGACATTGCGGATCCCTGACGGATCCGATGGATTGGTGTTAGCACTCACCGTTTAGGAGTGCTAGCGGGACCTGAAGTAGGCGTCGGCGTTGTATGAGTCAAGAACGCCGCTCTCAAATTATTTCGCCTGCCATGGTTACCGCAGGCCGGCAGATGGGGGCGAGGTCGCATGCCATCAAGTCAACTTCGTGAATTTCCGTCTCTTTCCCTGTGGGCAGGGCAAAATTGCGGGAAGAGGCTTGTTTTCTTTGTCCCGCTTTGCAATGTCAGCCGTGCCTCGACTTCGATACGGGACTTCCTGATGGCTGAACGCATCCAATCCTTCCGCGACATCGCCGCGCAGTACGACGTGGTGCTCTGCGACGTCTGGGGCGTGCTGCACAATGGCGTGGAGGCTTTCTCCTATGCCACCGAAGCGCTCGCCGAGGCTCGCAAGGCGGGCCTGACGGTCGTGCTCATCACCAATTCCCCGCGCCCGCATCCGGGCGTGAAGGTGCAGATCCGCGGCCTCGGCGTCACCGATGACGCCTATGACCGCATCGTCACCTCGGGTGACGTCACGCGCGCGCTGATCGCCGAGGGACCGAAGAAGGTCTATTTCATCGGCGCGGAAAAGGACCTGCCGCTGCTCGATGGCCTCGGCGTCGAACCCGTTGACATCGATGAGGCCGGCATCGTCGTCTGCGCGGGCCTGCGCAGCGACGAGACGGAAACCGTCGAGGATTATCGCGACGAGCTGACCGCACTTGCGGCGCGCAAGCTGCCTTTCATCTGCGCCAATCCCGATCTCGTCGTCGAGCGTGGCCACAAGCTCATTCCCTGCGCCGGGGCGCTGGCGAAGTTCTACGAGGAACTGGGCTGCACGACGCAGATCGCCGGCAAACCGCATCGCCCGATCTATGAGAAGTCGCTCTCCGAGGTGCGCGACGTGCGTGGTGCCTTCGATCTCGGCCGCGTCATCGCCATCGGCGACGGCATGCCGACGGATGTGCGCGGTGCGGAAGCCTATGGCCTCGACGTGCTCTATATTTCGGGCGGCATTCACGCCCAGCATTATGTGGAAGCCGGCCGCACCGACGAGGCCAAGCTCGCCGCCTTCCTCGTCCAGGAAAACACCCACCCGAAATGGTGGATGCCCCGGCTTCAGTGACGGAGACGGTCGTCATGACGGTATTTCACAGGAACGAAACCCGGCAGCCGCTGCCCGAGCATCTGCGCGGCGGCGTCATCGCCATCGGCAATTTCGACGGCGTGCATCGCGGCCACCAGGCCGTGTTGGAACGGGCGCTGGAGATCGCTGCGGCGCGCAGCATCCCGGCGCTGGTTCTGACCTTCGAGCCGCATCCGCGCACCGTCTTCCGCCCCGACACGCCCGTTTTCCGCCTGACGCCGGCGCCGCTGAAGGCGCGCCTTCTCGAAGGCATGGGCTTTTCGGCGGTCATCGAATATCCCTTCGACCGCTCCTTCTCCGAAATCTCGGCGCATGACTTCATCCGCACCGTGCTGATGGACTGGCTGCACGCCTCCGAAGTCGTCACCGGTTTCGATTTCCATTTCGGCAAGGGCAGGGAAGGCGGCCCGGCCTTCCTGATGGCCGCCGGCCACGACAACGGTTTTGGCGTGACGCTGGTCGATGCCTTCCGCGACGAGAACGCCTCGGTCATCTCCTCCAGCTTCATTCGCAAGCTGCTCGGCGAGGGCGCGGTGGCGGAAGCCGCCGGCCTGCTCGGCTATCATTATACGGTCGAGGCGGAGGTCATCGGCGGCCAGCAGCTCGGCCGCACGCTCGGCTATCCCACCGCCAACATGCAGCTTCCGCCGGAAGTCGAACTGCGCAACGGCATTTACGCCGTGCGCTTCCGCCGCCCGGACGGCAGCCTGCATGACGGCGTCGCCAGCTACGGCCGCCGCCCGACAGTCACCTCGAACGGCGCCCCGCTGCTGGAAACCTTCCTGTTCGATTTCTCCGGCGATCTCTACGGCGAAGTCTCCGCCGTCTCCTTCTTCGGCCATCTGCGCGACGAGCTGAAATTCGACGGCCTCGATGCGCTGGTCGTGCAGATGAAGCGCGACGAAGAAGAGGCGCGGGCGCTGCTTTCGGGCGTCAAGCCGCTCGGGGTCATCGACCAGCGGCTCTGTTTCTGAGGTCCAGTCTGCGGCACCCCCCTCTGCCCTGCCGGGCATCTCCCCCACAAGGGGGGAGATTGGATGGAGCGCTGTTTTGCCTCCCTGCAAAGTTGCCGATGAAGCAAAGGTCTCGCCTCTGCTGATCTCCCTCCTTGTGGGGGAGATGCCCGGCAGGGCAGAGGGGGTGCCGCAGACTCCGGCCTCTCTCAAATATAACCCCGCCGTCTTTTCAAACCAGCGAAAACCCCGTAAGACCGCGCGCATGATGCTCCACCGGCTGACCATCGATCTGCGAATTAGTGGCCCGGCCTTCCGCGCGCTCTGAGCGAGGCCGGAAGGTCCGGGATTTCGGGCGTTTCGAAAACGTCCCCGCCGTCAGTACCTGACAATATTCCCCGCATGCGCAAACGCGCGCGAAAAGACGATAGCTCCACCCATGACCGATACGCCTGAAAAAGTCGATTATTCCGCCACCCTCTACCTGCCGCAGACGGATTTCCCGATGCGCGCCGGCCTGCCGCAGAAGGAGCCGGAAACGGTGGCCCGCTGGCAGCAGATGGGCCTTTACAGACAACTGCGCGCCTCGGCCGCCGGCCGCGAAAAATTTGTGCTGCACGATGGCCCGCCCTATGCCAACGGCAATATCCATATCGGCCACGCGCTGAACAAGATCCTCAAGGACGTCATCAATCGCTCGTTCCAGATGCGCGGCTATGACGCCAATTACGTGCCCGGCTGGGATTGCCACGGTCTTCCGATCGAATGGAAGATCGAGGAGAAGTACCGCGAGAAGGGCAAGAACAAGG
>NZ_CAMLFY010000232.1 GCF_946479415.1 uncultured Shinella sp. | reverse complement strand
CATAGAACACCATCAGCTTTTCACGCTCTTCGAAGCCCCAGAGCGGCGGCGTCAGCGCGCCGACGTCCATGGCCTGGGTCGTGACGTTGAGCAGATGCGACAGGATGCGGCCGATTTCCGAATAGAGCACGCGGATCAGCTGGCCGCGGATCGGCACTTCCGTGCCCGTCAGCTTTTCGACGGCGAGCGCGAAAGCGTGCTCCTGGTTCATCGGCGCCACGTAATCGAGGCGGTCGAAATAGGGCACGGCCTGAAGATAGGTCTTCGTCTCGATCAGCTTTTCAGTGCCGCGGTGCAGCAGGCCGATATGCGGATCGACGCGCTCGACGATTTCGCCGTCCAGTTCCAGAACCAGACGGAGAACCCCGTGCGCCGCAGGGTGCTGCGGGCCGAAGTTGATGTTGAAATTGCGAACGTTATGCTCGTTCATGCCGCTTGCTCCAAAGGCCGGCGCCCTAGCGAGTCGCCCGACCCAAAATCAGTTCGTCTTCGCCTTCTCGTCGCCCGGCAGCACGTAGTCCGTGCCTTCCCAGGGAGAGAGGAAGTCGAAGTTGCGGAATTCCTGCTTCAGCTCGACGGGCTCATACACGACGCGCTTGACCTCGTCGTCATAACGCACTTCCACGAAGCCGGTCGTCGGGAAATCCTTGCGCAGCGGATGCCCCTCGAAACCGTAGTCGGTGAGGATGCGGCGCAGGTCCGGATGGCCGGTGAAGAGAATGCCGTACATGTCGTAGGCTTCGCGCTCGAACCAGTCGGCACCCGGATAGACCGAGAAAGCCGAGGGAACGGGAACGTCCTCGCCGGTCGCAACCTTGACGCGGATGCGCTGGTTCTGGCGTGGCGACAGCAGATGATAGACCACGTCGAAACGCTCGGCGCGGGCCGGCCAGTCAACACCGCAGACATCGATGAGATTGACGAAACCGCACTGCACGTCATCGCGCAGGAAGGTCAGAAGATCGAGGATGCGCGCACCGTCCGTCTTCAGGGTGAGTTCGCCATAGGCGATCTCGGAGGCGGCCACCAGACCGCCGGCCGCTTCGCCGATATAGGAGGAAAGCTCCTGGAGGGCTTCGCTCATGTCTAAAGTCCCCTGCCCTTAACGTTCGATCGTACCGGTCCGGCGGATCTTCTTCTGCAGCAGGAGCACACCGTAAAGGAGCGCTTCCGCCGTGGGAGGACAGCCTGGTACGTAGATGTCGACCGGCACCACGCGGTCACAGCCGCGCACCACCGAATAGGAATAGTGATAGTAGCCGCCGCCATTGGCGCAGGAGCCCATCGAGATGACGTAACGCGGCTCAGGCATCTGGTCGTAGACCTTGCGGAGCGCGGGCGCCATCTTGTTGGTCAGCGTGCCAGCGACGATCATCACGTCGGACTGGCGCGGCGAGGCACGCGGCGCAAAGCCGAAACGCTCGACGTCGTAACGCGGCATCGACAGCTGCATCATTTCCACGGCGCAGCAGGCAAGACCGAAGGTCATCCACATCAGCGAGCCGGTACGGGCCCAGGTGATGAGTTCATCCGTCGAGGTGACCAGAAAACCCTTGTCGGCGAGCTCGTTGTTGATCTCGCCGAAATAGGCATCATTGCTGCCGATGGGCTTGCCGGTCGCGGGATCAAGGATCCCCTTCGGCTGCTGGGCAACAAGCGTGTTGCTTGTATGAGCTACTCCCATTCGAGTGCTCCCTTCTTCCATTCGTAGATAAAGCCGATGGTCAGGACACCGAGGAAGACCATCATGGACCAGAAGCCGAACCATCCGAGCTCACCGAAGGACACGGCCCACGGGAACAGGAAGGCGACTTCCAGGTCGAAGATGATGAAGAGGATCGACACCAGATAGAAGCGGATGTCGAATTTCATGCGCGCATCGTCAAACGCGTTGAAGCCGCACTCGTAAGCGGAGAGCTTTTCCGAATCGGGGGCCTTGTGCGCGACGGCAAACGGCGCAACCAGCAAGGCAATGCCGATCACGAGTGCGATACCGATGAAGATGGCGATCGGGATATAGGAACCGAGAAGTTCAGTCATTGGCGTCCATCCTGCCTGCTGTCGGCGCCGGAGAGACGCCTGTTGGTCCAAGACCTGCAAGCCGAGAAAGTATGTTGCAACGCCATGTCGTTAGCGCAGCGAGCGTGTCTGCGCAAGGCTTTGTCCGGCTTTCGCCGTAATCATTGTGTTCTTTTCCCGGCGACCTCGAAAGGCTGGGGCCGAGCCCATTTAAATCGTTACGATTTCACGACGGCGCGGCTGCGAGGCGTTTCGCCGCAGGTGCGAAGGAAACGCCCCTCCTCCTCTTAGTTGGCATTCAAATTGAGCATGGGTACGGCGCCGCCCGGCAGCATGGTGCGCGGTAATTGCCCATCCCACTTTTCCGCCTGCGTCAGCGAAACGAGACCGGGATTATCCTTCAGCGCATCGCCGCGCGCCTTGATCGCCTCGGCCTCCGCCTCGCCCCGAAGCTTGATCGCCTCCGACTCAGCCTGCGCGGCAAGACGCACCGCGTCAGCCTGGGCCTGCGCTTCTGCCCGGCGGGCATCGGCCTGGGCGCGCGCCTGCGTCACCGTGATTTCGGCCTGCACCTTTTCGCGCTCGGCATTCTGGCGCAGGCGCTGCACCTCGACTTCGGCCAGCATGCGCTGCTCGATGCTCGCCTCATAGGCTTCCGAAAAATCGATGTTCTCGATCTGCACGCTTTCGATCAACACCGGCCCGGCAATACCTTCCTGGATCGCCGCCGCGACCTCGGAATTCAGCCGCCCGCGTTCCTGAATTGCCGTGACTGCATTGAAGCGGCCAAAAACCGTCTTCGTCTCTTCAAAGACCTTGCGCTCGATCAGGCGCGAAAGCAGCCCGTCCTCGCCGCCGTAATTGGCATAGACGGTCTCGACGCGATCGGCGGGGATTCTATAGTTCACGGAAAGGCGGATATCGGCCGGCTGCTGGTCACGGCTATAGGCCTCCATCTTCTCATAGACGATGGCCTTGGACTGAACGGAGATTCGCACGACCGAATCGATCAGCGGCAGCTTGAAGCCGAGACCGGGGTCCGCCGTGCCGGCAACGGCGCCGTAACGCAGAATCACCCCGCGCTCGCCCTGGTCGATGGTGAACCATGACCCAAAAAGAATGCTCAGCGCGACAAGCGCTGCAAAACCGGACAGAGCCATCGTGACGTAGCGCATGCAAATCCCCCTCTTCGACCGGCAAGCTATACGAAGACGGAGGAAGGACCGCAAACATTCGGCGCAAACACCAAAAATTGCGCCTCAGGCACAACCTGAGAAAAATGCGGCAATCGCTTGGAGGAGAAGAAAGAATGGCGCGAGTGACGGGGCTCGAACCCGCGACCTCCGGCGTGACAGGCCGGCACTCTAACCGACTGAGCTACACCCGCGCATCTTGTGAACCTTGCGGTCCCGAATGTTTTTCCGGCCTTTCGAGTGGCGCGAGTGACGGGGCTCGAACCCGCGACCTCCGGCGTGACAGGCCGGCAC
>NZ_CAMLFY010000231.1 GCF_946479415.1 uncultured Shinella sp. | reverse complement strand
GGTGTTCGATATAGAGGCCGTAGACCATCACCGCCGGGACGATGCAGCCGATACCGATGGACCAGGAGAGCAGGAAGCGCTCGACCCTGGCCGAGAGCCAGGAGGAAAAAAGCGTTGCCGACAGGCAAAAGCCGGCAAGGCCAATGGCGAGCAACAATGTGTTGTAGTCGGGTGCCATCCCCGGAGGCCTCCAGCGGTCCAATAGGCGGACACTAGAAGCCGAGAGGTATCGATATCGTTACCATGACAGTTGGAAGCGTGCGTTCACACCGTATCGATGTGAACGATATTGGGAAGAGTCACGCAGCCGTCACGCCTTGGCGGGAAACTCCGCAAGCCGTGCCGCATAGCGCGCCATCGTATCGACTTCGAAATTGACGAAATCGCCGGCCTTGCGCTCGCCCCAGGTGGTGACTTCAAGTGTGTGGCGGATGAGAAGCACGTCGAAAACCGCGCCGTCGACCGCATTGACCGTCAGCGAGGTGCCGTCGAGCGCAACGGAGCCCTTCGGCGCGACGAATCGCTCCAGCCCTTCGGGCGCGCGGATGCGGAAGCGCGTCGCGTCGCCCTCGGCTTCGACCGAGAGGATCTCCGCCTTGCCGTCGACATGGCCGGAGACGATATGGCCGCCGAGCTCGTCGCCGATCTTCAGCGAGCGTTCGAGATTGATCTTCGTGCCGGCCTTCCAGCCGGCAATCGTCGTCAGGCGCAGCGCTTCTTCCCAGGCCTCGACCTCGAACCAGCGGACGTTGGCGCCCTCTTCCGGCAGCGCCGTGACGGTAAGGCAGGTGCCGGAATGGGCGATGGAGGCACCCATGTCGATCGTCGCCGGGTCGTAGTTCGTGCGCACGCGCAGCCGAACACCCTCGTTCATGGGCTCGACCTTCTCGACCGTTCCAATATCCGTGACAATGCCTGTGAACATCACTCGTCTCTTTCGTAGTCTTCGAGAGTATCTGCGCCGTAATGCGCCGTGCCGCGCAGCGAAAAACCCGCCGGCATCCGTTCGGACACACATGGGGATGGCACCCCGCCTTTGCCAAGGGCGCCAGCACCCTTGAACAGCAGGATGCGATCGACAAGCCCCGCATCGAGGAAGGATTGCGCCGCCCGCGCGCCGCCCTCGACGAGCAGCGAGGAAATCCCGCGCGTGGCAAGCGCCGCCAGCAGCGCTTCAAGCCGGCGCGGATCGCAGATCAGCACCTCGACGCCAAGCGCTTCAAGGGCATCCTGCCGCGCGGCAAAGGCGGGATCGTCCTTGTCGTCCTTCGCCGTTACCACGATGACCGGCACCTGCCGTGCCGTCTGGGCAAGCTTCGACGCCGGTGGCAGTTCCAGCCGCGGATCGAGCACGATGCGCAGGGGGGACCGGTTTTCGAGACCCGGCAGGCGGCAGGTCAATTCCGGATCGTCGGCGAGCGCCGTGCCGATGCCGACGAGGATCGCATCGGTTTCGGCGCGCAGCACATGCACCTGGCCACGCGAAACCGGTCCCGTAATCGCCACCTGCCCGGCGCCGAGATGGCCGAGCATGCCATCGGCGGAAACGGCAAGTTTCAGAGTCACATAGGGCCGCTTCTTCGTCTGCCGAGTCAGGTACGCAGAAAGCGCCGCCTTGCCTTCCTTCTCCAACAGGCCGGTCTCTACGATGATACCGGCATCGCGCAGCATGGCGAGCCCCCTGCCCGCGACACGCTCGTCCGGATCGGTCACGGCGACAACCACGCACGCGACGCCCGAGGCGATCAGCGCATCCGCGCAGGGCGGTGTCTTGCCATGGTGGGAGCAAGGTTCGAGCGTGACATAGGCCGTGGCGCCCCGCGCGGCATCGCCGGCTATGGCCAATGCCTGCGTTTCCGCATGCGGCCGGCCGCCCGGCGCCGTGACGGCGGAACCGACGATCACGCCGTCCTTGACGATGAGGCAGGCAACGGAGGGATTGGTGGAGGTCAGGCCGAGATTGCGGCGGCAGAGGCGGATCGCCGCTGCCATGAAGCGTTGGTCGCTGGACACGACACCCGACATCTAGCCGTCAGCGCCCGGATCGCGGGCGATCTTGGCGGCGACTTCGGACAGGATCTTCTCGAAGTCGTCGACATGGGAGAAATCGCGGTAGACCGACGCGTAGCGCACGAAGGCCACGTCATCGAGTGCCTTCAAGGCTTCCAGCACCTGAAGACCGATCTCTTCGGAAGAGATTTCCGTCTCGCCGGAGCTTTCCAGCCGGCGGACGATGCCCGAGACCGCGCGTTCGATACGGTCCCGGTCGACGGGCCGCTTGCGAAGCGCGATCTCGAAGGATTTCAGGAGCTTGTCGCGGTCGAAGGGGGCCTTGCGGCCCGTCTTCTTGGCAACCATCAGCTCCCGCAGCTGCACCCGTTCGAAGGTCGTGAACCGCCCCCCGCAATCCGGGCAGATGCGCCGGCGGCGAATAGCGGCCCCGTCCTCTGCGGGACGGGAATCCTTCACCTGCGTATCTTCCGAACCGCAATAGGGGCAGCGCATGAACTCTCCTTGTTCTACGCGGTTCCGGACGGAAAACCGCGTGACACTTTTCCTGGAACCGCTAGCCTTACATATAGGAGTACATCGGGAAGCGGTCCGTCAGCTTGACGACCTTTTCCCGCACAGCGGCTTCGACGGCTGCATTGCCCTCGTCGGAATTGGCGACCTTCAGGCCGTCGAGAACTTCGACGATGAGGTTACCGATTTCCTGGAACTCGGCTTCCTTGAAGCCGCGGGTCGTACCGGCCGGCGTGCCGAGGCGGACACCCGAGGTGACGAAGGGCTTTTCGGGGTCGAACGGGATGCCGTTCTTGTTGCAGGTGACGTAGGCGCGGCCAAGGGCTGCTTCCGCACGCTTGCCGGTCGCGTTCTTCTTGCGAAGATCGACGAGCATCAGGTGGTTGTCCGTACCACCCGAAACGATATCGAGGCCGCCGGCCTTGAGCGTCTCGGCGAGCGCCTTGGCGTTCTTGACGATCTGCGCGGCGTATTCCTTGAATTCCGGCTGCAGCGCTTCACCGAAGGCAACGGCCTTGGCGGCGATGATGTGCATCAGCGGACCGCCCTGGAGGCCCGGGAAGACGGCCGAGTTGATCTTCTTGGCGATATCCTCGTCGTTCGTCAGAACGACACCGCCGCGCGGGCCGCGCAGCGACTTGTGCGTCGTGGTCGTGGCAACGTGGCAATGCGGGAACGGCGACGGATGCTGGCCACCGGCGACGAGACCGGCAATGTGGGCCATGTCGACCATGAGGTAGGCGCCGACTTCATCGGCGATCTCGCGGAAGCGCTTCCAGTCCCAGATGCGGGAATAGGCGGTGCCGCCGGCGATAATGAGCTTCGGCTTGTTCTTGCGGGCCTTCTCGGCGACATCGTCCATGTCGAGCAGGTGATCGCCTTCACGCACGCCGTAGGACACGACGTTGAACCACTTGCCGGACATGTTGACCGGCGAGCCGTGCGTCAGGTGACCGCCCGAGTTCAGGTCGAGACCCATGAAGGTGTCGCCCGGCTGGAGCAGCGC
>NZ_CAMLFY010000230.1 GCF_946479415.1 uncultured Shinella sp. | reverse complement strand
ATCTGGCTGAAGGTGATGCCGTTGCCACCGAAGCCCATGACGGCAAAAACGTTGGGGTGTTTCGGGGCACGGCCGATCAGCGGCAGGCCGGTGCGGGTGGTGCCGAAGGGGGCTGCCCAGACATGATCCGGCTCCGGCAGCGTGACGCCGAGCAGCGCGCCCGCCTTGCGCCGGATGGTTTTCGCCTTTTGCCGGAGCTTTGCGGCCGAGGCATAGGCGTCCTCGCTGTCCTCGTCCTCGCCACCGGCAATCAGCCGGCCGTCGCGCGTGCGGCGCAGATAGAGATAGGGATCGGACCCTTCCCAGACGATGCAATCGCCCAGCCAGTCCGGCAGTTCGGTCTTCGGCGGTGTGGCGAGCGCCCAGGTGGAGACGATGGCGTGGTTCTCGTTGGCGACGGCTTCCAGAAATTCATAGCCGGAGCAGAAGATGGCGTGCCTGGCGGTGAGGATCCTGCCATCAGAGGTCGCGAGAAACACGTCGTCGGCCGTTGCGCGCAGATCGGTGATTTCGAGCGGGCTGACCACCTCGACGCCACGTCCCATCGCCGCGCGCAAGATGCCGGCGGCCATCTGGGCGGGATTGGCGGAGGCGGAGATGTCGCTGAGGATCGCACCGGTTCGATCTAAACCGAAACGCTCGGCGAGCGTGGCGGCATCGAGAAAATCCGATTCGATGGCGGCGGCATGGCGGGCTTCCACCTCGGACCGCAGGGCGCGCTGGCCATAGACGTCGCCGGCCAGGAACAATGTTTTCTTGCGCTCGAAGCCGCACGAAATGCCGAGGTCGGTGACAATCTGCGACAGCTGTTCGACCGCGCGGGCGGAGCGCTGCCAGGCGCGACGGGCGTCTGCCTCGCCGATCATGCCCGCCAGCTTGTGCAGGGGAATGTCGATCTCGTGCTGGATCATCGCGGTGCTGGCAAGCGTGCTGCCATGCACGGGCTTGCGCCGGTCGACGACCAGAACGCGGCGCTTCCCATCCGCCAGTGCGTGCGCCATCAGCGCACCGGAAATGCCGGCACCGACAATGATGACGTCATAATCCCAGGTGGCGGGTGTCTGATGCAGGCGAAGCGACAGGCGCGGCGTGCCGGCCCAGAGGGGGCGGGAGGAGTGCAGGTCGCGCTGGCGGGTAATGTCGCGGGATGTGGGAATGGGCGGGCTCCGGAACGGGACGTGCGATCGAAATGGCCGGCAAACGGAAAAGTTCCTGCTCTCGGCCACGGGCGCCTTGTGCGCTTGCATTGCGCGCGGAAAGCATGCAAAGCACGGGGCGCCTGAAACACGACCGGATTTTTCGCCATGACCGTGAGTTCGAGAACGCCCCGCCCGATCGACCATCTGGTGCTGCCGGTGTCCGATCTCGGTGTTGCCCGTGACCGGTTGACGACACTCGGCTTCACCGTCGCCAAGGATGCCCGCCATCCCTTCGGCACGGAAAACTGCTGCGTCTTTCTTTCCGACGGCAGTTATCTGGAACCGCTCGGCATCGCCAATCGCGAGGAATGCGAAGAAGCGGCGCGCGAGGACAATGCCTTCATCGCCCGCGACCAGGCTTTCCGCTTCCGCCGCGGCGTCGAGGGCTTTTCCGGCATCGCTATGGCGACGAACGATGCGCTGGACGATAACAGGCGTTATGCGGCGGCCGGCCTTTCCGGTGGTTCGGTGCTGGAGTTTTCCCGCGACATGCTACTGCCCGATGGCACCTCGGCGACCGGCAGCTTCCGGCTCGCCTTTGCCGCCGACCTGCGCAGCCCGGATTTCTTCTTCTTCGCCTCGCAGCGCGTCCGGGCGCTGCCGTCCGACCGCAAGGCGCTGGAAACGCATGAGAACGGCGTTGTCGCCCTGGCGGAGGTCGTGCTTTCCGAGCAGAACCCCACGGATTTCCAGTATCTCGTTCAGGAAGCGGCCGATGAACGCGCGGTCGAGGCGCTGTCCTTCGGCATGTCTGTCGATACACCGCGCGGCCGCATCACTGTTTTGAACGATGCCGGGCTTGAGGGTTTCTACGGCATTGCGCCGGTGGCCGGTGCGGACCGCGGCCTGAAGGGGCGGGCGGTCGTTTTCAGGGTTGCCAGCCTTGATGCGTGTCGGCGCGCACTCACTTTGCGGGGCGTGACGTTCCAGATGCGCGACAACCGTATCGTGGTGCCGCCGGCACCCGGTCAGGGCGTCCATTTTGTCTTCGGAGAATAAAATGCAAACAAACTCGACCGTCATCGTCGGCGATGGACCGAAGAAGGTCACCTTCTCGCAGACCGCCCGCTTCTCGCTGATCGCTGGTCCCTGCCAGATGGAAAGCCGCGACCATGCCTATATGATGGCCGGCGCGCTCGTCGAAATGACCGACAAACTCGGCATCGGCCTCGTCTACAAGTCGTCCTTCGACAAGGCGAACCGCACGTCGCTCTCCGGCAAGCGCGGCATCGGCCTTGAGAAGGCTCTCGAAATCTTCGCCGACCTCAAGAAGGATTTCGGCTTTCCCGTCGTGACGGACATTCACACGGAAGAGCAGTGCGCGATCGTCGCGAAGACCGTCGACATGCTGCAGATCCCGGCCTTCCTGTCGCGCCAGACGGACCTGCTGGTCGCCGCCGCCAAGACAGGCCGCGTCATCAACGTCAAGAAGGGCCAGTTCCTCGCCCCCTGGGACATGAAGAACGTGCTCGCCAAGTTCACCGACAGCGGCAACCCGAATGTCATGCTCTGCGAGCGCGGCGCCTCTTTCGGCTACAACACGCTGGTGTCCGACATGCGCTCGCTGCCGATCATGGCTTCGCTCGGCGCGCCTGTTGTTTTCGATGCGACCCATTCCGTGCAGCAGCCGGGCGGGCAGGGCGGTTCGACGGGCGGCGACCGCAAGTTCGTCGAGACGCTGTCGCGTGCGGCGATCGCCGTCGGCATTGCCGGCCTTTTCGTCGAGACGCATGAGGATCCCGACAATGCGCCTTCGGACGGCCCCAACATGGTGCATCTGAAGGACATGCCGCGGCTTCTGGAAAAGCTGGTCGCCTTCGACGATATCGCCAAGGCGTAAGACATTTCAAACGGATGACATGATCCAGTGTCATCCGTTTTTTCTTGGGCGGCAACGCCATTGTAATTTCTGCATCGTCGATTAAAAGTGGATTTTAATCGATTTATAAACCCCGAAACAGGACGATATCCATGACTGCTATCATCGACATCATCGGCCGCGAGATTCTCGACAGCCGCGGCAATCCCACCGTCGAAGTGGACGTGCACCTCGAGGATGGCAGCTTCGGCCGTGCGGCCGTCCCGTCGGGCGCCTCGACCGGCGCGCATGAAGCCGTCGAACTGCGCGACGGTGGCAAGCGTTACCTCGGCAAGGGTGTCGAAAACGCCGTCGCCGCCGTCAACGGCGAGATTTTCGAAGCCATCGGTGGCCTCGAGGCCGAAGACCAGATCCTGATCGACCAGGCGATGATTGAACTGGACGGCACGCCGAACAAGGCCCGTCTCGGCGCAAACGCCATCCTCGGCGTTTCGCTCGCCGTCGCCAAGGCTGCCGCCGAGGCCGCCAACCTGCCGCTCTACCGCTATGTCGGCGGCCCGAACGCCCGCGTCCTGCCGGTGCCGATGATGAACATCATCAATGGCGGCGC
>NZ_CAMLFY010000229.1 GCF_946479415.1 uncultured Shinella sp. | reverse complement strand
AAGAACGAGTTCGCGCTGAAATCGCTGGAATGCGAGATCTGGCAGGGCTTCGTCTTCATCCGCTTCGCCCCCGGCCCGCAGCCCTCCGTCGCCGAGGTGATGAAACCCTTCGAGGCCGAGCTTTCCCACTACCGATCCGAGGAGATGATCCCGACCGGCGGCATCTGGACGCAGGAAACGCCCGTCAACTGGAAGTCCGTGCGCGACGTCGACAACGAGGGCTATCACGTCGCCATGGCGCACCCGGCGCTGCAGGACCTCTATGGCTCGACCTATTACGACGAGCCCTTCGTGGATGGTCTCTGCCGGTCGTTTGCGACCTACAATCCGCATGCCGGCCGCCGCTGGAGCGTGCGCAACTATGTGAAGATTTCGCCCGAGAACGCGGCGCTGCCGGAGCATCTGCGCAAGGCCTGGATCTATTTCGGCCTGTTCCCGAACTGCGTCATCGCGGTAACGCCGGAAGCCATGCAGTTCTATCAGGAATTCCCGGTCGCCATCGGCAAGACCATGCTGCGCGGCGGTATCTACCGCTACCGAGAAGAGGACCGCGCCCACCGCCTCGCCCGCTACCTCGCCTTCCGCATCGACCGCGACACGCAATCGGAAGATGTGCAGCTCACCGTCTGGTCGAACGAGGCGATGACCTCGAACGCCTTTGCCGGCTTCTACCTCTCCGACCTCGAATACGGCGTGCGCACCCATCACGACCACCTGCGCAAGGTGCTGCCGGTCATGACACTGAAGGAAGCGCCGGAAGAGAAGGCGATGGCCGAGGCCAATGCCGGTCTGAAAGACGGCAAACCGGCTTTATGACGGCCGCGGCTTCGGCAGCGGCACATCCGTCACCGTTTCGTCGGCCCAGGTGGTGATGGTATGCACCTGCTCGGGCAGTTGGTCCTTCAGGTAGGTTTCCTGACCCGGCAGGCCCATCGGATAGAGAGCGTCACGGCTGGCCTCGTAGGCCGCAGCCTTGTCGGTGCACAGACGAATGCGCATGTCCTCCGGTGCGGCGCCGGTCTGGTTCTGCAGCCCCTCGACAGGCCCGGCGCCGGCCGGCAGGCGACCGTCGAAGGCTTGGGTCAGATATTGCGCCGAGCGTTCATTGCGCTCACGCTCCGTCGTCGCTCCGAGAATGACCACCATCATGCGCTTTCCATTACGCGTCGCCAGCCCGATGACGTTGCGGCCGGAGGCGCAGATGAAGCCGGTCTTCATGCCGATCGTGCCGCTGAAGCGGGTCAGCAGCAGATTGTTGGACTTGATTTCCTTGCCGTCGATCGTCACGGCGGAAGCCTGGAAGAAGCGGCGGTAACCCGGGAACAAGCGGTCCACTTCCATGCCCAGGATCGCGAGATCCCGCGCGGTCGTATAGTTCGTCTTGTCGAACAGGCCATTCGGATTGGAATAGTGCGTGCCGGTGAGCCCGAGGCGCGCCGCGGTCTTGTTCATCCCGGCGACGAAGGATGCCTGATCGGAGGCCACGGCTTCGGCGAGCGCGACGGCAACGTCATTGGCCGATGCGGTGATCACCGCATAGAGCGCATCTTCCAGCGTCATCGTACGCCCGAAGGTCAGCCCGGATTCGAGAAACGCCTGTTTCGTCGCATTGCGGGTCATCATGACCGGCGTCGACATCGTCACCTCACCGGCCTTCAGGGCCTCGAACACGACTAGCGCCGTCATGAGCTTGGTCGTTGAGGCGGGATACCAGGGCGCGCCGGCATCTTCCTGATAGAGCACCTGGCGGCTATCGGCGTCCACGACGAGGACAGGCGTGGCATTTGCCGTCGGCGCCCCGACGGCAAATGACGCCCACGCAAAAAGCGATGCGAAAAGGACCGTCCTCTTCCACGGTCGCGCTGTCGTCCTGTCTTCAGTCATGGGCAATTCTCCGGAGAAGCTGCCTAATGACACCATGCGCCCCGGGAGCGCAAGCCTTTGCTGCCGCGCCGGACCTGCGAACCGGGCGAGCGTTCCAGCTTGGGACACGCCAGCGCCGCCGCATACAAAAAGAGGCCCGCTTTCGCGGGCCTCAAACGTCTGGAGCGGGGAATGGTCGCTCCAAACGAGCTTTTTGCACAAAGGCTTAGCCTTTCCAGAGCCCCTCGCGGACGAGATCGTCCATGGTAAGTTCGATACCCTTGCGCAGGATTTCCGTCATGTCGTCGATCTGCGGAAGCGAGATCGTCAGCGGTGGCGACATCACGCACATGTTAATAAGCGGACGCACCAGGAGGCCGAGTTCCTGGCAATGTTTGTCGATGCGCTTTCCGACTTCCAGATCAAGCGTCAGCGGGTTGTTGCTGGCACGGTCGGCAACGCATTCGACGCAGGCCATCAACCCGAGCCCGCGCACCTCGCCGACCAGCGGCAGGTCTTCCAATGCCTTCAGGCCTTTCTGGAAATGATCCGAGACCGCCTGCGTATGCGCCAGCAGCCCGCCCTCGAGAATATCGAGGTTCTTCAGCGCCACCGCACAGCCGACCGGGTGGCTGGAATAGGTGAGCCCATGCGCAAACATCGCCTCGGATTGGTTCGAACGGCGCAACTCTTCGAACAGCCGCCCCGCAATCATCACGCCACCGAGCGGGAAGTAACCCGACGTGACGCCTTTCGCGAAGGTGATCATATCGGGCTCGATGTCGAAAACATCTTTGGACGCAAAGACATGGCCAAGCCGGCCGAAGGCCGTCACCACTTCGTCGGCGATGAACAGGATATCGTTGGCGCGGCAGAGCGCGTGCATGCGCTTGAGATAACCCGGCGGCGGCACGATGACGCCGCCCGAAGCCATGACGGGCTCGGCGATGAAGGCGCCGATGTTCTCCGCCCCCCTCTCCTCGATGACCTGCCGGAACTCCTCGACAAGGAAATCGCAGAAGGCGTCGATACCAATGCCGTCGGGCCGGCGGAACGGGTTCGGGCAGGAAAGCTTCACCACCAGCTCGGAGGCGCTGTCCATCCAGTCGTGATCGCGCGGCCGGCCGTTGAGCGAGGCGGAGAGATAGGTCGAGCCGTGATAGCCGCCCTGGCGGGAGACGATCAGCTTCTTCTCGGGCCGGCCCTTCACATTGTTGGCGAACTGCATGAAGCGCAGCGCCGTCTCGACCGCCGAGGAGCCGCCGGTCGTGTAGAAGACGTGGTCGACGCCATCGGGCGCATGGCCGGCGAGCCGGGCCGACAGCACGGCGGACGGCGTGTTGGTCGTGTACCAGGGCGAATTGTAGGAGAGCTCCATGGCCTGAGACGCCATGACGTCGGCAAGCTCGCGGTTGCGATGGCCGGCATTGACGCACCACATGCCGGCGGGACCGTCGATCAGCTTGCGCCCGGCCGCATCCGTCACATAGATGCCCTCGCCCGACTCGATGCGCCCCCGCGCCTCCGCGCCGATGGAGCCGGAAACCGGCCAGGGCTGCACGAGATGCCGCTCGGCAAGCCGGGTCAGATCGTCGGCCACCTCTTCGACCGGTTCGTTCGCCGTCTTCGGAATTGCCGCCATGTCCCTCTCCATCGAGAATTTGCGAAAAGATTATACGATCAACAATATGAAAAATTTCGGATTTCCCGATAATATTGAATGTTCGTTCAATCAAGATCGGAAGAGCACACGTCTGAACTCCAGTCACTTGACAGGATCT
>NZ_CAMLFY010000228.1 GCF_946479415.1 uncultured Shinella sp. | reverse complement strand
CGAGGCCGTCGATACGGGCTTCGGTCGCGCCCGCGCCACGGTGCTGGATGCCTCGGCGACCATGCTCATCGCCATCGCCGTGCTCTTCCTGCTGTCGGCCGCCCCCGTGCGCGCCTTCGCGCTTGCCGTCGGCATCGGCATGCTGGCAACGCTTTTCACCACCTTCGGGCTTACGCAACGTCTGGTGCGCGCCTGGCTTGGCCGCAGCCATATCACGCATCTGCCGAAGGGCGTGCGCACGGCGATGTTCGACCGCCTGAACCTGCGCTTCATGGCGGCTCGCAACGGTATCTTCCTGCTGACGGCCGTGCTGTCGCTCGCCATTGCCGGCCTGCTCTATGCCGGCAAGCTCCGTCTCGGCATCGATTTTACCGGTGGCGCTGCGCTGGAGCTGCAGGCGAAGACGGGAGATGCCGATCTCTTCGAGATTGCCGCTCGTCTCACCGATACGGGCGTCGACGTCCTGAGCGTCGATCAGGCCAGCACGCCGAACAGGGCGCTGGTGCGTCTCAGCGCCCAGGGCGAGGGGGAGAATGCCGAACAGACCTCCGTGCTGATCGCCCGCGGCGAACTGGAGGACGACTACAATTTCCGCCGCGTCGAGGTTGTCGGCCCGGCCATATCGGGCGAGCTGATCGATACGGCGACACTCGGCTTCGTCGCCGGCCTGCTGGCGCTCGTTGCCTATATCTGGATCCGCTTCGAATGGCACTTTGCCATCGGCGCCATCATCTCGCTGGCGCATGACGTGTTCTTCACGCTGGGCTTTCTGGCGCTCGCCAAGATCGAGTTCAACATCAGCGCCGTCGCGGCCCTGCTGACGGTCGCGGGCTACTCGCTCAACGACACGATGGTGGTCTATGACCGCATCCGCGAGAACCTTCGCCATTTCAAGCAGATGCCGCTGCCGATCCTGATCGACGACGCAATCAACCGCACGCTGTCGCGCACCGTGCTGACCTCGGCGACGACGCTGATCGCGCTTGCGGCACTTGCGCTTCTCGGCGGCGAGGCGATCCGCACCTTCGCGCTGACGCTGCTCTTCGGGGTGGCGATCGGCACCATATCCTCTATCTACATTGCCGGACCGATCCTCATTCTGTTCCGCCTCCGGCCGGAGCGCTACCGCCCCGGCAAGGGCGGCACGGGGACGGTCCCGGAGACGGGAGCCAATGGCTAAGGGCATCGAAATCCGGGAGGCGCATTTCCCCGGACGTGCGCCGATCGACGCATATGGCAATGGCGGTTTCCGCTTCGCCGACATGTCGCATCGCGGCTCCATCCTGTGCCTGCCCTCGGGCATTCACGGCTGGGACAAGACGCAAGACACGCCGCTGACCTTGGCCGATCTCCAGCGTGTGCTGGACGAGGCCGGCGAGATCGAGGTGCTGCTCGTCGGCACGGGCAAGGAGATCCGTCCTCTGCCGGCCGAGATCAAGGCCGCGCTGCGAGAACGCGACATCCGTTCCGACCCGATGAGCACGGGTGCGGCGGTGCGCACCTTCAATGTCATGCTGGCCGAAAGCCGCGCTGTCGCCGCCGCCCTCATCGCCGTGTGACGCGAAAGACCTGATGTGACCGATACCAAGGACAATTATGCGCACTGCCTGGCAGTGCTCCGCGACACCGATCGCGACCGTTACCTCGCCTGCCTGCTGGTGCCGGCGGAGAAGCGCGGCCCGCTTGCCGCCCTCTATGCCTTCAATGCCGAGATCGCCCGCGTGCGCGATCTCGTGCGCGAGGCGATTCCCGGTGAAATCCGCCTGCAATGGTGGCGTGACCTGCTGGAAGGCGAAGCGGATGGCGACGCCATGGCCAACCCGCTCGCCGCAGGTCTTATGGCCTGCGTGAAGGAATACCGGCTGCCCGTCGCCGTGCTTACGGACATGATCGAGGCGCGTATCTTCGACGTCTACAACGACCCGATGGAGAGCCGTGCGGCGCTGGAGGGCTATGCCGGCGAAACGGCCTCCGCGCTGATCCAGCTCGCGAGCCTCATTCTCGATCCCGCAAACGCCCCGAAATCCGCCGAGGCCGCCGGCCATGCCGGTGTCGCGCAGACCGTTGCAGGTGCGCTGCTCCTCCTGCCGATCCATCGCCGACGCGGCCAGATTTATCTCCCGGCCGATCTCATGGCCGCGACGGGCCTGACGCCGGAAGCGCTGCTTGCCGGAAACGACCCGGCCGCAGCGGCGCGTGCCGTGGAAGCTTTCGTGGGGCTTGGCCGCGAGCATCTCGCCAAGGCCCGCGCCGCAAACGGCATTTCCGCCGCGAATCGCGCCGCCTTTTTGCCAGTCGCGCTCGTTGCGCCTATATTGAGCGCAGCGGAGAAAGCGGGTGCCGGTGCGCTGGAACGGTCTCTCCACCCGGCGCAGTGGCGCCGGCAGTGGTGGATGTGGCGGGCGCTGCGCCGCGGCCCATTCTGAAAACTGACAAGACGCAAAACTGGCGCAAGCCTTGTCCGCTACAGGGACGGGATTGAGTTTCGCGCGAGGAGAGTCGATGTTCTGGACCATCATCATCGCCGGCCTGTTTGTGGCCGGCCTGATCTTCCGCCACAAATTTCGCAGCGAGGACCGTCAGGAAGAGGCTGGCGAGGATGCCGGGCTTGCCATCGTGGAGTTCGGCCGGGCCTTCCCGGAGGAGGCCATCCGCGCCGTCGTGACCACCAGGGATCGCCGCACGGTCTTTCTGCGGCTGCACGATGGCAAGGCGGGGTGCATGCAGGCCCATGGCCATCATTATGCCTGCCACCTGATCGAGCCCGGCACCGTCCGCGTCAGCAGTGCCGGCCCGAAACGTCTGGCCATACAGTTCGCAAACGCCGCCTTCGAAGGCGGCACTTACGAATTCAGTGATGAAAAAGAGGCCGCCGAGGTCTCCCTCTGGCTGCTCGGCAGCTTCATGCCGGGCGCCGCAAACCTCAACGCCCAGCCGGCCGGCTAATTCAGCTGCCGATCAGCGCCCGAGCCAGCGGGCGCAATCTTCGAGCGCGCGGGCAGCGGTTGCCTGTTTCTTGGCGACGGCCTTGTCCTTGCCGCGAAACCGCTTCAGCCCTTCGGGCCGCACGACTGCACCGGGCTCCAGCGGCGGGAAGAGGCCGAAATTGACGTTCATCGGCTGGAAGGAGCGCTTGCCCGGTTCGTCGTCGGACACGATGTGGCCGCCGGTAATGTGGTTCAACAACGCGCCGAAGGCTGTGGTTTCCGGCGGCAGCGACGGCGTCTGCCCGAGCCGTTCGGCAGCGGCGAAGCGGCCGGCGAGCAGGCCGATGCTGGCGCTTTCCACATATCCCTCGCAGCCGGTGATCTGGCCGGCGAATCGAAGGCCCGGACGGCCCTTCAGCGTCAGCGACCGGTCGAGCAGCGTCGGCGAATTGATATAGGTATTGCGGTGCAGGCCGCCGAGGCGGGCGAATTCCGCATTTTCCAGGCCGGGAATCAGCCGGAAGATTTCGGCCTGCGCGCCGTACTTCAGCTTCGTCTGGAAACCGACCATGTTGTAGAGCGTGCCGAGCGCATTGTCCTGACGAAGCTGGACGACGGCATAGGCCTTGACCGTCGGATTGTGGGCGTTGGTGAGCCCCATCGGTTTCATCGGTCCGTAGCGAAGCGTCTCGCGTCCGCGCTCCGCCATCACCTCGATCGGCAGGCAGCCATCGAAATAGGGCGTGCCTTCCCACTCCTTGAAGCCGGTCTTGTCGCCGGCCACGAGTGCGTCGATGAAGGCG
>NZ_CAMLFY010000227.1 GCF_946479415.1 uncultured Shinella sp. | reverse complement strand
ACGCATTGGGATAATGCGAAGATAGGGGGGGAAGCTTAATGAATGCCTTCGAGAAACAGGCAGAAACTCAAGGCTTTGCGCCGAAATGACGCTCGTTTTCGTCCAAAACCGTACCAATCGCCCGTTCTTTCACCAATAACGCGCCCTTTACCTCCTTGAGGATGATGGCAGGCGGCGCGTATTGCGCTTATGAGAAAGCGGCAACCGCTTGGAATCACCCGCATGAACTCCTCAGGAAATGCCAGGGGCGCGCTGTACATGGCCATCGCCATGGCGGCCTTCACCTGCAACGATGCCCTCGTCAAATCCGTCACGCACAGCATGAACACCGGGCAAATCCTGTTCGTGCGCGGGCTGATGACGAGCGCCCTCGTCCTCCTCATCGCATGGCGGATGGGTGCGCTCGGCTCCTGGCGCATCGTGCTGCAGCCGGCCGTCGCTTTACGGCTTGCGGCGGAGATTTTCGCCTCCCTCACCTTCATCTCCGCGCTCGGCACCATGCCGCTCGCCAATGTCTCGGCCATTCTCCAGTCGCTGCCGCTCGCCGTTACACTCGGGGCTGCCCTCTTCCTCGGCGAAAAGGTCGGCTGGCGGCGGTGGCTCGCCATCACCATCGGCTTTGCCGGCGTGATCATCGTCATCCGGCCAGGCCCGGAGGGTTTTTCGCTGGCCGCGATCTACGCCATCGCCTCGGTCGTCGGCGCGGCAACACGCGACCTCGCCACGCGGCGCATCCGCAACGACGTCTCCACGCTGTTCATCAGCGTCGTCACGGCCATCGCCATCACGCTCGTCGGCGGCGCGCTGATCGTGCCGATGGGCGGCTGGCAGCCGGTGTCGCTTGAAAGTTTCGGGCGCCTGGCCGCAGCGAGCGTCCTGCTCCTCGTCGGCTACCAGACGATCGTCAACGCCATGCGGTTCGGCGAAATCTCGTTCGTTGCGCCCTTCCGCTACATAAGCCTCATCTGGGCCATCACCATCGGCTTCCTGTTCTTCGGCGAGCTGCCCGATCTCTGGATGACGACAGGTGTCGTGATCATCATCGTGTCCGGCCTCTACACCTTCTACCGCGAGAACCGCCGTCGCGCCGAACCGATCGCGCAGCAATCCACGCCCGAATCCCCGTGACATCATGAAGACTTGCGACCCGGCCTTGCACCGACTAGACCGGAGGAGAGCCAACACGATGGGAGCACGATGGCACTGTCGCATGCGATACCGGGCGTGATTCTTGCCGGCGGCCTGTCCTCGCGCATGGGTCAGGACAAGACGCGCATCCGTCTCGGCGGCACCGCGCTCATCGACCGGGCCGCAAGGCGGTTGCGACCGCAAGTCTGTGCCGTCGCCGTCAACGCCAATGGCCCCATGCTCTTCGAGCGCGGCGAGGAACTGCCCGTATTCGCCGATCTCGATGCCGCGCGCGCCGGACCGCTCGGCGGCGTGCTCGCAGCCCTCGACCATGTAAGGCGCAACCATCCCGAAGCGAGCCACGTCGCAACCGTGCCGACGGACAGCCCCTTCTTCCCCACCGATCTCGTTAGCCGACTAAGCAATGTCGTCGATGCGCCGGAACGCATTGCCGTCGCGCGCTCGGCAAGCGGGCTGCACCCGGTTTTCGCCCTCTGGCCGGTGGCGCTGGCCGGCGATCTCGGCGCGTGGCTTACAGGCGGCGGAGCGCTGCGCGTGCGCAGTTATCTGGAACGCCACCAGGCGCGCGAAATCACCTTTCCGCTGATCGAAACGTCGCGCGGCGAGTTCGATCCGTTCTTCAACATCAACACGCCCGCCGATCTCGACACGGCGGAAAACTGGCTCTGGGTGCTGGAACGATGACGGACCCCAAGATCTTCGGCATTGCCGGATGGAAGAACTCCGGCAAGACAGGCCTTGCCGTGCGTCTCGTCACGGAACTCGTGGCCCGAGGCTACCGCGTCTCGACCATCAAGCACGCCCATCACGACTTCGACATCGACAAGGTCGGCGCCGACAGCTACCGCCACCGCCAGGCCGGCGCCCATGAGGTGACCATCGTTTCGGGCACGCGCTATGCCATCATGCACGAGCTGCGCGGCGCGCCGGAACCGAGCTTTCAGGAAATCCTGGCCCGGCTCGCGCCCTGCGACCTCGTCCTCATCGAAGGTTACAAGCGCGAGCCGATCCCGAAGATCGAGGCCCGGCGCCTGGAGGCCGCCAACCGGACGCCGCTTGCACCGCAAGACCCGCATATCGCCGCCATCGCCGCCGACCACCTCGTTGCGGATACCACGCTCCCGGTCTTCGACCTCGACGACACGCCGGCCATCGCGGATTTCGTCGTCGCGGTCACGGGGCTGACGCGCGTTTCGGATTGAAGCGCCCCGTCGTATCGACAAAGCAAAAGGCCGCGGAACTGCTCCCGCGGCCTTTTTCATTGTTCAGCCTCGTCCGATCACTCGGCCATGGCGACCGGCTTTACCAGCGGCGTGACGCGGCGGATGGTGACGCGGCGGTTGAGCTGCTCGGGACCATCCGTGTCGATCTTCAGGAACCGCTCGCCGTAACCCTGCGTGGCAAGGTTTTCCGGCGGGATATCGTAGACGTCGGTCAGGACGTTGGCGACGGCCTCGGCACGCTCGTCCGAAAGCACGAGGTTCGATTCGTCCGACCCGACGGCATCCGTGTGCCCTTCGATCAGGAAGGTCTCGCCCGGATCCTTGTCCAGCACCTTGTTCATCGCCTCGGCCACCTTGCGCAGCGACGATGCCTGGTTCATCGAGATTTCCGATGATCCGGTCGCAAAGGTGATCGTATCGAGGTCGATGCGGCGCACCTTGTCGCGGATACGGGCCGAATACTTCACTTCATCCAGCGTATAGACGCGCTCGACGGGCTCCACCGGCGGCCGCTCGAGGAAGTCGCTATAGTCGCGGCTTTCATCGGACGAGGTATCGATGATGTAGTCGTCGAGCGGCACCGTCAGACGCATCGGCGGCAGGCGCTCGCCGGGATCGACGAAGGTCGGCCGTGCGTCGCGGTCGATTTCCGGCGCATAGAACATCACATATTCGGTGCCCGAACGATCGATACGCGAGCGCTGGATGACATCGCCGTAGCGGCTGCGGATCGTCACGACCCGGTCGCCGTTCGGGCGGATGATAACCTCGCGAACCCGGCCATGCGGCAGGTCCTCGTAATAGGTCTCCGTTGCCCGGCGCGACAGGCGGCGCCCGTCGTCGGAACGCACGATGATACCGTCGTTGAAATTGATCACGACGCGATCATCGACCTCGCGCTCGACGCGCCAGCCGTCCCGCTCTTCATAGCGCGGCCGGCGGTCACGGCGTTCGCCACGTTCACGCTCGCCCGATTCGTAGCGCACGCGGTCGCGGTCTTCCCAGCCGATCTGCGCATCGCGATCCGACTCGGGGATACGGATCTTGACGTTTTCCCGCTCCTCCGCGCGCTTGCGGCGACGCTCTTCACGTGAGCCCTTGCGGTTGTCGAAGTCCTTGTCGCTGTCGAGCACGGCCGCGCCGTCGAGGAACGGCAGTTCGATCGTTTCGTTCGTCCGCGACGGGTCCCGGGCGATACGCTCACGATCTTCGTCGCGCTTGCGACGCGGCCGCTCGGCCGTGTCCTCTTCGCGCTGCTGATCTTCAGCCGCCTCGCGCTGTTTCTTGCGACGCTCTTCACGCGCTTTCTGGCGATCCTGCTGCTGCTGATCGTCACCTTCCGCAGCCTCACGCTGCTTGC
>NZ_CAMLFY010000226.1 GCF_946479415.1 uncultured Shinella sp. | reverse complement strand
AAGGTCACGCCCTTTCCGACGAAAGCGATCGGCCTCTTCTCCCTGCCGTCGGTCCGATCCCATCGCATGATCAGCAAGCGCGGGGGCGAGCGATCCGCGCGCCACGCCGAGCAGCGCATTCATCCCGAGGGTGCCATTTCTTCAGGGCCGAGGACCGTCACCTCCACGCCGAGGTCCGAAAGCCTTTGGCAGCGTTCGACGAAGCTTTCGGGGTAAACCATGTTCCCCGGCTCGGTCACGAGTTCACGCGCAAAATGGACGCCAGCGACCAGAGCGCGATCATCTCGGCTGAGATAAATCGCTTTCTCGATCGCGCCGGACGGCGTGAGGATTGCCAGACGTTTGAGCGAGATCGCATCCTGTGGCTTGAGTTCGGTGCGATAGCGGTCGAAACGCGAAGCGCTGCGCCACGCGCCAGCTTTGCGCGAACTTCGGCACTGCCATCATTTGCGATGACCACCGCGCCGGTCTCGACAGAGGCGGTGAGCCACCGCCGCACGATCGCTGCGCCGGCCAGATCGAACGCGCCATCGCCGCAGCCAACGATCAGAACCGGCCGCAGCGCAGACGGCGTCTCCGCCATAAGTTCGACGATCTCGCCCGCTTTACCCGTGAAGTGGCGACGACGGGCCTCGGCCAGCCACCGTTGTAGCGAACTCGGCTCAACAACCCTCCACGGCGTTCACGCTGTCGATCGCGCTCACTACGATGGCGATAGGAGCTTCGATGTCGAGCTCGGAAACGAAGTCTAATTCCAGCATGTCGCCCTTCTATTTTCGCAAGCAAGCGTCGTTACAGACGGACAATTTTTGCCTTCGGCGCCGCGCAGGAAACGAGCGTCGTGCTTATCCGCACAGCGCCCCAATCGTGCGATCCGCTACCGGCTCCCAGTCGATCATTCGTTCCGTGAGCCAAAGGTCATCATAATATGTGCAGGCGTAGCGGTCGCCGCCGTCGCACAACAGGGTCACTATGCTGCCCTCTTTCCCTGCGGCGACGATCTCATCGGCAATGGCAAGACAAGCGATGAGATTGGTACCGGTAGAACCACCGACGCGCCGCCCGAGCATATGCGAGAGAGCACGCATCGCGCCTATCGAATCCGCGTCGCTCACCGCGATCATCCGATCGATCACGCCTGGAACGAAGCTTGGCTCGACGCGCGGGCGACCGATGCCCTCGATTCGGCTTGCACAGCCCTCGGGCAGCGCAGTGACCGTAGGGTCGGCATAATGACGGTGGAAGACCGAATGCTCCGGGTCCGCGACGCACAGCCGCGTCGCATGCCGCTGATAGCGAATGTAGCGCCCGATCGTTGCGGATGTGCCGCCGGTTCCGGCCCCGCATATGATCCACGCCGGCACGGGATGCTCCTCCTGCGCCATCTGCGCAAAAATACTTTCGGCGATGTTGTTATTGCCGCGCCAGTCGGTCGCGCGTTCGGCATAGGTGAACTGGTCGAGATAATGGCCTCCCGTCTCAGCCGCGAGCCGGTGCGCGACCTCGTAGACCGTACGCGGATCGTCGACGGTGTGGATCTCACCACCGTGGAAGACGATCGCCTCGAGCTTGGGAGCCGCGGTGCTCGCCGGCACCACGGCAATGAAGCGCAGCCCGAGCATCCTGGCAAAATAGGCTTCGCTGACGGCGGTCGAACCCGACGACGCCTCGATCACGCAGGTATCGGGCCCGATCCACTCATTGCATAGCGCGTAGAGAAAGAGCGAGCGTGCCAGCCGGTGTTTCAGGCTGCCGGTCGGATGGCTGCTCTCGTCTTTCAGATATAGCGTGACGCCAGGATGATTGGGCATCGGCAGGCGGATGAGGTGAGTGTCGGCGGACCGGTTGAAGTCCGCCTCGATCCGGCGAATGGCTTCGGTTAGCCACTTACGGTTGCACTGTGCTTTCATTGCGGCACCATCCCGATTTTACTCACGCGGTTTTTGCGCGACAACGCGCGTCCGATCGCCTGCAGTCGTGTGACGAGGCTACCGCCAAACAACGCCTATCCAAGGAGGCCGTCAATTTCCACGACTAGGCGGGTGCGGCTCCGTTCGCGAAGTGCGACGGCCTTGCCATCCTTTACGAGCGTCAGATTCGGAATCCCCTGAACGCCGAACTTTTCAGTCAGCAGCGGATTCTCATCCACGTTGACCTTCACCACCTTCAGGTCGTCTCCATAGACCGACGCCAGGCCCTCGATTGTGGGCAGGAGAGCCATGCAGGGCCCGCACCACGGTGCCCAGAAATCGATCAGAACGGGCTGCTTGCTTTGTTCTATTTCGACATCGAAGGTCGCATCGGAAACTGCCATAATATCTGCGTTCATCTTCTAATTCCTTGTCGATACGCCAGGAATGGAGGCTGTCGAGGCTATGTCAGCGCATCGGCATGCGCCCCTCCCATCGAGCAGGCGACCCATGTCTCAGGCACCACGTATAAGGGTAAGTACCGTGTCCATCTGATCTCGGAGCACCTCGTCCTTGCGCGTGCGTGCAGCCTCGCGGACGGCAATCGCCCGGTCCATCGTCCGGATGATATGGTCGGCTGAAATGACTCGCGCCGACTCGGGAAGCGATTCCAGCGGGTCGAAATCGATATTCCCAACCTCGTCGCGTGGCGCGGTTGCCATGGCTTTCCAGCCGAGAAGCAGATGCTCACGATCCATCCGCTCCTCGTCGGTCATGAACGCCGTTTCGAGGTACATGAGCCAGTTGAACAGAAACGGCTCAAACAGCCCGGTAAATTCCCGCGACACGGATCGAACCGGCCACGCGATCGCCTCGATGAACGTCGCGATGCGATAGCCCCAGGCGTCGGTGTCTTTCGCAGTGCCAGCCATCGCCAAGCGTTGAACGCCGCGCCAATCGCCACGCGTCGTACTTTCGCCGGCGAGTTCGCGATCCCAAAAAGTGAGGATTTGAAATCCAACGTCGCGAAGCGCAGGACCGATGTGCACCGCCAACGGGAAATCCGGCTTGAGCAGCCGATCGAGGCAGTGCCTCGCAAATTGCGGCACGATCATGCTCAGGTCTGCGCCCGGCCGGATGGCATCGAGCCACTCGATGCCGAACGCAAACACCGCATCGGCTGCTTCGAGAGAAAATCCTACGGAAGTATCTGGCGCTTCGGATTTCCTGACGCCGGCGACGAGGAGTTGTTCACAGAGTTGCGCCAAATCCGCCGGGATGCCGGTCCGTTGCTCGAATTCACCGCGATCCTGCGCCTTGGCCAGCGCGCTGCTGATCGAATTCACCTGACCGTCGGTGTCCCGGTGAAAATTTGCATCCGGCACCAGTGCGCGTGCGCTCCACTGTTCCCGCACCGGTTCGAGCATCTCGGTCTTCGCAGCCGGACTGCCGCTAAAAGCTTGAAGGGTCATACCCGCAGGACTCACGGAAGGATTTCGTCGAGTTCGGCCGCCAACTGCGTGCGAGTTCGGGACGTCAAGCGCGCAACCTGCGCACCCGCCTCCGTCAAATATAATTGCGGAATAGACTGGATGTTGAACTTCTCTTTCAACGCCGGGCTCTCGTCGATATCGATCTTAACGATCTTCAGGCTGTCCGAATACATTGGTGCCAACGCTTCGAGTGTAGGTAAAAGCGCGCGACAAGGGCCGCACCACGGTGCCCAAAAATCGATGAGAACGGGAAGCCTGCTGGCCACGACTTCCTCTTCGAAATTAGTCTCATCTACAGCGATGATAATGTCTGCCATGGTTCACTCGATCCAGTAGCCAATGTTCGGTCACCGTCATTCGGC
>NZ_CAMLFY010000225.1 GCF_946479415.1 uncultured Shinella sp. | reverse complement strand
CGGCCTACAATATCCCCTCGGGCATCCTGTTCGACATGCACCGCGAGGCCGCCGCCAAGCGCCCAGGCGTCATCACCAAGGTCGGCCTTGAAACCTTCGTCGATCCGCGCCGGGAAGGCTGCGCGATGAATGCGGCAGCATCCCAGGAGCCCGTGGTCGAGAAGATCACCTTCGCCGGCGAGGACTGGCTCTATTTCAAGGCGATTGCCCCGCAGGTCGCGATCATCCGCGCCACCACGGCCGATGAACGCGGCAACCTGACCTATGAACACGAAGGCGCTTATCTCGGCGGCCTCGACCAGGCGCTCGCCGCCCGCAACAATGGCGGTATCGTCATCGCTCAGGTCAAGCGCATCACCAAGGAAGGCTCGCTGAAGCCGCATGACGTGCGCGTGCCCGGCGTGCTGGTCGATTACGTGGTGGTCGATCCGGAGCAGAAGCAGACGACACAGACGCTCTACGACCCCGCCATCTCCGGCGAAATCTTCCGGCCGCTCGACAGCTTCCGCGTGCCCGAGTTCAACATCCAGAAGGTCATCGCCCGCCGTGTGGCGCAGGAACTGGAATCCGGCAGCGCCGTCAATCTCGGTTTCGGCATTTCCGCCAACGTGCCGCGCATCCTGATGGAAGAAGGCCTGCATGGCGCCGTCACCTGGGTCATCGAACAGGGCGCCGTCGGCGGTGTGCCGCTGCTCGATTTCGCCTTCGGCTGCGCCTCCAATGCCGATGCGTTCATGCCCTCGCCTTACCAGTTCACCTATTTCCAGGGTGCAGGCTTCGATGCCTCCCTGCTCTCCTTCCTGGAGATTGGCAAGGACGGCTCGGTCAATGTCTCGAAGCTTTCCTTCCGGCCGCATGTGACGGCGGGCTGCGGCGGCTTCGTCGACATCACGGCGCGGGCGAAGAAGATCGTCTTCTCCGGCATGTTCAATGCCGGCGCCAAGCTCGGCATCGAGAACGGCAAGCTGGTGATCGAGAAGGAAGGCAAGCTGAAGAAGCTGGTCAATGCGGTCGAGCATGTCACCTTCTCCGGTCCGCGCGGCGTGGCGCAGGGACAGGACATCACCTATGTCACCGAGCGTTGCGTGCTGAAGCTGACGCCCGAGGGCATCGTGCTCACCGAGATCGCGCCGGGCGTCGATCTCCAGGCGCATATCCTCGACCAGTCGGAATTCGACCTCATCGTCTCACCGGATCTGAAAGTCATGGATGCCGCGCTGTTCACGGATGCGCCGATCGGCCTGACGCTGCCGCAAAAGGCGCCGCTGAAGCTGGGAGCCAACCATGGCTGAGCCGCGCATCCGCATTTCCGTCGAAGGCTTAGTCGCAACGATCACCGTCGCGCGGCCGGAAAAGGCGAATGCCTTCGATATCGATATGCTGAAGGAGCTTTCCGCCGCCTGCGACGACGTCGAAGCCAATGCCGGCGTGCGCGTCGCCATCCTGACCGGCGAAGGCAAGGCCTTTTCAGCCGGTGGCGATATCCGCGCCTGGGCCGGCATGGAGGCCAATGAATTCGGCCATGCCTGGGTGCGCTTCGGCCACCGTGTCTTCGAACGGCTGGCGACGCTGCGCATGCCGCTGATTGCCGCCGTCAACGGCCATGCGCTGGGCGGCGGGCTGGAGCTGGCGGCAGCAGCGGATATCCGTATCGCCGAGCGCCATGTGAAGATTGGCCTGCCGGAAGCCGGCCTCGGCATGGTGCCCGGCTGGTCGGGCACGCAGCGGCTGGTCAAGCGGTTTAGCGCGCAGGCCGTGCGCCGCATGCTCATCGGCGGCGAGGTGCTGACAGCCGACGAGGCACAGACGCTGGGGATCGTCGATCAGGTCGTTGAAACGGGGACGGTCCTGGAGGCCGCAAAGACCTATGCGGCGCGCATCGTGGCACGCGGGCCGGCGGCAACGGAAATTTCAAAGCTGATGATCGCGGTAGCGAACGGCGAAGACAATGGTGCGGCGGTGGAGGCCCTCGGCTCGATCCTCGTCGCCAAGACCGGGGACCTGAAGGAAGGCGTTGCCGCCTTCACCGGAAAACGCCCCGCAGACTTCAAGGGAGACTGGTAATGACCGCGTTTGTGAAACCCAAGGCGCTCGACAATTTCAAGGCACGCGATTTCCGCATGCTGATCGAAGGCGTCTGGACGGAAGGTTCCGGCAGCGCACTCGAACGCGTCGCTCCCGGCCATGGCGTCGTGGTCAGCCGCTACCCGACCGGCAGCAAAGCCGATGCCGAGCGCGCCATCGCGGCGGCCCGCAAGGCCTTCGACAATGGCCCGTGGCCCAACATGACGGGCGCCGAGCGCTCCAACATCCTGCTCAAGGCCGCCGACCTCATCGCCGCCCGCGCCGATGAGCTCGCCTTCCTCGACTGCATCGAAAGCGGCAAGCCGATCAGCCAGGCCAAGGGTGAACTGGGCGGCGCCGTCGATATCTGGCGCTATGCCGCGGCGCTTGCCCGCGACCTGCACGGCGAAAGCTACAACACGCTCGGCGACGGCACGCTCGGCGTCGTGCTGCGCGAGGCAATCGGTGTCGTCTCGATCATCACACCCTGGAATTTCCCCTTCCTCATCGTCAGCCAGAAGCTGCCCTTCGCGCTCGCCGCCGGCTGCACGACCGTCGTCAAGCCATCGGAACTCACCTCCGGTTCCACGCTCGTGCTTGGCGAAATCCTCATCGAGGCCGGCGTGCCGGCCGGCGTCGTCAACATCGTCACCGGTACCGGCCCGGAAGTCGGCGCGCCGATGACCACCCACCCTGATGTCGATATGGTCTCCTTCACCGGCTCCACCGGCGTCGGCCGCCTCACCATGGCCAATGCGGCGCAGACGCTGAAAAAGGTCTCGCTGGAACTTGGCGGCAAGAACCCGCAGATCGTCTTCCCCGATGCCGATCTCGACGCCTTCATCGATGCCGCCGTGTTCGGCGCCTATTTCAATGCCGGCGAATGCTGCAATGCCGGTTCGCGGCTGATCCTGCACAAATCGATTGCCGAGGACGTAACGGCCCGCATCGCCGAACTGGCAAAGAAGGTCAAGGTCGGCGATCCGCTCGATCCGACGACGCAGGTCGGCGCGATCATCACGCCGCAGCATCTCGAAAAGATCGGCACCTATGTCGATGGCGCCTCCAAGGCCGGCGCTTCCGTGGCGCTTGGCGGCGGCGCACTCGATCTCGGCCTCGGCCAGTTCATGGCGCCGACCATCCTCTCCGGCGTGCAGCCGGACATGGCCGTCGCCCGCGAAGAGGTTTTTGGCCCCGTTCTCTCGGTGCTGACCTTCGAGACGACGGAAGAGGCGATCCGCATTGCCAACGCCATCGACTACGGCCTGTCGGCCGGCGTCTGGAGCCGGGATTTCGATACGTGCCTGACGATCGGCCGCAAGGTGCGCGCCGGCACCGTCTGGATGAATACCTTCATGGACGGCGCGTCCGAACTGCCCTTCGGCGGTTATCGCCAGTCCGGCCTCGGCCGCGAGCTCGGCCGCCACGCGGTGGAGGATTATACAGAGACCAAGACGCTCAACATGCATATTGGCGCCCGCACCGGCTGGTGGATGCCGCGATGAGCACCCCCCTCTCTCTCATCGAAGGCGTGGAGAAAACGCGGGGCGGCAAACGCCACGCGATCTCCCCCCTTGTGGGGGAGATGTCGCCGAAGGCGACAGAGGGGGGTGGCAACGGCGCGGCAAACCCGATGGCCTCAGAGGTGGAAATGTTTCACCCCCCTCTGCCCTGCCGGGCATCTCCCCCACAAGGGGGGAGATCGGCAAG
>NZ_CAMLFY010000224.1 GCF_946479415.1 uncultured Shinella sp. | reverse complement strand
GCGCCGGCTTGGCCAGCGACCAGATCGAGAAGGTCCTCTTCTTCGTCGGCATCAAGGATTACGCCGAAAGTGCTGCCGACCTCGCCAAGCTCATGGAAGGCAGCGCGCGCGGTGGCGAAGGCGTCGAGGAACTGAACCAGATCGGCCACCTCGTCACCTCGGCGGGCTACGGTTCGGATCGCATCAAGATCGATCCCTCCGTCGTGCGCGGCCTCGAATATTACACCGGCCCCGTCTTCGAAGCCGAGCTGCAATTCGCCGTCACCAACGAGAAGGGCGAGAAGGTCGTCTTCGGTTCGGTCGGCGGCGGTGGCCGTTATGACGGTCTCGTCTCGCGCTTCATGGGCCAGCCGGTGCCGGCCACGGGCTTCTCCATCGGCGTCTCGCGCCTGATGACGGCGCTGAAGAACCTCGGCAAGCTCGGCGCCGAAGAGGTGGTCGCGCCCGTTCTCGTCACCGTCATGGACGGCGATATCGAGAGCATGGGCCGCTACCAGCGCTTCACGCAGGAACTGCGCGCCGCCGGCATCCGCGCCGAAATGTACCAGGGCAACTGGAAGAAGTTCGGTAACCAGCTGAAATATGCCGACCGCCGCAACGCCCCCGTCGCCATCATCCAGGGCGGCGATGAGCGTGCCGAAGGCCTCGTGCAGATCAAGGACCTGATCGAGGGCAAGCGCCTTTCCGGCGAGATCGAGGACAACACGACCTGGCGTGAAGCCCGCGTGGCGCAGGTTTCCGTGCCCGAAGGCGAATTGGTCGCCAAGGTGCGTGAAATCCTCGCCGCACAGGCCGAAGACCGGGCACGTCAAGGGTGATGAACGTGCCGTTCCAGCCGTCTCGTCGCAGGCTTGAAAACTCCTCCCCAACCCCTCCCCACAAGGGGGAGGGGCTTACAGTGCGGCACGCTCGTCGGCCAATAGCTCTGGAGGAGCTTGCTGCCAGCCTTTCTCCCCCCTTGTGGGGGAGATGCCGGCAGGCAGAGGGGGTCTTTGTCCGTGCCTTCTTCGCAGAGGGGGGTGGCCGCTGATGCCTCTGATCAACCTCCCCACCTTCGCGCCCGACCTGATCGCCGACCTCGAAAAGCTCGGCACGGAGCGCGTCGATACGCCGGTCATCCAGCCGGCGGAACCCTTCCTCGACATGGCGGGCGAGGACCTGCGGCGGCGCATCTTCATGACGGAGAGCGAGACGGGCAAGAGCCTGTGCCTGCGCCCCGAATTCACCATTCCCGTCTGCCTGCGCCATATCGAAACCGCCACCGGCACGCCGAAGCGCTATGCCTATCTCGGCGAAGTCTTCCGCCAGCGCCGCGAGGGTTCGAACGAGTTCTATCAGGCCGGTATCGAAGACCTCGGCGATCCCGATGTCGCCCGCGCCGATGCGCGTGCCGTGCACGATGCGCTGGCCGTGTTGAAGAACCGCCTGCCGGGCCGCAAACTCTCCGTCATGCTCGGCGACCAGTCGGTCTTCGAGGCGGTCGTTGCCGCCTGCGGCCTGCCGGCCGGCTGGCAGAAGCGGCTGGTCCATGCCTTCGGCAACCAGGCGCAGCTGCAGAAGCTGATGGCCGATCTCTCCAATCCCGCCCCATCCGGCACCTTCGGCCCGGAGGTCGAGCGCCTTGCCATTTTCGGCACGCTCGACGACGAGGCGCGGCTGATCGCCCATATCGACGAGACGATGGAAGCGACCGGCTATTCCACCAATGCCAGCCGCAGCCCGGCCGATATCGCGCGCCGCCTGCGCGAAAAGATGGAGCTCGCCAACACCCGCCTCGACGGCCGCACGCTCGCGCTGCTCAAGGAATTCCTGGCGCTGGAACTGAGCCTTGCTGACGCGCCCAGGGCGCTCGCCGCCTTCGCCGACAAGGCCGGCCTGTCGCTTGGCGCGGCACTCGCCCGCTTCGAAAGCCGCGTTGCGGCACTCAGCGAGACCGGCGTCGATCCGGCTGAGATCACCTACCGTGCGGCCTTCGGCCGCCCGCTCGACTACTATACCGGCCTCGTCTTCGAGATCGCGCCGGAGGGTGACGCGCTGGTGCTGGCCGGCGGCGGCCGCTTCGACCGGCTGCTGACGCTGCTCGGCGCGAAAGAACGCATTCCGGCCGTCGGCTTCTCGCTCTGGCTCGACCGCATCGCAAGCGTCAAGGGGCAAGCCGCATGACCATCACCATCGGCCTGCCCTCGAAGGGGCGCATGAAGGAAGACAGTTCCGCCGTGCTCGCCCGCGCCGGCTTCACCGTAACAGCCGTCGGCAATGACCGCTCCTATCGCGGCCGTGTCGAAGGCCGCGACGATATCGAAATCGCCTTTCTCTCTGCCTCCGAAATCTCCCGCGAGATCGCCAATGGCACCGTCGATTTCGGCGTGACCGGCGAAGACCTCGTGCGCGAGGGGCTGGCGGAAGCCGATGCCCGCGTCGAATTCTGCGCCCGCCTCGGCTTCGGCCATGCCGACGTCGTCGTCGCCGTGCCGGAAATCTGGCTGGATGTCGATACAATGGCCGATCTCGGCGACGTCGCCGCCGATTTCCGCGCCCGCCACGGCCGCCGCCTGACGATCGCCACCAAATACTGGCGGCTGACCCAGCAGTTCTTCTCCGGCAATCACGGCATCCAGCTCTACCGCATCGTCGAAAGCCTGGGGGCCACCGAGGGTGCGCCGGCCTCCGGCTCGGCCGACATCATCGTCGACATCACCTCGACGGGCTCGACACTGGTCGCCAACCACCTGAAGATCCTGTCCGATGGCGTGATCCTGAAATCGGAAGCCTGCCTCGTGCGCGCCCGCAAGGCCGAACATGAAGGCAACGCTGTGGTGGCCGAGATCATCGAAGCGGTACGCGGCGCGCTCTGAGGCGCGCCCTTTCAGCCAGGAAAGTTTTCGTCGGCACCTGACATCATCGGGTCTAGCGCCCTATCTGTGAACTCCTACACCAAGGAGCTTTCATGTCCGATCTGTCCGCCTTCCCCATCACCCAGAAATGGCCCGCCAAGAACCCCGAGATCCTCCAGCTCTATTCGCTGCCGACGCCGAACGGCGTGAAGGTGGCGATTGCTCTGGAAGAACTCGGTCTTGCCTATGAGCCGCATCGCATCGAGTTCGGGCCTGATGGCGTGAAGTCGCCGGAGTTCATTTCGCTCAATCCGAACGGCCGCATTCCGGCGATCATCGATCCCAACGGTCCTGACGGCAAGCCGATCGGCCTCTTCGAATCGGGCGCGATCCTCGTTTATCTCGCGGAGAAGACCGGCAAGCTGATCCCGGCCGATACCGCCGGGCGCTACGAGACGCTGGCCTGGGTGATGTTCCAGATGAGCGGCGTCGGGCCGATGTTCGGCCAGTTCGGCCATTTCCACAAGTTTGCCGCCGACAAGGTCGCCAACAATCCCTATCCCGCCGAGCGCTACCGCGAGGAATCGCGGCGCCTGCTCTCCATTCTCGAAGAGCGGCTGAAAGATCGCCAGTGGATCATGGGTGACGAATACACCATCGCCGACATCACGACCTTCCCGTGGATCCGCGGTGCCGACATCTTCTATGGCGGCCGCGAAGCGCTGGGTTATGCCGATTTCCCCGCCGTCATGAACTGGGTGGCGCGCTGTGTCGCCCGCCCGGCAAGCCAGAAGGGCCTCGAAATTCCCGCCAAGGCCTGACGCAAACGAAAAATCCGGCGGCGTGGCGGCGGTGTCGCCGCCCCCGCCGCCGCGCGCGACCGCGGGGGAAACCGGCGCGGGACGGCAGATCGGGCCGGGGAGACGGGGGGTTGTGGGCGGCGGTCC
>NZ_CAMLFY010000223.1 GCF_946479415.1 uncultured Shinella sp. | reverse complement strand
CCGGCCTCGACGGCATCAAGAACAAGATCCATCCCGGCAAGGCCATGGACAAGGACCTGTACGACCTGCCGCCGAAGGAACTGAAGAAGATCCCGACGGTCTGCGGCTCGCTGCGCGAAGCGCTGGAAAGCCTCGACAAGGACCGCAAGTACCTGACGGCCGGCGGCGTCTTCGATGACGACCAGATCGACAGCTACATCGAGCTGAAGATGGTCGAAGTCATGCGTTTCGAAATGACGCCGCACCCGGTCGAATTCGACATGTACTATTCGGCCTGATCGGCCAGCACTCCTCCCGCCTTCGGGCGGGAGGCTTCCCAAGACGACGAAAAACCCGGCCAGTGGCCGGGTTTTTTGTTTGCCGATGAAGCCGGAACGTTATGGCTGCAGCCGCTTCTTCAACAGGTTGAGATATTCCTCGTTGGAATCGTCCGTCGTCGTGGAGGCGGCTCCGGCAGCCGGTTTGCAGCTTGGCTTGTAGTCCATCGCCATGCCGGCCTTCACGCAGACGCCGACCTGCCAGCCGGGCGGCAGCGCGGTGAGATCGACGGTCTTCCACTTCGGATGCCCCGTCGTCTTCAGCTTGTCGAGGCCGGTGATGATGAGATTGGAAAAGTCGGCGACCGTCTTGCAGCTGTCGCGGTGATAGGCATTGCGCTTGATATCGTAGTCGTAGGTCATCATCACGGCTTTCACCGCGATGAGATCGACCGGCTGATCCTGGAAGGAATAGGTGCCGGCCTCGATACGCGACGGCGTGTAGGTCGCCAGCAGCGGCGCTTCGGTGATCGGCAGAAGGTGGAATTTCGCCTTGTCGATCGTGGTGCTGGTGAAGAGCGATGCGGGCGCACCAGCGACGTAGAAGAAGGCGTCGATCTCGCCGGAAAGCAGCTTTGGCAGCGCCTCGTCCGGGTTGATATCGAGCCGCTCGCCGGCCTTCACCTGGAGGATGTCCATGATGAGCGTGGCGGTCAGGAAGGTGCCCGAATCCTTCTTGCCGACGGCGATCTTCTTGCCCACGAGATCCTTCATGCCGGCAATGTCCTTGCGCGCCAGAACGTGGATTTCCTCATTGTAGAGCGGGAACATGATGCGCACGCCCTTGACCGCTTTCTGCACCTCCGGGTCGTTCGCCTCGAAGGTTTTCAGATATTCCAGCACATCGCTCTGCACGATGCCGAACTGCGTGTTGCGGCGGTTGCGCACGCCGACGAAGTTTTCCAGCGAACCGGCGCTTTCCACCACATTGAGGTTCAGGCCGCATTCGGCACCGAGCGCTGCGATGTCGCGGCCGATCTTGATATAGGTGCCCTGCGGGCCGCCGGTCATGATGTTGCGCTCGAAACTCTGCGAGGCTGCGCCGCCGACGGAAAGCGCAAGGCCGAGCGCGGCCGCCAGAACAGATCGCTTCATCGAAATCTCCCTCCCAAATCAGGCGCTTGACGCCCGTATAAACTAGCAGTCGCTGTCGAGATCGCGCATCAGGTTGCGCAGCGCCAGAACCGGTATGCGTTTGAACACGCCACTCAGCGCATTGGTGACACATTCGCCCGACACCAGCGTGCGCTCAAGCTGATCGCGTTGATCGCCGCTCAGGCGGTCGAGGCCGGGTGTGCCCTGCATTGCTTCGGCCACTAGCGCGGCATTGCGCGGGTTGCGTCCCTCTGCCGGCTTGGCACCATCGGAAGGCTTGGCATTGTCCAGTTCCGGTTTGGTTCCGGCGTCCTTTTGTCCGTTCGGTTTTGCGGCGGCCTCCAGGGCGTCGATCCGCAGGGCCAGCGCGGCGTTGCGATCGGTGAGCGTCGTGATTTCCTTGTCCTTCGCCGCAATCGTTTCGCGCAGCGCCGGAATATCCTGCTTGCGGAGCCTGTCCTGCGCGCGCTGAGCCTCTTCGAGGTCGCGTCGTAGCGTATCGGCCTCCCCCTCGAGACGCTCGGTTTCGGCACTTTGCGCCGAGCTCTGCGTGTTGCGGGCCTGATCCAGCGCCTTTTCCAGCCGCGCGATCTGATCCGATTGCAGCGAAAGCTGGCGCTCGCGGTCAAGCACGGCTTCCTCCGCGCGTTTCTTCAGCGCCTCGGCATCAGCGATATGCTGGGCTGCAAGCTCCAGATCGTTTTCGAGTTTCGGCACGACATCGCGGGTCAGGCGCACGTTGTCGGCAACGGCCTTGGCCGCTTCGGAAGCGTCCGTATTGCTTTTGAGCGCCTCGATCTGGCGCTTGAGGGCACCGTTTTCTTCGGTCAGCGCCTGCGCCCGCTGGCCGTTCTCCTCGACTTGCGACGCGCGTGTATCGAGCTCCCTGGCGAGATCGGCGATGCGCCGGTCGCGTGCTTCGATTTCACCAGATGGCACCGCGCCGTCCATCATGCGGAACGCGCCGTAGCCGGCGGCGCCACCGAGCGCCAGGCTGATGACGACGGCAAACAGGATGCCGCCAATGCCGCCGCCGCCCGAGGTCTGTCCGTTGCCGCTCCTGCCCCACTGATTGTTCATGCCGCCCGATCCGCCTGAGATGCTGTTCTTCGAGGTACGCCGAAACCGCTGGAGGCGCAAGCGCCACACCCGTCTATGAAAGACGTGTGACAGGGGTGGAACTATTGATGTTTCTGCGCAATTACCCAAATATAAAGGGAAAGGTAGGTACGCCATGAAGATGCGTAACGCAAAATTTGCCATCGGCGACATCGTCCGCCACCGGGTCTTTCCCTTCCGTGGCGTGGTCTTTGATGTCGATCCGGAATTCGCCAATACGGAGGAATGGTGGAACGCCATTCCGGCCGAAATCCGCCCGTCGAAGGATCAGCCCTTCTATCACCTGTTCGCCGAGAACGAGGACAGCGAATATGTCGCCTATGTCTCCGAGCAGAACCTTGTGGCGGACGAGAGCGGTCAGCCCATTCGTCACCCGCAAGTCCGGGCGCTGATGGATGCCGACCAGGGGCATTATCGCTGGAAGGAAGAAACCGGCGTTTTCCACTGACCGGTCCCCCGGAGATCAGACAACAAAAAACCCGGCCACTGGCCGGGTTTTCTATATCTGGGATGAAGCGTGACGCTTACTGGCTCTTGGCCGCCTTCTGGGCGTCTTCCAGCTTCTTGCGGGCTTCCTCGGCCTTCTTCTGCATTTCGTCCTGCAGCAGGCGCTGGCGCTCTTCGAGCTTGGACTGTTCGATCGGCTCGCCGTCGAACACGCCCGTGAAGCCTTCGAGCGACATCTTGATCGGGTTAGGCGCGCGCTGGAAGTTGATCGAGGTGAGGACCAGCTCGCCGCCCTTCTTGAGGCTTGCGATCATCTGGTCGGTGAGCAGCACTTCAGCGACGCACTTGTCGGGCATGCAGATGGCGTAATCGAGCTTCAGGCCCTTGCCGCCGTCGATCTGCATCTGGATGCCCGGCGGGATGAGGCGTGCGCTCGGAACCGAGACCTGCATGATCTTGCGGTTGGTCTTGCCGGTGACGGTGATGAGGCCGACAGCCGTGATCAGCTGGCCGCTGCTTGCGGTCAGCAGGTTCTGCACGATGCAGACGTCATTGTCTTCCTGCTTGGTGCAGACCTTGAACCAGCCCTTCGGCGGTGCGGCCTGCTGAGCCTGGGATACGGAAGGAGCCGCCGCCAGGGCAACCGACGCGGCGAAAGCGGAAAGCACGGTCCGCTTGATGAGGTTCGATGTGAAGATCATACGAGTTCGGTCTCCTGAAAATCCTGTGCCGGAGCAACGACGCTCCTCCAAGCCCCTCTGGCGTGGGTCAGTCGTGCGCTCTCCTGTCGGCGAATTGAGGCATTTGCATGACCCGCTTCAGCGACACCTGTTACAATGGGCCGCGCCGGATATCCAGCCTTTCCTTGCGAAATTCGCCTCTGGAGCCGATTTCCCGCGCCCGCCGCACTATTGTGT
>NZ_CAMLFY010000222.1 GCF_946479415.1 uncultured Shinella sp. | reverse complement strand
AAGCAGGGCAAGATGGTCATCGGCACCGTCAAGGGCGACATCCACGACATCGGCAAGAACCTCGTCGGCATGATGATGGAAGGCGCCGGCTTCGACGTCATCGACCTCGGCATCAACAACCCGGTCGAGAACTACCTGGAAGCCATCGAGCGCGAGCAGCCCGACATTCTCGGCATGTCAGCCCTGCTCACGACCACCATGCCCTATATGAAGGTCGTCATCGACACGATGAAGGAAAAGGGCCTGCGCGACGATTACGTCGTTCTCGTCGGCGGCGCGCCGCTCAACGAGGAATTCGGCAAGGCCGTCGGTGCCGACGCCTACTGCCGCGACGCCGCGGTAGCGGTGGAAACCGCCAAGGAATTCATGAAGCGCAAGCACAACATGCTTGCCGGCTGATCATGACATTCGACGGCGCCGGTCTTGAATCGGCGCCGTCGGCTCACGACGTTTAGTTTGCAGCCTTTTCTACGCTGCGGCCGGCATCCTGCGTCGCATCCACGGCGTTAGCCGTATCCCGACCCATGCCGCGAATGGTGTTGCCGCAGGCGCTGAGCGCGACAAGCGCTGCGAGAACGATGCTGATCTTGGTCAGGTTTGTGCCAGTCATGGTCGGAGTCCCTCTTCATGGATGTGGTTGACGCAGAACTTCGGCTTGGAAGTCCAAGCCCTGAACGCACGAAAGCCGAAAAAGTTCGCGTGATCGCCTGCGGCGCCATCGCCCGCGAGGTCTTGGCCATCCGCGACACCAACGGCCTTTCCCATATCGACCTCCAGTGTCTTCCCGCCATCTGGCACGCCCATCCGGAAAAGATCGCGCCCGGCGTCGAACAGGCGATCTCGGAAGCGCGGGCGGAAGGGTTTTCGCGCATCTTCGTCGGCTATGCGGATTGCGGCACGGGCGGCCTGCTCGACAAGGTCTGCGAACGCGAGGGCGTCGAGCGCATTGCCGGGCCGCACTGTTATTCCTTCTTTGCCGGCAACGAGGCCTTTGCGGCAAAGGACGACGACGTCACCTCCTTCTTCCTCACGGATTTCCTTGCCCGCCAGTTCCGAGCCTTCGTCATCGAGCCGCTCGGTCTCGACCGGCACCCGCAGCTGAAGGACATGTATTTCGGCAACTACACCAAGGTCGTCTATCTCTCGCAGATCGAGGACGAGGGTCTGCAGCAGAAGGCGAAAGACGCCGCCGACTATCTCGGCCTCGCCTATGAATACCGCTTCACCGGCTATGGCGACCTGACGGGCGAGCTGCTCCGGGCACGCTGACTTACCAATTCTTAGCCTTGCGCGAAAAATCCCCGCCTCGGTTACGGCTTCCTAAGCCCTCACCGCCATGATGCACGCCAAAGAATGGCGGGGGCCTACATATATGACTGACTTGACGACGCGGACGGAACCGGTGGCGATGCTGATCCAATCAGGCCACAACCCGGAAATCATCGTCAACGCCGTCAGGGCCACCTTCCCGAACCTCGTCATCATCGTCGAGCAGCCCGAATCGAAGAAGCTCTTCGTCGCCAGGCGGGCGAAAAAACTCGGCTGGGTGCAGGCGATCGGCCAGCTTGCCACGATGGTCGTCTCGCGATACGGCAAGCGCTTCACCCGGAAGCGAGCTGCGGAAATCCGTGAGGAATTCGGCGTAAGCGCCGAGATCGACCCGACAATTCCCCGCATCAACATTTCCTCCGCCAACAGCCCTGAGCTTTTCAAGGCGCTCGACGAAATCCGCCCGGTGGCGCTGCTGCTCTTCAGCTGCCGCATGGTGAAAGCGGAAACGCTCGCCCGCATCACCTGCCCCGTCCTCAATTTCCACGCCGGCATCATTCCCCAATATCGCGGTTTGCAGGGCGGTTACTGGTCGCGCATCCATCGTGATGAGGAGAATTTCGGCGGCACGGTGCATCTCGTCGATGCGGGTGTCGATACCGGCGATACGCTCTATCAGCAGCGCCTCAAACCTTCCAAACGCGACACGATGCACACCTATCCGCTGCTTCAGGTGGCCGCTTCGACCGGCATCATCGTCAAAGCCATGGAAGATGCCGTCACCGGCAACCTCAAGCCCTTGAAAATAGCCGCACCCTCGCGACAATGGTATCATCCGCCGATCTGGACGTGGCTCTGGAACGGTGTGACCCGCGGCATCTGGTAAATCCTCTGGACAGTCAAATCCCGCGTCGTTTTTAAGCATGGGGCAGTCGTGGCGGGTGAAGCCCGCGACGCAGCAAGATCGCATTGTCAGCGCGAGGAGAATTTTGACATGGCAGACCGCATCATCGTCTACTGGCGCGACATCCCCGCCCAGGTCATCATCAAGAAGGGCCGCACGAACGCCAAGCGGGAGCTCTCGCTGCGCTTCACCGAGGCGATCGACATGTGCGCCATGCGCACGGGCGCGGCCGAGACGGACGACTACCTCGCCGAATGGCGCAAGGCCGAGCCGACGCCGGTTTCCGACGATCTCGAAGCCGAGGCCGACAAGGCCGCCGCCGAACTCGAAGCCGCCTATGACCGTGAGCGGCTCGTCGCACTCGTCAAGGCCGGGGGCCGCGACAATGGCTGACGCCGTCCAGAAGCCCGGCAATGCCGCGCCCGCCAAGAAGGCCGCCACCGGCGCCTTCACGCCATCAGGCGTGTCGCCGAACCGCCGTTCGCGCCACAAATACACGATCCGCCTCTGGGCCGTGCGCCATTCCCGCTTCTTCGAGTGGTTCTACCACCGTTTCGCGGAAGTCTTCCTTCTCCTGCATCCCGTCTGGAAGCTCTTCGGCTACCAGCGCATCGAGCGCCCCATCACCTTCGTCGAGAAGCATGTGAAGGGCTTTCTCTTCGACTGTCGCATGTGCGGCCAGTGCGCGCTGTCGTCCACGGGCATGTCCTGCCCGATGAACTGTCCCAAGCAGCTGCGCAACGGCCCCTGCGGCGGCGTGCGTGCCAACGGCAATTGCGAAGTCGAACCGGATATGCCCTGCGTCTGGGTCCAGGCCTGGAAGGGCTCCCAGAACATGGCGAAGGGTGATGCGATCATGAACGTGCAGAAGCCGGTGAACCAGTCGCTGCGCGAAACCTCCTCCTGGCTGCGCGTGACGGCCGAAGCCGCCGCCGCCAAGGAAGCGGCTGCCAATGCCGGAAAGGACGCCTGAGCCATGGCGCATCTCGATGAAAACCCGCTCGGTCCGCATCTGCCGCTCGATCCCCTGCCCGGCCACTCCTCCATGGGCCGGCTGGAGCGCGTGCTGCGCCGCGGCGAATTCGCCGTTACAACCGAGCTGAACCCGCCCGACAGCGCCAATCCGGAAGACGTCTACGAGCGCGCCGCGATCTTCGACGGCTGGGTGGATGGCATCAACGCGGTCGATGCTTCGGGCGCCAACTGCCATATGTCCTCCGTCGGCATCTGCGCGCTTCTGACCCGCATGGGCTATGCGCCGATCATGCAGATAGCCTGCCGCGACAAGAACCGCATCGCCATCCAGGGCGACGTTCTCGGCGCCGCTGCCATGGGTGTGTGCAACATCATGTGCCTGACCGGTGACGGCGTGCAGGCCGGCGACCAGCCGGGCGCCAAGCCCGTCTTCGACCTCGACTGCATGTCGCTGCTCGAAACCGTGCGCATCATGCGCGACAATTCGAAGTTCCTGTCCGGCCGCAAGCTGACGACGCCGCCGAAAGTCTTCCTTGGCGCGGCGATCAACCCCTTCGCCCCGCCCTACGACTTCCGTCCCTATCGCCTTGCCAAGAAGATCGAGGCCGGCGCGCAGTTCGTGCAGAGCCAGTATTGCTTCGACGTGCCGATGTTCCGCGAATACATGAAAAAGGTGCGCGATCTCGGCCTGCACGAGAAATGCTACATCCTCGTCGGTGTCGGCCCGATGGCTTCGGCCAAGACGGCAAAGTGGATCCGCTCCAACGTGCCGGGCATCCACATTCCCGATTCCGTCATCGCACGCCTGGAAGGCGCGCAGGACCAGAAGAAGGAAGGCAAGCAGCTCTGCATCGACATCATCAACGAGGTGAAGGA
>NZ_CAMLFY010000221.1 GCF_946479415.1 uncultured Shinella sp. | reverse complement strand
GTGCCCTCCTCAATGGACGCGGAAGCCGTGCGCGACGAGAAGCTGAAAGTGCTGCGCGCGCTGAAGCCGATCGACCAATATAATGTCGAGCGCCTGACGGTGCGCGGCCAGTACCGCGCCGGTGCTTCGGCCGGCGGCCCGGTCAAGGGCTATCTCGAAGAGCTGGACGGCGGCGTTTCCAACACCGAAACCTTTGTCGGCATCAAGGCCGAGATCGGTAACTGGCGCTGGGCGGGCGTGCCCTTCTACATCCGCACCGGCAAGCGCCTTGCCGCCCGCATGTCGGAGATCGTCATCACCTTCAAGCCGATCCCGCATTCGATCTTCGATCCCTCGGCGGGCCGCATCGAAGCCAACCAGCTCATCATCCGCCTGCAACCGGATGAAGGCGTCAAGCAGTCGCTGATGATCAAGGACCCGGGTCCGGGCGGCATGCGCCTGCGCAATGTCTCGCTCGACATGAGCTTCGCGGAAGCCTTCGACGCCCGCAACGCCGACGCCTATGAGCGCCTGCTGCTCGACGTTATCAGGAACAACCAGACGCTCTTCATGCGCCGCGACGAAGTGGAAGCCGCATGGCGCTGGATCGACCCGATCCTGAAGGCCTGGGAAGCGACCGGCCAGCAGGCACAGGGCTATACCGCCGGCACCTGGGGGCCGAGCCAATCGATTGCTCTCATCGAGCGCGACGGCCGCACCTGGCATGAATCCTAAGGAAGGCCGATGAGCGCGAGACTGCATGAATTCAAGGACGGCGCCGATTTGGCCGAAGGCTTGGCGGACACGGTTTCCGCCACGCTTGCCGAAGCGATCTCGGCCCGCGGCAAGGCGAACATCGCGGTCTCCGGCGGCTCGACCCCGAAGGCCTTCTTCAAGGCGCTGTCCGACCGCGACATCGATTGGGCCAAGGTGACGGTGACGCTGGTCGACGAACGTTTCGTGCCGGCTGACAATCCGCGCTCCAACCATCAGCTGGTTTCCGAGAACCTGTTGCAGGACAAGGCGAAGGCTGCGGGCTTCCTGCCGCTCTACCGGGAAGCCGGCAGCGCGCAAGAGGCTGCAAAGCTCGTATCATCCGATGCCGCTTCGCTCGGCGCACCGTTCGATGTCGTCATTCTTGGCATGGGAACGGACGGCCATACCGCCTCGTTCTTCCCCGGCGGCAACAATCTCGCCGAGGCGATCTCGGCAGAGACGCCACGCGGCGTGATCACCATGGAAGCCGAGGGTGCCGGCGAAACCCGCCTCACCTTCACCTTCGCCAGCCTTCAGGATGCCCGCCTTCTGGTGCTGCATATCGAAGGTCAGGGCAAGAAGGACGTTCTGGCCGCCGCGGAAGCGGACGGCCCCGAAACCGACATGCCGATCCGCGCCATTCTCCGGCGCGCGGCAACGCCGGTCGATATCTACTGGGCGCCCTAGAGCATTGTCCGACGCCGAAGCGAAATCGCTTCGGCTGTAAATGCTCTGGAGTACGCCCAGCCGGCTGAAGCCGAACATGCCGGCGCTTGGCGCCGTTCAACCGCGGCTGGCGCAGCACTCCCGCTCGCTTTGCCGTGTCAAATGCAATCGAGGAAGTCAGGATAGCTCCCATGTCCGCCGACAAACGCATCGAAGCCATCACCGCCCGCATCGTCGAACGCTCCAAGCCGCACCGCGAGCCCTATCTCGGCCGCGTCCGCGCCGCCATCTCCAAGGGCGTTCACCGCTCGATCCTCTCCTGCGGCAACCTCGCACACGGTTTTGCTGTCTGTTCCCCCGCCGAGAAGGACGCGCTCGCCGGCGACCGCGTCCCGAACCTCGGCATCATCACCTCCTATAACGACATGCTCTCGGCCCATCAGCCGTTCGAGACCTATCCGGCGCTCATCCGCGACGCGGCGCGGGAAGCCGGCGGCGTGGCGCAGGTGGCGGGCGGCGTGCCGGCCATGTGCGACGGCGTCACCCAGGGCCAGCCGGGCATGGAACTCTCGCTGTTCTCGCGCGACCTCATCGCCATGGCGGCCGGTGTCGGCCTTTCGCACAACATGTTCGACTCGGTCGTCTATCTCGGCGTCTGCGACAAGATCGTGCCGGGGCTGACGATTGCGGCCCTGACCTTCGGTCATCTGCCCGCCGTCTTCATTCCCGCCGGGCCGATGACCTCCGGCCTGCCAAACGACGAGAAGGCGCGCGTGCGCCAGCTCTATGCCGAAGGCAAGGCCGGGCGCGCGGAACTGCTCGAAGCCGAGTCCAAGTCCTATCACGGCCCCGGCACCTGTACGTTCTACGGCACCGCGAATTCCAACCAGATGCTGATGGAGATCATGGGCTTCCACATGCCCGGCGCCTCCTTCATCAATCCCGGCACGCCGCTGCGCGACGCGCTAACCAAGGAAGCCGCCAAGCGGGCTCTGGCGATTACCGCGCAGGGCAACGAGTTCACGCCCGCCGGCGAGATGATCGACGAGCGTTCCGTCGTCAACGGCGTCGTCGGCCTGCATGCTACGGGCGGTTCGACCAACCACACGCTGCACCTCATCGCCATGGCGCGCGCCGCCGGCATCGTCCTGACCTGGCAGGACATTTCCGAACTGTCCGACGTCGTGCCACTGCTCGCCCGCGTCTATCCGAACGGCCTTGCCGATGTGAACCACTTCCACGCGGCCGGCGGCATGGGCTTCCTCATCCAGGAACTGCTCAAGACCGGCATGCTGCATGACGATGTGCGCACGGTCTACGGCCAGGGTCTCAAGGCCTATACGGTCGATGCCAGGCTCGGCGAGAACGGCGCGGTCGTGCGCGAACCGTCGCCGAAGGTCAGCCATGATCCGAAGGTACTCGCCAATATCGAGACACCCTTCCAGGCGACCGGCGGCCTCAAGATGTTGAGCGGCAATATCGGCAAGGCGGTCATCAAGATTTCCGCCGTCAAGCCGGAGCGCCATGTCATCGAGGCCCCGGCCAAGGTGTTCCACGATCAGCTGGAGCTCAACGCCGCCTTCAAGGCCGGCGAACTGACCGGCGATTTCATCGCCGTCGTGCGCTTCCAGGGGCCGAAGTCGAACGGCATGCCGGAATTGCACAAGCTGACCACCGTGCTCGGCATTTTGCAGGATCGCGGCCAACGCGTGGCGCTGCTCACCGACGGCCGCATGTCCGGCGCCTCCGGCAAGGTGCCGGCCGCCATCCATGTGACGCCCGAGGCCGTCGACAACGGCCCGATCGGCCGCATCCGGAACGGCGACATGATCCGGCTGGATGCCACCCATGGCACGATCGAGGTTCTGGTGGATGCCGCCGCGTTTGCCGCCCGCCCGCAGGCCTCGGCCGATCTCTCCGGCAACGAATTCGGCATGGGCCGCGAACTCTTCGCTCCCTTCCGCGCCATTGCCGGACCGGCGGATCACGGCGCGAGTGTGCTCTACGCGTAAGGCAAAAGCTTTGGGCAGACCCGCATCACACCCGCAACGTCATCCTCGGCCTTGAGCCGAGGATCCACAACCACAAATGAGGGCGTGCCGTGTGGGTGGATGCTCGGGTCAAGCCCGAGCATGACGGAGGAGAGGTCGCACCAAGTTCAGCAACCGGCAGACATAAAATGAGGGGCGTTTCGCCCCTCTTTTCGTCTCAGCTGTAGATATCCAGCGTCCGGCCCTGATGGTTGCGGTGCGTCGAATAGACGAAGATGCGCTGGAGGTCCTTGTCGGACAGCATACGCAGGAAGCGGGCTTCCACCACGTCATTGGGATAGACGCGCTGGGTCAGGCAGCCGATCATCGGCAGGCGGGCGCTGACGATATCGAGATAGAAGTTGCGCGGCAGCTGGAACTTCGTCGTCATGGTGATGACGGCGCCGCTGCGCGACAGCTTGACGATCAAGCCACGGCGGGAAACGAGATTGACGAGGCCGCCATTCTCGGTGAACTCGATGCGCGCCTCGTTACAGGTGTCCTCCATCGGGAAACTCTTTTCCCGATCGTACATGAAGGACTCTTCCTTGTTGAGGTAGTTGTTGCGCGGTACTTGACCCATACCCATTTTGCCTGCCCCCGGCATTCTCAC
>NZ_CAMLFY010000220.1 GCF_946479415.1 uncultured Shinella sp. | reverse complement strand
CTTCTCGATCATGCTCTGGATGCCCTCGTGGGGCGGCATGATCAACGGCCTGATGACGCTGCAGGGCGCCTGGGACAAGATCCGCACCGATCCGATCGTGCGCATGATGGTCATGGCCATCGCCTTTTACGGCATGGCGACCTTCGAAGGCCCAATGATGTCGATCAAGTCGGTCAACTCGCTCAGCCACTATACGGACTGGACGATCGGCCACGTGCATTCGGGCGCGCTCGGCTGGAACGGCCTCATCACCTTCGGCGCGATCTACTTCCTCGTTCCGAAGCTGTGGAAGCGCGAGCGGCTCTATTCGATCCGCATGGTCAACTGGCACTTCTGGCTCGCCACGCTCGGCATCGTCGTCTACGCGGCGGTCATGTGGGTTGCCGGCATCCAGCAGGGCCTGATGTGGCGCGAATACGACGAGCAGGGCTTCCTGGTCTACTCGTTCGCCGAAACGATCGCGGCCATGTTCCCCTACTACGTGCTGCGTGCCGTCGGCGGTGGGCTGTTCCTGCTGGGCGCACTCATCATGGCCTACAACGTGACCATGACAATCCTCGGCTACCAGCGTGACGAGGCCCCGATCCCGGGTGCCGCGCCCGCGCTCCAGCCGGCCGAATAGGAGGGGACACGATGTCCATTCTTGATAAACACGCCATCCTCGAACGCAATGCGACGCTCCTTCTCGTCGGCTCGCTGCTCGTGGTCTCCATCGGCGGCATCGTCGAGATCGCCCCGCTGTTCTACCTGGAAAACACCATCGAGAAGGTGGAGGGCATGCGGCCTTACTCGCCGCTCGAACTCGCCGGCCGCGACATCTATGTCCGCGAGGGCTGTTACGTCTGTCATAGCCAGATGATCCGCCCCTTCCGCGACGAGGTGGAGCGCTACGGGCATTATTCACTGGCGGCGGAGTCGATGTACGACCATCCGTTCCAGTGGGGCTCGAAGCGCACGGGGCCGGACCTCGCCCGCGTCGGCGATCGCTACTCGAACGAGTGGCACGTCCAGCATCTGGTCGAGCCGCGCTCGGTCGTGCCGGAATCGGTGATGCCGAGCTACGCTTTCCTCAAGGAAACGCCGCTCGAGGTGAAGAACGTCTCGATGCATCTATCGGCCAGCCGCGCCGTCGGCGTGCCCTATACGGACGAGATGCTCGAAAACGCCGAGGCCGACATGAAGGCGCAGGCCGATCCGAATGCCGATACGTCAGGCATCGAGGGCCGCTACCCGAAGGCCAAGCTCGGCGATTTCGACGGTGACCCGACGAAGCTCACCGAAATGGACGCGCTCGTCGCCTATCTGCAAATGCTCGGCACGCTGGTGGATTTCTCCACCTATGACGATGCCGCCGGTTATCGCTGAGGAGGCCGCTCATGGAAACCTATACCGCCATGCGCCACTTCGCAGACAGCTGGGGCCTTCTCGGCATGACGCTGTTCTTTCTGGCCGTCGTCGTCTTCACCCTTCGCCCCGGTGGCCGCAAGGCCGCCGAACGGGCCGCTGAAATCCCTCTCAAGGAGGACTGATCATGGCCGAGAAACACATTGACGAAATCTCGGGCGTCGAAACCACCGGCCACGAATGGGACGGCATCCGCGAGCTGAACAACCCGATGCCGCGCTGGTGGGTCTGGACGTTCTACATGACGATCCTCTGGGCCATCGGCTACACTATCGCCTTTCCGGCCTGGCCGCTGATCTCGGATACCACGAAGGGCATGCTCGGCTGGTCGAGCCGCGCCAATATCGCGACGGAACTCGCCGAGGCCAAGCAGGCCCAGTCGGCCTTCACCGACCGCATCGCCAAATCCTCGTTGCAGGAAATCCTGGCCGATCCGCAGCTCTCGCAATTCGCGATCTCGGGCGGCGCCTCGGCCTTCAAGGTCAACTGTGCGCAGTGCCATGGCTCGGGTGCGGCGGGCGGTCCGGGTTTCCCGAACCTCAACGACGACGATTGGGTCTGGGGCGGCACGGTGGATGATATCTATCAGACCATCGCCCACGGCATCCGCCACCCCGGCGACGAGGAAACGCGCACCTCGGAAATGCCGGCCTTCGGCGATATCCTCGAGCCCGACCAGATCAAGCAGGTCGCCGCCTATGTCGTCAGCCTGACCGGCACGCCGTCGGATGTCGCCCTCGTCGAACCCGGCAAACAGGTTTTTGCCGACAATTGCGCGGCCTGCCACGGCGAGGATGCCAAGGGCAACCGCGAGATGGGCGCACCCGACCTCGCCGACGCCATCTGGCTGAAGGGCGAGGGCGAAGCCGCCATCGCCGCGCAGGTCCGCACACCCAAGCACGGTGTCATGCCCGCCTGGCTGCCCCGCCTCGGCGACCCCGCCGTCAAGCAGCTGGCGGTGTTCGTCCATTCGCTCGGGGGCGGGGAGTAGGCACTGGCGAATTGAGCCCCCCTCTGCCCGGCAGGGCAGAGGGGGTAGATTAAGGCGCCGCTAGCTGCCCGACCAAACCGCGAGTTCATATCCATCAGGGTCCGCAAACTGGAAGCGCCGGCCGCCGGGGAAGGAAAAGATCGGCTTGACAATCGTCCCGCCGGCCTTTTCAACGCGGCCGAGCGCGTCTTCGAGGTCATCGGCGAAGAGGATGACGAGCGGGCCGCCTTTGGCGGAGACCGGCGCCAGTGTCGTGAAGCCGCCGGTCAGGCGGCCGTCCTGAAATTCGCAGTATTCCGGGCCGTAATCCGTGAAGGTCCAACCGAAGGCGTTTCCGTAGAAGGCCTTGCTCTTCGCGATATCGGCGACGTTGAACTCGATATAGTCGATCTTGCGATCGGCGCCTTTGCCACTCATCGCGGATTCTCCTTGTCTTCCATCAGTTTTTTCAGCGTATCGAGGTCGTGGGCAATGTGCGCCGCATCCTTCTCGAACGCTGCATCATCCATGTCCGGCTGGCGCAGCAGCGTGAACATCACTTCCGCTCCGTCGCCGTTCGGCACGACGCGTAGTGCGTTGTCGACCACGAGGCCATCCGGCAGCGTCACCCGGTGATCGATGACGCCGAAATCGTTCAGCGGTGCAAAGTGCACGCGCACATCGCCGAGCGGTCCGCCGTCGGCGATCCAATGCTCGCCCTCGCGGGTCAGGCCCGCGGCGAGGCCGGAAGCCCAGAGCGGCATGTTTTCCGGTCGGGCGGCGAAAGCATAGACCGCGCGCCAATCACGCTGGATGGTCCGGTGGACGATGCGGGCGGGAAGGGTGGTCATTGCCGTCTCCTCTTTTCAAGAGAATAGGAGAAAAACCGTGCGAATGTCGAACGAAAAGTGAACATTTTTCACTGTCGCGCTTATTTGCAGGATTGCGATGCGGCAACCCGCCACGTCAGGCTCTCATTCAAACTTGACGTAGATCAACGATAGCGCGGACCGTTGGCGTCATTGTGGTGGCACAACGACAGGTGCGGCCGAGTCCCATGCAGAAAAATACCACCACGATCTACAACTCCATCGAACGCCACGATGCGGAGCCCGTCAACTCGGCAAAGGTGCGCAAGCCGCTTTACGAGAAGCGCAAGAAGATCTTTCCCAAGCGCGCCGAGGGTCGTTTTCGCCAGTTCAAGTGGCTGGTGATGCTGATCACGCTCGGCATCTACTACCTGACGCCGTGGATCCGCTGGGATCGCGGCCCGCATGCGCCGGATCAGGCCGTGCTCGTCGATCTCGCCGGCCGCCGCTTCTACTTCTTCTTCATCGAGATCTGGCCGCAGGAATTCTTCTTCGTCGCCGGCCTGCTCGTCATGGCGGGCTTCGGGCTCTTCCTCGTCACCTCGGCGGTCGGCCGCGCCTGGTGCGGTTATGCCTGTCCGCAGACCGTATGGGTCGATCTCTTCCTCGTCGTCGAGCGCGCCATCGAGGGCGACCGCAATGCCCGCATCAAGCTCGACACCGGCCCCTGGACCTTCGACAAGCTCTGGAAGCGGGTCAGCAAACACGCCACCTGGCTGGTCATCGCGATCGCGACCGGCGGCGCGTGGATCTTCTATTTCGCCGACGCCCCGACGCTGCTCGTCGATTTCGTGATGCTCAAGGCGCCGCCCGTTGCCTATATCACCG
>NZ_CAMLFY010000219.1 GCF_946479415.1 uncultured Shinella sp. | reverse complement strand
CGATCGTGCCGATGTTTACGTGAGGCTTGTTGCGCTCAAACTTGCTCTTTGCCATCTCTTTATTTCCTACTGAACGAAAGTTGGGCTAACCGGCCCGTCCGGTTTGGCAGGCGTTTAAGGCTTTCGCAACGAATGCGCAAGCTTTAAATGCACGACGAAAACCGCTGGAAACGAGCTGAGGCTGGCCAGATTTCAGACAGATCGTGACGGCGAATCGCTTTTTCAAGGCAGGGCCTTACGCCGAAAGGTGGTTTGCGCCGCCCCCTGGAGGCTCTTTCGACTTCCCATTGAATATGAGACAAGTGTCTCCTTTCATTGGAGGCGCATGAAATGCGCATTGTCGGCCTTCTTCTGATGATCGCAGGAGCGCTCGCGACGACGCAGGTCGTGGCGCAGGATTTCGACGCCAGCGGTCCGAGCGGGCCGAGAACGACCCAGGACGACGCACAGCAGGAAATCGTTCGGTTACGCGCCATCATCCGTGAACTGGAAAGCGAAATCTCCAGATTGCGCGACGAAAAAGCTCCCGCGACAGAAACCGCCATCCGCAAGGGCGACCTCCTCGGCACCTGGCTCGGCAATGTCTCCTGCGGACGGCGCCAATTCACGATCACCTTCTCCGTCGATGAGCAGTTTGGCCGGGTCGGCAAGGGAAAATGGGAATTCAGCGGTGCAGGCCGGGGAACGGACGAAGCCCAAATCAGCCCCATGGCCGCAGAGGAGACCCCGAACGCCTATGCACTCGTTACCGCGCAGTCGAGTACCTATGACTACGTCGTCGAAATCGACGGAAACACGATGAAAGGCAAAGCCAGCAACCAGAACTGCAAGATCTATCTGGAGCGCGGGTAAATCCACGCGATAATCCGGCCGGACAAATCGATCGCAGCCCCTGTATCAGAGACGTGCGGACTTCATAATAATATCGAAATTGGAGCGGGTAGCGGGAATCGAACCCGCGTATTCAGCTTGGAAGGCTGCTGCTCTACCATTGAGCTATACCCGCGGGGAGGTCTTGATCCGTGCAACAGAATGGTGGAGGGAGTTGGATTTGAACCAACGTAGGCTGAGCCAACGGATTTACAGTCCGTCCCCTTTAACCACTCGGGCATCCCTCCATTATTCTGTCGGGATCAAGCGACCAGTTCGACCTGCCGGCAGCGCCTTGTCGGCGGCGCCTTCGATCTGGCGGCGTATATGACGGGCACAATTCATCCTGTCAACACGACGTCACGGAAAAAATTGAGAAAAATGTCGTCGCCGGCACCCGCCTGTGGATGGCTGCCATTTGCGTGCGCCGTGCTCTGTTTGAATTTTTCGTATGCCATCGATGCAAAACCGCTGCACACTTTTGTGGGACATGCTCTATAAGGCGCCATGAGCAAAGACGATACCGGCGGCAAGTCCGCAAAAGACACCCATTACGCAAAACTTCGCCGGGCGCATCGCGACCAGAAGCGCGAACGCGGCGATATCCCGACGCCACGGGACGACCGCCGCCGCAAGCCGGCCGAAGGCTGGAAGGCGCCGGCGCTCGCGCCTGACCAGGTCTATCTCTACGGCCTGCACACGGTGCGCGCCGCCCTGGACAATCCTGAGCGCAAGATCATCAAGCTTTCGGTCAGCCTCAACGCCGCCCAGCGGCTGGAACTGCCTGACATCTCGACCCTGCCCTACCCGGTCGAAACCGTGCTGCCGTCGGATCTCGACAAGGTGCTCGGCCCCGAGGCGATCCACCAGGGCGTGATGCTGGAGACGCGGCCCCTGCCCGTTCGCCGGCTGGAGGCGCTGAAGGACAGCCCGCTGCTGCTCGTGCTCGACCAGGTGACGGACCCGCACAATGTCGGCGCCATCATGCGCTCGGCGGTCGCCTTCAATGCCGGCGCCGTCATCACCACGCAGCGCCACTCGCCGACGGAGTCAGGCGTGCTGGCCAAGACGGCCTCCGGCGCGCTGGAGCTGATCCCCTATATCCAGATCACCAATCTCTCGGATGCGCTGGAGGAACTGCACAAGCTGGGCTTCCTGACCATCGGCCTTGATTCGGAAGGTCCTGCACCGCTCGAAGGCACGCTTTCGGGCCAGCGCATCGCGCTCGTCATGGTCTCCGAGGGCAAGGGCTTGCGCCAGAAGACGCGCGCCACCTGCAAGGCGCTCGCCCGTCTCGACATGCCGGGTGCCATCAAGTCGCTGAATGTGTCGAACGCCGCAGCAATCGCGCTCTACGCCACGCAGCGCCATCTCCTCGGCTGAACGTCCATCGAACGAAAACACGAAGGCCCGCCGGTATATGCCGGCGGGCCTTCGTATTTTATAAATCCGATCTCGCTTAGGAGGCGCGCTTCAGAGCATTGCGGTCGCCGATCGTGCGCTCGGCTTCGGAAATCGCCTGGACCTTCGAATCGGCCGAGAGATTGAGGCCTTCGGCACGGACGATCTCGATATCGGTGACACCGAGGAAGCCCAGCACGGCGCGCAGATAGCTTTCCTGATGATCCATCACGGCCGCCGGGCCGGCGCTGTAGTGGCCGCCGCGCGTGGAGACGATGATGATCTTCTTACCCTTGGCCAGGCCTTCCGGGCCTTCCGCCGTATAGCGGAACGTCTTGCCGGCAACGGCGACGCGGTCGATCCAGGCCTTGAGCTGGCTCGGCAGGGAGAAATTGTACATGGGCACGCCGAGGATGACCGTATCGGCGGCGAGGAACTCGTCGAGCACGACCTTGCTTTCGGCGACATCGGCGGCGATCTGCGTGTCGACCTGGTCAGGCTCGGCATTGGCGGCCATCAGGTGCGCACCGGAAAGATGCGGCAGCGGGTTGGCGACGAGGTCGCGATAGGTGACGGTCGCGCCGGACTGTTCGGCCTTGATCTGGGCGGCAACGGCTGCGGTCAGGCGGCGGGATACGGAATGATCTCCGAGAATGCCGGAGTCGATGTGAAGAACGTTCATGGGTCAGCACCTCTGTTCGGTTTGGGTGCAAAACATATGATCCGAAAACAATCGCACGATTAGACGGCAAAAATCCAATTGACTGTTTCACGAGGGAAACAATAATCAGGCCATGACCGGAGACACCACATGCAGGACCTGAACGACCTCGCCCTTTACGCCGCCGTCGTGCGGCACAAAGGCTTTACCGCGGCGGCGAATGCGCTCTCCGTGCCCAAGTCGAAGATCAGCAAGCGGGTCGCGGCCCTCGAGGAGCAGCTCGGCGTGCGCCTTATCGAGCGCTCCACGCGAAAACTCGCCATCACCGATATCGGCCAGTCCTTCTATGAGCGCTGCGAGGCGGTGCTGTCGGGCGTCGAGGCGGCGGAGGCCGTCGTCGCCGTCGCCAAGGCGGAGCCGGCCGGAACCGTGCGGCTCTCCATGCCGCCGGGTTTTGCGCCCATGATGGCCGATGTGCTGCCAGGCTTCCTGAAACGCTATCCACTGGTGCGTCTCTCGATTCTTACCACCGGGCGGCCTGTCGATCTCATCGAGGAGCGCATCGACGTCGCGCTGCGTGTGCGCGACAGCTACGATACCGACCAGTCGCTGATCGTGCGCCGCTTCGGCGCGACGCGACGTTATCTCGCGGCAAGCCCCCGCTTTCTCGAGCGCTACGGCCCCGTCGATCTCGACACGATCGGCCGCATTCCGACACTCTCCATGCAGGAAAACAATCCGCGCGCCATCTGGACGCTTCTGCATTCGAGCGGAGAAATCCATGATGTCTCGCACTCGCCGGTCCTTACCTGCTCGGATTTCAGTGTGCTGGAACGCGCGACGATCGAGGGTATAGGCCTCGGTCTGCTTCCCGATATCATCGTCGAACGCGGCTTCCGCAACGGCCTGCTGACGCCGGTGCTGCCGGATTGGTCCTCGACGGAGGCGACGGTGCATGCCGTCTTCACCTCCCGCCACGGCATGCTGCCGGCGGTGCGCGCGCTGATCGACCACCTCGCCGAAAACCTGCCCCGCTCCATGCACCGCTGCCAGGAAATCGTGCCCAAACCGGCCGATGACAGCAACTGGTCGATCTGATCTGCCCTTTTCGCTTTACTCCGGCGGAGAATATGCTAACTCCCTCGCATTGTGTGCCCTTATAGCTCAGTTGGTAGAGCACCTGATTTGTAATCAGGGGGTCCCGGGT
>NZ_CAMLFY010000218.1 GCF_946479415.1 uncultured Shinella sp. | reverse complement strand
ATGATGCGGTTCGATCAATTGGATTCGAGCTGCGAGATCGCAACGGCAAGAAGCTCGATCATCTGAACGCGGATCTCGTCTTCGCTGCGGGCAACGCCGCCGGCGTCGAGATCGGCCTTTACCTTGCGCACGACGTCTTCATGGCCGACCTCTTCGAAATCAGCGGCAACGACGTCCTTGGCATAGGCGTCCGCTTCTTCACCGGTCTTGCCGAGCAGGCCGGCAGCCCACAGGCCGACCAGCTTGTTGCGGCGTGCTTCGGCCTTGAAGCGCAGTTCCTCGTCCAGCGCGAACTTGGCCTCGAAGGCCTTTTCCCGATCCTGCATGCTGGTCATCTATGACTCCCGTAGATTCTTATACCCGTTAGGCTTCCACGCCCATAAATCAAAACGACGACAAAAGTGCAATGCGAACTTTCGTCGCCGCTGAAACTTGGCGGAAGGCCGGAAAACGGGGGATCGGGCCTCACGGCGATTGTTAAACTGCGGCATTTCGTTTATGGGAGCGCAAAAGACCGATATGTGCGCGGGCCCAAGCGCGCCAACAGCAGAGACAAATCCATGAACCGTCGCCGCCGTATTTACGAGGGCAAGGCCAAGATCCTTTACGAGGGTCCCGAGCCGGGCACGCTGATCCAGTTCTTCAAGGATGACGCCACCGCCTTCAACAAGAAGAAGCACGATGTCATCGACGGCAAAGGTGTGCTCAACAACCGGATTTCCGAGTATCTCTTCACGCAGCTGAACAAGATGGGCATTCCGACCCATTTCATCCGCCGCCTGAACATGCGCGAGCAGCTGATCAAGGAAGTCGAGATCATCCCGCTCGAAGTCGTCGTGCGCAACGTCGCCGCCGGCTCGCTGTCCAAGCGCCTTGGCATCGAGGAAGGCACCGTGCTGCCGCGCTCGATCATCGAATTCTACTTCAAGGCCGACGCGCTCGAAGACCCGATGGTCTCCGAAGAGCACATCACGGCCTTCGGCTGGGCAAGCCCGCAGGAACTCGACGACATCATGGCGCTCGCCATCCGCGTCAACGACTTCCTCTCCGGCCTGTTCCTCGGCGTCGGCATCCAGCTCGTCGATTTCAAGATCGAATGCGGCCGCCTCTTCGAAGGCGACATGATGCGCATCATCATCGCCGATGAGATCTCGCCCGACAGCTGCCGCCTGTGGGACATTGCGACCCAGGAAAAGATGGACAAGGACCGCTTCCGCCGCGATCTCGGCGGGCTTCTGGAAGCCTATCAGGAAGTTGCCCGCCGTCTCGGCATCATCAACGAGAACGAGCCCCCGCGCGGCACCGGCCCGGTTCTGGTGAAGTAACATCGCCGTATCAGGCGTTCAGAGTTTTGGTTTGAAGAGGAAGACATGATCAAGGCACGCGTAACGGTCACGCTCAAGAACGGCGTTCTCGACCCGCAGGGCAAGGCCATCGAAGGCGCGCTCAGCAGCCTCGGTTTCGATGGCGTCGGCGGCATTCGACAGGGCAAGGTGTTCGATCTCGAACTCGCCACCGCCGACCGCGCCAAGGCCGAATCCGACCTCAAGGCCATGTGCGAGAAGCTTCTGGCCAACACGGTAATCGAGAACTATACTATCGCTCTCGCCTGACGGTTGAGGGAGATAGACAATGGCAGATGTCACGAACGAACTGCTGTACGAGGTGCTGAAAAGCATTCATTCCCGAATGGACAAATTGGACATCGGGCTTTCCGATCTTCGCAGTGAGATGATCACGACGCGAGGAGCGATCGTTACAGTCCAGCAGGACGTTCACCACATCTATTCGCGCCTGGCCCACATGGACAAGCGTCTCGACCATATCGAAAAACGCCTCGAACTGCGTGAACTCGCCGAGGCCCAGGCAAGGTTTGAACCACACCCATGAAGTCCGCCGTCGTCCAGCTCCCAGGCCTCAACCGTGACCGCGACATGATCGCGGCGCTGACCAAGATTTCCGGCACCGCGCCGGTCACCGTCTGGCAGACGGAAACCGATCTGCCGGATGTCGACCTCATCGTCATCCCTGGCGGCTTCTCCTACGGCGATTACCTGCGCTGCGGCGCCATTGCCGCCCGCATGCCGGTCATGCAGGCGATCAAGGCGAAGGCGGAAGCCGGCGTGAAGGTTCTGGGCGTGTGCAACGGCTTCCAGATCCTGCTCGAAGCGGGCCTGCTGCCGGGCGCGCTGATGCGCAATGCCTCGCTGAAATTCGTCTGCCGCGAAGTGAAGCTGGAAGTGGCGAATGCCGAGACGGACTTCACCCGCGCCTATGACAAGGGCCAGATCATCCGCTGCCCCGTCGCCCATCATGACGGCAACTTCTTCGCCGATGCCGAAACGCTCGCCGCGATCGAAGGCAACGGCCAGGTCGTCTTCCGTTATGCCGAAGGCACCAACCCGAACGGCTCGCTCAACGACATTGCCGGCGTGATGAACGCCAAGGGCAACGTGCTCGGCCTGATGCCGCACCCGGAAAACCTCATCGAAGCCGCCCATGGCGGTTCGGACGGCCGCGGTCTCTTCGCATCGGTGCTCGACGTAATCGCTGCTTAACTCGCCGTTGTTATCAAGGGCGCATGTCCATACCCGAAAGGCTTTCCATGCGCCCTCGTCTCTCCGCCAAGCTTCTCCTGCCGCTCGTTGCCGTTGCGGCTCTGGCTGCTTGCCAGACGAAAACGCCGCCGCCGAAGGCCAATGGCGGCGCGCTGCCGACCATGGAACGCGTGGCGCTCGGTGCCAACAGCTGCTGGTTCAAATCGGGCGACCCGGCCTTCAAGGCCTACCGCCTCGCACCGGAGCTGAACTCCTTCTCCGGCCGGCCGCGCATCCTCGTCGTCCACCGCCATTCGCCAGAATCTCGTCCTCTGCTCGTCGTGCAGGCGGAGGGAAGCCCGGCGAAGCTTGATGCTTTCGGCCCCTTGATGGCCGAACCTGTCGGCGCGCGCATCGCGACCGACGTCCAGCGCTGGGCGGCGGGTGGCAAGGGCTGCTGAGCAGCCCTTAATCCCAATAGAACGATTTACCGACCTCTCGCCTCGCTTCGCTGCGGGTGACGCCGATGTCGCGGAGTTGATCATCCGTCATCTCGATAAGTGCATGACGCGTGCGGCGCTCGATCCACCATGCCCGCACGGCAAGCCACATGCGATAGGGGAAAACACCAATAGAACGGGAGCGCCTGACCTCACCCTCGAGGAAAATTGTATCAATTGCCATGGAACCGTCTCCTGAAAATGTCACTGGGAGTGCGACAATCGGTGCATTCAGGAAATAATTGACTTGCAGAATGATGCAATGTAAGAATTGACACCATGACAAATTGGCTTCCCGACCTCCAGGCCTCCGATGGCCCGCTCTATGTCCGTATCGCCGACCAGATCGAGCGGGCGATCAATACCGGCGCGCTCGTTTCCGGCAGCAAGCTGCCGCCGCAGCGCAACCTCGCCTATGATATCGGCGTGACGATCGGGACCGTGAGCCGCGCCTACAGCATGGTACGTGAACGCGGCCTCGTCAGCGGCGAAGTCGGACGCGGCACCTATGTGCTGGGCTCGCCCGATAATGACGATGCGGCGGCAATCGACTCGGTAAGCGCGCGCCTCGTCGGCACCCGCATCGCCCATGCTCCACCGGGCAAACTTCGCTTCGACACGACGGCGGCCACGGATGTCGGGCAGTCGGCCATGGTCACCGATATCCTTTCGGCCATCTGCCGCGAACAGCCGAACGAGATTTCGAGCTACACGCGGAATTTCCCGCCCCATTGGCTGGAAGCGGGCCGACGATGGCTCAAACGCGGCGACTGGCAGCCGGCGCTTGAAAGCATCGTCCCGACGCTCGGGGCGCATGCCGCCGTCATCGCGGCGGTATCCGTCATCACATCGCCGGGTGATCGCATCGTCTTCGAACACGTCACCTATTCGCAGGTCAGCCGCGGCACTGCCCTGCTCGGCCGCCAGACGGCACTGGTCGATTCGGATGCCTATGGCGTCATTCCCGAGGATTTCGAGCGGGTCTGCCTGCAACAGCATCCCAAACTCGCTTTCCTGATGTCAGGCGCGCAGAACCCGACAGTCGTCACCATGCCGGAGGAACGCCGCCGGGCCATCACGACGATCGCCAAGCGGCACAATGTCTACATTGTGGAGGACAATCTCTACGGCGCGACGGCGGACAATGACATTCCGCTGTTTGCCGAAATCGCACCAGATCG
>NZ_CAMLFY010000217.1 GCF_946479415.1 uncultured Shinella sp. | reverse complement strand
GCAACCAAATCAAAAAAGCCCCGCTGACAGAAATGTCGCGGGGCTTTTGTCGTTCTGACGCGCAAGATCAAATCACCGAACCGAATGCTCCCAAATGTGAGCCTCAAAAGCCCTCCCGAAGCCAACCAGGAAATCCCGCGTCCCTTCACTCGTCAGATCCCCACCCTCATCCAGCAAACCACCAACCAAACCAAGGTAAGCCTCCGGCTGCAGAAGAACTGGCATGTTCAGGAAACAGAGGGACTGACGGAGATGATGATTGGCGCCGAAACCGCCGATCGCACCGATCGACGTCGAGATGATGGCTGCCGGCTTGCCCATCAGGGCGCCCTGGCCGTAGGGGCGGGAGGCGACGTCGATGGCATTCTTCAGCACGCCGGGAACCGAGCGATTGTATTCTGCGGTCACGAAAAGCACCGCATCTGCGGCCGAAATCGCGTTGCGGAACGCCGTCCAGTCCGAAGGCGGCGACGCCTCATGGTCCTGGTTGAAGTAGGAAACCGCACCGATATCGAGAAACTCGAAGGTCAGGCCGGGCGTCAGCGCGGCGAAGGCCTTTGCTATCTTTCGGCTGAACGATTCCTTGCGGTGGCTGCCGACGAGAACCGCGACTGAGGTCATGGGGGGAAGCTGATTGGACGGCCGATCCTCATCCTGCACCAGGCAAAACTCAACACTGACGATGCGCCTTTTGGTCTACGGTCGCCAAACTGTTGAACTGATGACGGAATCACAGCGGGGATGGCCTCATCGCCCGAGCATGGCGCGTGTGTGCTCGTCCGGGCGGTCATTGAAATATTGCTTCAGGGCCTGCCGGAACACGGGATCGTCCCGGCCGTCCGCCGCGTGGAAGAGGGTCATGGAAGAGTGGAATTTGAGGTCGTCGGGTGAACCCAGCACGTCCCGCGCGGAAACGCCGTGCAGGCGCAGCATCATCTCTGTGACACGGTGCAGGCGATCTGCGAGCACCGTATGCGCGAGATAGGCACGGGCTTCATCGAGCGAGGCAATGCCGTAGAACCGGGCCATCGGCGATCGGCCAAGGCCGCGCAGCTGCGGAAAGATGAACCACATCCAATGGGACGACTTGCGGCCCATCCGTAGTTCCTCGAGCACGATCTCGAAGACGGGATCCTGCGCCTTGATGAAGCGCGCCAGATCGAAGGGGTCGTCGGCGTTCATTCGGCTGTTTCCCAAGTGTCGCCAGGCCGTTTTTCGCAGCCCTATTCTAGTCTCTGGCCGCCGCCGATACCAGGTGCCGATGATCCGGCGACGCGGCTGCGGCCCCGGATCGTTTTTCTGAAAGGAAGAGCGGCCAGCCCCATGCGTTTCAAGGTGGCCGCTCTTTGCTGTGCCACTGTCAATGCTGTGCGGCCGGCAGACCTTCCGTATCCTCGGCCATCGTGGAACGGCTGTGCTGGACGAGCGGGCGGTTGCCCGCGAGGCGGCGCAGCAGGACGTAGAAGACCGGCGTCATGAAGATGCCGAAGAAGGTGACACCGATCATGCCGGAGAACACGGCAAGACCCATGGCGGCGCGCATTTCCGAGCCCGCACCGGTCGAGAGCACCAGCGGCACGACGCCCATGATGAAGGCCATGGAGGTCATGAGGATCGGGCGCAGGCGCAGGCGGCTGGCTTCGATGGCCGCCTGCATCGGCGTGCGGCCCTCGAATTCCAGTTCGCGCGCGAATTCGACGATCAGGATCGCGTTCTTCGCCGATAGTCCCACCAGCACCACGAGACCGATCTGGGTGAAGACATTGTTGTCGCCCCCCGTATACCAGACGCCGGCCAATGCCGCGAGCACACCCATCGGCACGATCATGATGATGGCGATCGGCAGCGTCAGGCTCTCATACTGGGCGGCCAGCACGAGATAGACGAGCAGCAGCGCCAGCGGGAAGACGACGATGCTCGAATTGCCGGCGAGGATCTGCTGGTAGGTCAGGTCCGTCCACTCGAAATCGATGCCGGCGGGCAGCGTTTCCGCAGCGATCTTTTCCACGGCGGCCTGGGCCTGGCCCGACGAGAAGCCGGGCGCCGGCCCGCCGTTGATATCGGCGGCGAGGAAGCCGTTATAGCGCGTGGTGCGCTCCGGGCCGGTCGTCGCATCGACCTTCAGGAGGGCGGCGAGCGGGATCATCTCGCCGGATTGCGAGCGCACCTTCAGCTGACCGATATCCTCCGGCTTGGCGCGGAAGGCGGAATCGGCCTGGACACGCACGCTGTAGGTTCGGCCGAAGGCATTGAAGTCGTTGACATAGAGCGAGCCGAGATAGATCTGCAATGTCTCGAACACGTCCGTCACCTTGACGCCGAGCTGCTGGGCCTTGGCCCGGTCGAGATCGGCATAGAGCTGCGGCACGTTGATCTGGAAGCTGGAGAACAGGCCTGCCAGTTCCGGCGTCTGGTAGGCCTTGCCGAGGAAGGCCTGCGTGGCGTCGTTGAGCGCGGCATAACCGAGGCCGGCGCGGTCTTCGATCTGCAGCTTGAAGCCGCCTGTCGTGCCGAGACCGTTGACCGGCGGCGGCGGGAACATGGCGATGAAGGCATCCTGGATGCCGGCGAATTTCTGGTTCAACTGCATGGCGATCGCGCCGCCGGAGAGTTCGGGCGTCTTGCGCTCCTCGAAATCGTCGAGCACGGCGAAGACGATGCCGGAGTTGGAGCCGATCGTGAAGCCGTTGATCGACAGGCCGGGGAAGGCGATGGCGTGCGCCACGCCGGGCTGGGCCAGCGCGATGTCGCTCATCTTCTTGATGACCTCTTCCGTGCGGTCGAGGGTGGCGCCATCGGGCAGCTGGGCGAAGCCGACGAGATATTGCTTGTCCTGCGCCGGCACGAAGCCGCCGGGCACGGCGTTGAACACCGTGTAGGTGGCGCCGACGAGGGCGAGATAGATGATCATGACCAGCGACTTGCGCGTGACGAGCCCGCCGATGGTGCGGCCATAGCCGTTGCCGGCGGCGTTGAAAGCCCGGTTGAAGCCGCGGAAAAACCAGCCGAACAGGCCGTCCATGAGGCGGGTCAGCCAATCCTTCGGCGCGTGGTGATCCCTAAGGAGAAGGGCGGCCAGCGCCGGGGAGAGCGTCAGCGAGTTGATCGCCGAGATGACCGTCGAGATGGCGATGGTCAGGGCGAACTGGCGGTAGAACTGGCCCGAGAGCCCGCTGATGAAGGCGAGCGGCACGAAGACGGCGACGAGCACGAGCGCAATCGCGATGATCGGGCCGGAGACTTCCCGCATGGCGCGGTAGGTCGCCTCGCGCGGGCTGAGGCCATTCTCGATGTTGCGCTCGACGTTTTCGACGACGACGATCGCGTCGTCCACCACGATGCCGATCGCCAGCACCAGGCCGAACAGCGTCAACGCGTTCACCGAGAAGCCGAAGGCATACATCACGGCGAAGGTGCCGATGATCGAGACGGGCACGGCGAGCAGCGGAATGATCGAGGCGCGCCAGGTCTGGAGGAAGACGATGACGACGAGCACGACGAGCGCGATGGCTTCGAGCAAGGTATCGACCACCTTGTCGATGGAGGCGCGCACGAATTCCGTCGTGTCGTAGACGATCTCGTATTTCACGCCGTCGGGCATGGCGAGCTGGAGCTGGTCCATGGTGGCGCGCACATTGTCGGCGATCTCGATGGCGTTCGAGCCCGGCGCCTGGAGCACCGCGATGGCGACGGCGGGCTGGCCGTCGAGCAGCGAGCGCAGCGTGTAGTCGGCCGCGCCCAGTTCGACACGGGCAACGTCCCGCAGGCGGGTGATTTCGCCGGACGCGCCCGTCTTGACGATGATGTTGCCGAACTCTTCCGGCGTGCGCAGACGGCCCTGGGCATTGACGTTGAGCTGGAGGTTCACCTCGTTCGGCGTCGGAGAGGCGCCAATGATGCCGGCGGCGGCCTGCACGTTCTGTTCGCGGATCGCGTTGCTGATATCGCTGGCGGCCAGCGCATGTTCGGCCGCCTTCTGCGGATCGATCCACACGCGCATTGCATAATCGCCGGCGCCGAAGACCTGCACCTGGCCGGCACCCTCGATGCGGGCAAGCCGGTCCTTGATGTTGAGCGTGGCGTAGTTGCGCAGATAGGTCACGTCATAGCGGTCCGTCGTCGAGACGAGGTTGACCACCATGATGAAGTCGGGCGAACTCTTGACGGTGGTGACGCCGAGCGCGCGCACTTCCGCCGGCAGGCGCGGCTCGGCCTGCGAGACGCGGTTCTGCACCAGCTGCTGGGCCTTGTCGGGGTCGGTGCCGAGCTTGAAGG
>NZ_CAMLFY010000216.1 GCF_946479415.1 uncultured Shinella sp. | reverse complement strand
ATCAGCGGTTGGCCGCGCATATTGCGCGGCGCAACATAAAAATCAAGCTCACCCCTGAGCGGGCTATGGCAAGGTGACGGTCGGGATACCCCCTCTGCCCTGCCGGGCATCTCCCCCACAAGGGGGGAGATTGGATGGAGACCCGTTTCGCCCCTCTCCAGCGTTGTTAATTGAAAAAGGTTCTTGCTTCTTGCCGATCTCCCCCCTTGTGGGGGAGATGCCCGGCAGGGCAGAGGGGGGGTGACCATCCCCGCGACACCCGCCCTATTCGAACACAATCGCCGGCGCGCCGCGCGCGCCCTTGCCCTGGATGGCCTCCAGCTCCTGCCAGACGCGGGTGGCGATCGCGCGATAGGTCTTGGCCGCCGCACCCTCCGGGTTGGACACGACGACGGGCGTGCCGGCATCGGAGGTCTCGCGGATATCCATGGTCAGTGGCACTTCGCCGAGGAAGGGCACGCCGATGCGCTCGGCCTCCTTGCGCGCGCCGCCATGGCCGAAGATGTCGTAGCGGTTGCCGGTATCGGGCGCGATGAAATAGCTCATGTTCTCGACAATGCCGAGCACGGGCACCTCGACCTTCGAGAACATATTGAGGCCCTTGCGGGCATCGATAAGCGCGAGGTCCTGCGGGGTGGAAACGATGACGGCGCCGGCGAGCGGCACCTGCTGGGCCATGGTGAGCTGGGCGTCGCCCGTGCCGGGCGGCATATCGACGACGAGAACGTCGAGATCACCCCAGGCGACTTCGCGCAGCATCTGCATCAGCGCCGACTGGATCATCGGCCCGCGCCAGATCATCGCCACCTCCTCATCGACGAGGAAGCCCATCGACATGACCTTGATGCCGTAATTCTCCATCGGCTTGATGATGCGGCCTTCGATCTGCTGCGGCCGGCCGGAAATCTTCAGGAGGCGCGGCATCGAAGGGCCGTAGATATCGGCGTCGAGAATGCCGACACGCAGGCCGTTCGCCTTCAGCGCCAGCGCGAGGTTGACCGAGGTCGTCGATTTGCCGACACCGCCCTTGCCCGAGGCGACCGCGATGATGGCGCCGACACCGGGAATGCCCGACTTTGTACGCTGCTGCGGCTGGCCGGGTGTGGCATGGCCGTGGCCGGCGTGACTGTGGCCGGCATGGCTGTGATCGCTAGCACCGCGACCCGGCGGCGGTGGTGCGGGCGCGCGCGCGGCAGCGGGGCCGGTCGCGGCACGCTTGTCGGCCGTCAGCGCCACCATGGCCGCCTTGATACCGGGGATTTCCTTGACGACGCGCTCGGCGGCGGCCCGCATCGGATCGAGTTCGCGGGCGCGCTCTGCCGGCACGGTGATCGAGAAATAGGCCTTGCCGTCGGAAATGAAGACGTCGGAAACCATGCCGAGATCGACGATGTTGCCGTCCATATCAGGACCGCGCACCGTGCGCAGCCGTTCCAGCACCTGTTCCTTGCTTACGTCCGTCATGAAACCCTCATCAACCTGCCACGGGATCGGCCCGCCGCCTTCGTAGATAGTGCACGAAAAGGCGGTCGCCAAACGAATTTACCGGCGGTGGACAGCGGCATCTTTGCCGGAAGTCACGGAACCTAGGCGATAAGCCCGCGGCGGATCGCCTTCACCACGGCCTGGGTGCGGTTGACCGCCTCCAGCTTGCGGGTGACCTGGTTGAGGTAGTGATTGACCGTATGCTCGGAGAGGCCGAGGATTTCGGCGATTTCCAGGCTGGTCTTGCCCGCCGCCGTCCAGCTCAGGCACTGGATCTCGCGCTCGGTGAGCACCACCTGCCCCGACTTCCAGGCCGCGCCGATCTCGGCCAGCCGGTTGAAGAGGTGGACGGAGATCATCTGCAGCATCAGCCGGTCATCGCGGCTGAGAGATGAATTGTCGCCGCCCCAGACGATCGCGCCGCGATTGCCGAGCGCGTCGTGCACCGGAAAGAAGTGACCGACGAGCATGCCGTGATTGTTCATCACGTCGAGCAGCTCGGTGAAATCCGTCTGTTCCGACGATTCGCCGATCCATTCGCGCATGTCGTAGGAGAACGGCACGGTTGTGAGCCGCAATTTGCGGATGCCGGCGCTGTGGCGCACCATGCGCAGGGCATCGTATTTGCCGATGATTTCCTGCGGCCAGTTGCTGACGATGGAGTAGGCCGAGAGCTTTTCCGCCTCGAAGCCGGGCAGCGTGAAGACAATAAAATATTTCAGACCGTATTGTTCGCATTTGCGCCGCATGTAGCGCACGATGTCGAACTGGGTCTCGAGGGCCGCGATCTCGCTGCCGTCGTCCTGGAGCTGGTTTTCACCACCGCTCGTTTCATCAGCTGTCATTGTTCCCCGCATTTCTTTTGTCGCCTTGGGCATTTGGAGCGGGACCGTACGCATTCCAGACTATCTCAAGGTGTTTTTTATGCATTAGTTCAAAAGGCCGGCGCGGATCGCCTTGGCGACCGCCTGGACCCGGTTGACCGCATCAAGCTTGCGGGTCGCCCGGTTCAGATAATGATTGACCGTATATTCCGAGAGGCCGAGGATTTCGGACATTTCAACGCTCGTCTTGCCGGCCGAGGCCCAGGACAGGCATTCGACCTCGCGGCGCGACAAAGAAACGTTCTGCCCCGCGGCGGCGTTGAGTTCGACGACCTCGGTAAAGATGAGGTTGGCCATGGCGTTCAGCTCGGCCATTTCCCGTGGATTGAGTATTTCACGCGTGCCGCCGAAGGCAAGCGCACCGCGCAGGCCGGCGGAATTGTGCGCCGGGAAATAAGCCCCGCGCGCCATGCCGTGTCTTTCGAAAAGCGAGGCTGCAATCGACGCCTTGCCATCGGTGCGGCGGCGGTTGGTGCCGTCAGCATCATAGGCGAAGGGGTTGGTGCTGTGGCGCAGGCGCTCGATGACGGGGCTGCCGAAGATCAGGCCGGCATGGTCGTAGGTCTTCAGCATATCGTCCGGCCAGGACGTCAAAAGCACGTTCGAGGAAAAATCCGTCGAGGTTTCCGAGGGAACGTTGATCAGCAAGTAGCCGCGCAGGCCGAAACGCTTGGCGAGACCGTCAAGCTTTGCGGCAACATCGTTCTGCGAGCCCATTGCCAATGGCGCACGGCCCCAGCGTGTCTGGGATTGCGCAGATGTCGTATGGAATCGATCCGCCATGTCCAATTTTCCTTCAGCAAGGCACGCAACCGCGCGGCATAACGTGCCGACACAATGCACTGCTTGCTTCAGGAACCCCCGTATCCCAATGCAAGTATGTTCGATGACCCGCGCTCAAGTTCGCGGCAAGCGACGCAACTTCGAAGCTGGTCGTCACGGAAGCTAATGGCGGCCCCCATCCACGTCCAGCGTGATTTTCTAATTTACCGTAAAATGGGTGCACAAGACAACCGTGTAACCATTCAAGAACCATTCACCACGACTTATCGTTGCGGACCAAGCCGCGCCGCGAGGTCTCCCATGATGCCGCGGGCCGCTTCGCCGACCAGCGGCGCCCAGGCAACGAGCTGGTCCTCGCTCACGCGATAGGCCGGCCCCGTCACCGAAACGCCCGCCAGGAGCGAGCGGCTTTCATCGAAAACCGGCGCGGCGACGCAGCGGATGCCCGGCTCATGCTCTTCCCGGTCGAAGGCGATGCCGCTCTGCCTGATGCGGTCGAGCTCGGCGATGAAGGACGGCCGGTCGGTGATCGTGTGCGGGGTGAAGCGGCGGAACTCCATGCCGGCGAGGATGGCTTCCAGCCTCTCGGGGTCGAGCGTGGAAAGGGCGGCCTTGCCGACGCCGGTGCAGAAGGCGGGCGAGGCATTGCCGATCTGCGAATTCATGCGCACCGCCTGGCGGCTTTCCACCTTGTCGAGATAGATGATCTCCCGGCCGCGCAGCACGCCGAAATGCACGGTCTCGCCGGTCTGGCGGTGCAGCGCCTCCAGAAAGGGGGCGGCGACGGCGCGGAATTCGTTGCGCGCCCAGCTTGCCGAGGCGAGCTTGAGCAGGCGAAGGCCCGGCACATAGGCATGGTCGGGGCGAAGCTCCAGGAGCCCCTCCTGCACGAGATGGGAAAGTTGGCGGTGCAGCGTGCCGCGCGGCTGGCCGCTGACGGCGAGCACATCGGTGAAGCGCAAAGGACGGTCCGACAGCGCCACCGTTTCGAGAACAGCCATGGCCTTGCCGAGCGTGCCCGTCCCACCCTCGCCGTCCCGTTCCTTTTCCATCGTGACGCACCTCGCCTGTCTTGACTTGCGATCAAGCTAGCGGAATAATTCCGAATAATCAAACTGAGTTCCAAATATCGGAACAA
>NZ_CAMLFY010000215.1 GCF_946479415.1 uncultured Shinella sp. | reverse complement strand
GCATCCCCGACAGCACCGCATTGTGGCTGCCCTTGATGCGCGGCACGTTGACGAAGCCGGCCGAACAGCCAATCAGCGCACCGCCGGGGAAAGTAAGCTTCGGCACAGACTGCCAGCCGCCTTCGGTGATGGCGCGGGCGCCATAGGAAATCCGCTTGCCGCCCTCGAACGTGCCACGAATGGCCGGATGCGTCTTGAAGCGCTGAAACTCCTCGAATGGGTAGAGATAGGGATTCTTGTAGTTCAGGTGGACCACGAAGCCGACGGCGACGGTGTTGTCTTCGAGGTGATAAAGGAACGAGCCACCGCCGGTCTTCATGCCGAGCGGCCAGCCGAACGAATGCTGGACGAGGCCCTGTTTGTGGTTCTCGGGCTTGACCTGCCAGAGTTCCTTGATGCCGATGCCAAATTTTTGCGGTTCGCGATCCTTCTGGAGATCGTACTTCGCGATCAGCTGCTTGGCGAGCGAGCCGCGCACGCCCTCGCCGATCAGCGTGTACTTGCCGAGAAGCTCCATGCCGCGGGCAAAGCTCGGGCCTGGCTCGCCGTTCTTCTCGATGCCCATGTCGCCGGTGGCCACGCCGATGACCGAACCGGCGTCGTTGTAGAGAACTTCAGTCGCGGCAAAGCCGGGGTAAATCTCGACGCCGAGTTCCTCCGCCTTGGTGGCCAGCCACCGACAGACATTGCCGAGCGAAACGATGTAATTGCCGTGATTGCTCATCAGGCCCGGCATGGCGGCATTGGGGAGACGCAGGGAGCCGGCCGGCCCGAGCAGCAGGAACTGGTCGTCGGTCACCAGCGTCTTGAAGGGATGATCCGTCTCCTCGCGCCAGCCCGGCAAAAGTCGGTCAATGCCAATAGGGTCGACCACAGCGCCGGACAGAATATGCGCGCCGACTTCGGCGCCTTTTTCCAGCACGACGACGGACAGCTCCGGATTGACCTGCTTCAGCCGGATCGCAGCCGAGAGACCGGCCGGTCCGGCACCGACGATCACCACGTCGAATTCCATGCTTTCGCGTTCAGGCATCTCTCTCATTTAGCACGGGCCTCATTACCTACGAGAATTTTGGTGGCGTCTTGCCGGCCTTACGGTGGGCGGCGATAACGGTGTTTGCCATCAACATGGCGATTGTCATCGGACCGACGCCACCGGGAACAGGGGTGATGGCACTGGCGACCTTGGCGCATTCATCGAATGCGACGTCACCGACGAGGCGGGACTTACCCTCACCCTTTTCCGGAGCATCAACGCGGTTGATGCCAACATCGATGACTGTCGCGCCGGGCTTTACCCAGTCGGCCTTTACCATCTCCGCACGGCCTACTGCGGCAACAAGGATATCCGCGTTTCGGCAGACACTGGCGAGGTCTTTCGTGCGTGAATGCGCCGTCGTGACCGTGGCATTGGCGGCGAGCAGCAGGGCCGACATTGGTTTACCGAAAAGGTTGGACCGGCCGATCACGACCGCGTTGAGGCCTGAGAGGTCTTGACCGTGGACACGGCGAACGAACACCATCGCGCCAGCGGGCGTGCAGGAGAGGAGCCCGCCATCCAGATCGCCCGTCGCGACCTTGCCGGCGTTGACAACATGCAAGCCGTCGACATCCTTCTCCGGGCTGATCGACTGAATGACTGGCTCGGAGCTGAGATGCTTAGGCAGCGGCAGTTGCACAAGGATGCCGTGGATCGCTTCATCGCCATTCAGTGTCTCGATCAGACGCGCAAGCTCTTCTTGCGTCGTCTCTTCCGGTAGCGTGTGCTGAACGGAAAGGAAGCCGCACTCCTTCGCCATCTTGCTTTTGGACGCAACATAGGCGCGGCTCGCTGGATCATTGCCGACAATCACAACGGCAAGACCAGGTGTGACGCCCGCCTCCTTCTCCAGGACCTTAGTGGAGGTCTTCACCGAGTCAATCACAGACCCAGCAATCTGCTTGCCGTCGATAATATTCCCCATCGGTCAGCCCATCCGTTCCGAAACGTAGGAGCCTGGGCTCGCCGGGAATACGACCGTGCGGTTCCCGTTGATGAAGGTCCGGTGATGGATGTGCGCGTGGATGGCGCGGGCCAGCACCTGGCTTTCGACATCACGACCAATCGAGATATAATCCTCGGCTGACTGCGCATGAGTGATGCGGGCGACGTCCTGTTCAATGATCGGTCCTTCGTCAAGATCGGCCGTAACGTAATGCGCCGTCGCTCCAATCAGCTTCACACCGCGCTCGAAGGCCTGCTTGTAGGGGTTAGCGCCCTTGAAGCTCGGCAAGAAGGAATGATGGATGTTGATAATCTTGCCGGACATCTTCTGGCACATCTGATCAGACAGGATCTGCATGTAGCGAGCGAGCACAATGAGTTCGGTGCCGGTCTGCTCAACCACGTCCATAATACGGGCTTCCGCCTGCGGCTTGTTGGCCTTAGTCACCGGGATATGGTGGAAGGGGATGTCGTGGTTCACGACGACCTTCTGGTAGTCGAAATGATTGGAGACGACGCCGACGATCTCGATCGGCAGCGCGCCGATCTTCCAGCGGTAGAGCAGATCGTTGAGGCAATGGCCGAAACGCGACACCATCAGCAACACCTTCATTTTTGTGTCGCCGCTATGGAAGTCGCTGATCATGCCAAACTTCTTTTGGACGGGCTCAAAAGCCTCTGTGATCTCCTGGATACTTACACCTTGTTCACTGGTGAAGGTAAGTCTCATAAAGAACATACCCGTGTTGAGATCGTCGAACTGCGAGGAGTCAACGATGTTGCAGCCTTTGTCCGCCAGTAACCCGGTAATAGCGGCCACAATTCCGCGGGTGGATACGCATGATACGTTGAGGATGTACGTGTTCATTTTCAGGTCCATTTGATGTTGTGTTGATTAGATGGCCTGCTCAAGATCAGGTAGTGCCTCAAAAAGATCAGCCACGAGACCGTAGTCCGCAACCTGGAAGATCGGGGCTTCCTCGTCCTTGTTGATGGCGACGATGACCTTTGAGTCCTTCATGCCGGCGAGATGCTGGATGGCACCGGAAATGCCGCAGGCAATATAGAGTTGCGGCGCGACGACCTTGCCGGTCTGGCCAACCTGCCAGTCGTTCGGCGCATAGCCGGCATCGACGGCGGCGCGCGATGCGCCGACGGCGGCACCGAGCTTATCGGCAACAGGAAGGATGACCTCCTGGAATTTTTCCGACGAGCCGAGCGCGCGACCGCCCGAGATGATGATCTTGGCAGACGTCAGTTCCGGACGGTCCGAGGAGGACAAGGCATCGCCAACGAAGGAGGACAGGCCGGGATTGGCGGCAGCCGCGACGGTTTCAACCGCAGCCGAACCGCCGTCACCGGTCGAGGCGAAGCTTGCCGTGCGAACGGTGATAACCTTCTTGGCATCGCTCGACTGGACGGTCTGGATGGCATTGCCGGCATAGATTGGCCGCTTGAAGGTGTCGGCCGAGACGACCTCGGTGATTTCCGAGATCTGGGCCACGTCGAGCAGGGCCGCGACGCGCGGTGCGAGGTTCTTGCCGACGGAGGTCGCCGCCGTGATGATCGTGTCATAGGCCGGCGCCAGCGAGACGATCAGGGCTGCCAGCGGTTCTGCCAGATTGTTGGCCAGATCGTCGCTGTCGGCCAGCAGGACCTTGGAGACGCCCGAGAGTTTCGTAGCCTGATCGGCAGCAGCCTGGGCGCCCTTGCCGGCAACAAGCACATGCACGTCGCCGCCGATCTTGACTGCGGCCGTCAAGGCCTTGGCCGTCTGGTCCGAAAGGGTTGCGGTGTCGTGATCCGCCAGAAGAAGAATGGTCATTGGGGTCTATTCCTTTCCTTGGCTCTTACAGCACGCCGGCTTCGTTTTTCAGCTTGTCGACCAGTTCGGCCACCGACTTCACCTTGATGCCGGCCTTGCGGCCACCCGGCTCTTCGGTCTTGAGGACCTTGAGGCGCGGCGTCGTGTCGACGCCGAAATCGGCGGGCGTCTTCTTGTCGAGCGGCTTCTTCTTGGCCTTCATTATGTTCGGCAGCGAGGCGTAGCGCGGCTCGTTGAGGCGAAGATCCGTGGTGACCACGGCCGGAAGCTTGATCTCGATGGTCTGCAGACCGCCATCGACTTCGCGCGTCACTTGCGCCTTGCCGTCGCCGATCTCGACCTTGGAGGCAAATGTGCCCTGTGCCCACCCAAGCAGGGCCGACAGCATCTGGCCGGTCTGGTTGCTATCGTCGTCGATCGCCTGCTTGCCGACGATGACGAGGCCGGGCTGTTCGGCTTCGACCACGCCCTTGACGATCTTGGC
>NZ_CAMLFY010000214.1 GCF_946479415.1 uncultured Shinella sp. | reverse complement strand
AGCCACTTCAGGATGATCGAGGTGTCGAGGCCGCCGGAATAGGCGAGAACGACTTTCTTCACGTCTTTATGTGATGCCATGATGATGAGGTCCGTTGCATGAGGGACGCGGCAAACCCGCGAAGGCCCGGTATCGCGGGCACTTTTAGCGAGATTGGCGCGCGGCGCAAGGGTGATGCCCGTCACATCCTGCCGCAAGCGGGGTTTGACGCCGCCGCAGGCGACCCCATATTTGCGCAGGACTGGACCATGGAAGGGGATGAACCGATGACCGACCTCAAGGATATCATCAAGCAGGACAACGTCGCCGTCGTCACCGGCGGCGCCTCCGGCATCGGCCTTGCCGCCGCGCGGCGCTTTGCCGAGGCGGGCATGTCCGTCGCGATCGCCGATCTCGGCGGCGACCGACTGGGCGAAGCCCGCGTGGAACTCGAAACCATCGCCGGCGAAGCCAATATCATGGCCGTGGAAACGGATGTCGCCCACCGCCACGAGCTGGAAGCCCTGGAACGCGCGGTGTTGCAACGGTTCGGCCGCGTGCATGTTCTCATGAACAATGCCGGCATCCAGCCGGACACGTCGATCTTCAGCGCCGAGGCCAACTGGGACCACATCCTCGCCGTCAACCTGATGGGGGTCATCCACGGCTGCCAAGTCTTCGGGCCGAACATGCTGGCGCATGGCGAGCCCGGCCTGATCATCAATACCGGTTCCAAGCAGGGCATCACCACGCCGCCCGGCAACCCCGCCTACAATGTCTCCAAAGCGGGCGTGAAGGTGTTTAGCGAAGCGCTCCAGCACGAACTGCGCAACACCGACGGCGCGAAACTCACCGCGCATCTGCTGATCCCCGGTTTCGTCTATACGGCGCTCACCAAGGGGGACCGCACGGAAAAGCCGGATGCCGCCTGGACGCCGGCACAGACCGTCGATTTCATGCTGGAAAGCCTTGCCCGCGGCGATTTCTACATCCTGTGCCCGGACAATGACGTGCCGCGCAAACTCGATGAAAACCGCATGGCCTGGGCGATCGGCGACATCATCGAAAACCGCCCGCCGCTGTCGCGCTGGCACAAGGACTATGCCGAGGCCTTTCGGACCTTCCTGGAAGACAGATAACGACCATCACAAAGCTTGATTGGTCATTTCGGGAAAGCCGGATTAGGGATCACCTGTCCCACTCCGGCTTTCAGGCTTCGCCATGGATTTCCTGCCCACGCTTCCGACGCTTATCGCTTTCACGGCCGCGAGCCTTTTGCTTGCCATGACGCCCGGCCCGGACATGACGCTCTCGATCAGCCGCGCGCTGTCGCAGGGCCGCGGTCCGGCCCTGTATGTGGTGGTCGGCACCAGCCTCGGCATCATCGTGCACACGCTGCTCGTCGCCTTCGGCATTTCCGCCCTCATCACCGCCTCGCCGACCGCGTTCCTGATCCTGAAGACCGGTGGTGCGGCCTACTTGCTGTGGCTTGCCGTCCAGGCCATCCGCTACGGCTCGAACTTCACGGTCAAGGCCGCAGCCGGCCCGCGCGGCACGGCGCTCGCCAACATCTCCTCCGGCTTCTGGGTGAACCTGCTGAACCCCAAGGTCATCATCTTCTTCATGACCTTCCTGCCGCAGTTCATCTCGGCCGGCGACCCCGATGTCACCGGCAAGCTGATCGTGCTCGGCCTGCTGTTCATTGCCATCGGCATGCCGGTGAACATTCTCGTCATCCTCGGCGCCGACAAGCTTGCCACATGGCTCCAGCGGAACCCGAGCGTACTGCGTGGCATCGACTACACGTTTGCCGGCGTGTTCTCGATCTTCGCGGCCAAAATCCTGCTCACGCAGGCGCGGTAAGCGCGCTCATACGCGATAGCGATAGTGCCCGGTGACGGGATAGGCGAGGAGCACATCCTCGAGCCGGGCACCGGCCCCGATATTGTGCACGACAAGCGGCCGCGAGCCGTCAGGTGTGCGCTCATCCGCCACGATTGCGATATGCGGCAGGTTGCCAGGCAGCATCTGGGAGACGATATCACCCGGCCGATAGTCCGTACCGTCGTCGCTGATCGCCTGCGCCGAACCGGCCCGCTTGAAAAACGCCTGAAGATTGGGCACCCGGCGATGATCGATATTACGATCGGTTTTCTTCAGGCCCCACAGCGCCGGATAGGCGGAAAAAGCCTTCCGCATGTCCTCATGAACGAGAACCTGGAGGTCGACATCCAGTGCATCGCGATAAGCGCGAACGATGACATCGGTACACACGCCGCGTTCGCGCGGAACGTCACCGCCGGGATAATCGAGCTTCGAATAGGCGGCATCGTACATGGTCGTAACGCCGACCTGACGGCGCGCGGCCGCCACGAGCCTGCCAGCCGCATCGCTTTCCGGCGCTGCCCGCAGGATCGATGGCAACGCCAGAAGCAGCCCCGCAGACAAACCACTGGCAAGAAAATCGCGACGCAACAGCATGCTCACCCCCCAAATCCGACCGCTAAAAAGCTGCGGGCGGATTCGGGCGGTTTGTTGACGCCTCAGCCGATCAGCAAGGCATCATCATCCAGCGTCTGGCCGCGCATCTTGCGGAACATCGCGATCAGGTCCTCGACCTGGAGGTTCTTGCGGTTGTCGCCCGCGACGTCTAGCACGATCTCGCCGCCATGCAGCATGACGGTGCGGTGGCCGTAGTCGAGCGCCTGGCGCATGGAATGGGTCACCATCAGCGTCGTCAGCTTGCGCTCGGAGACGATTTTCTGGGTGAGGGTCATGATGAACTCGGCCATGCCGGGGTCGAGGGCGGCGGTGTGCTCGTCGAGCAGCAGCACGTCGGAACCGGCAAGCGTGGCCATAACCAGCGAGACGGCCTGACGCTGGCCGCCGGAGAGCAGGTCCATACGGTCGCGCATGCGGTTTTCGAGACCGAGGTTCAGTTCGGCGATACGCTCGCGGAAGACCGAACGGCGCTGTGGGCCGAGCGCCGAGGACAGGCCGCGGCGTTCGCCGCGACGGGCGGCAAGCGCCAGGTTTTCCTCGATGGAAAGCGCGCCGCAGCTGCCGGTCAGCGGATCCTGGAAAACGCGGGCGACGCGGCCGGCGCGGGCGGCGGTGCCCTGGCGGGTGACGTCGGCGGTGCCGATCTTCACCTGTCCCTCGGTCGCGATGACATCGCCGGCGAGAACGCCGAGCAGGGTCGACTTGCCGGCACCGTTCGAACCGATGACGGTGACAAACTGGCCTTCCTCGATGGTGAGGCTGACGCCGTTCAATGCCTGTTTCTGCAGCGGCGTGCCCTTGCCGAAGGTGACCTTGATATCGGAAACGGAGATCATCAGGCGGCTCCTCCGCGGCGAAGGCGCGGCAGGACGAGCGCCACGGTGACGAGCAGCGCCGTCACGAAATTGAGGTCGGAGGCCTGCAGGCCGAGCACGTCGGAGGACAGCGCGAGCTGGATGGCGATGCGGTAGAGGATCGAGCCCAAGACGCAGCCGATGAGCGCCATCAAAATACCGCGCGCGCCAAACAGCGTCTCGCCGATGATGACGGCGGCAAGGCCGACGACGATGGTGCCGACACCGGAGGTGACGTCCGCAAAGCCGTTCGTCTGGGCGAAGAGCGCGCCACCGAGGGCAACCAGCGCGTTGGAGAGCGCGATACCGAGATAGATCTGGCGGTTGGTATCGACGCCCTGCGCGCGGGCCATGCGGGCGTTCGCCCCGGTCGCGCGCATCGAGAGGCCGGCATCGCTTTCCAGAAAGCGCCAGACGAGAACGACGGCGAGGACGACGAGCACGAAGATGAAGAGCGGCCGGACGTAGAAATCGCGAAGACCATGGCCGAAGAACGGGCTCAGCATCGTCTCGGCATTGATCAGCGCGACATTCGGCTTGCCCATGACACGCAGGTTTACCGAGAAGAGCGCGATCATCGTCAGGATCGAGGCGAGCAGGTTGAGGATGCGGAAGCGCACATTGAGCATCGCCGTGACGAGGCCGGCACCCGCGCCCGCCAGCATGGCAATGAAAGCGGCAAGCCATGGGTTTACACCCGCGATGATCAGTACCGCCGTGACGGCGGCGCCAAGCGGGAAGGATCCGTCCACGGTGAGGTCCGGAAAATCCAGCACGCGGAAGGCAAGGTAAACGCCAACGGCGACGAAGGCATAGACCAGCCCCAGTTCGACGGCACCCCAGAAGGCAATCAGGCTCACGGCTCTCGGCTTTCTCTTTTCACCCGTTCCGCAGGTTTGGCGGGATGGGTCCGTTTAACAGATCAACCGCTGCCGGCGATCCGGCAGCGGTTGATTCCTGATAGCAATGTCGGACCGAAGTTTATTCGATCACGCGGGTCGCGCGGCCGACGAGCGCTTCCGGCAGGGTGACGCCCATCTTGGCGGCAGCACCCTTGTTGACGACGAGGTCAGTGCCGGCGGCAACCTTCACGGCGATGTCGCCGG
>NZ_CAMLFY010000213.1 GCF_946479415.1 uncultured Shinella sp. | reverse complement strand
AAATCGCGGGCGTGATAGGCCTTGCCCTCGAAGCCGAGCAGCACCTGCGCATCCATCAGGTCGCGCGTCTCGCGCACGTCGCCGCCGGTATAGCGGGCCGGTTCGAAGACCGGCGAGATTTTTGGCGCGGTGGGCAGGCTCGAGAAGCGCTCCTCGACCTGGCGGACGAATTCGTCGTGCTTCACGGCGCCGGCCGCGACGACGAACATGCGGTCCGTCGTATAGTTGCGGTCGAGATAGCTGCGGATTTCGCCGGGCGAGAAGGAGAGGACCGTGTCCGGCGTACCGAGAATGGCACGGCCGATAATCTGGTCGCGGTAGGCGACCTCGGAGAACTTGTCGAAGACCACGTCGTCGGGCGTGTCGTTCGCCGCACCGATCTCCTGCAGGATGACGTGTTTCTCGCGGCGCAGTTCCTCGTCGTCGAAGACGGATTCCGTCAGGATGTCGGCGAGGATATCGACCGCGAGGGGCACGTGGTCCTTCAAGACGCGGGCGTAGTAGGAGGTGGTTTCCGTCGAGGTGGCGGCGTTGACTTCGCCGCCGACATTTTCGATTTCCTCGGCGATCTGGCGGGCGGAGCGGCGCTCGGTGCCCTTGAAGGCCATGTGTTCCAGGAGATGGGCGATGCCGTGCTCGTCCGCGGTTTCGTTTCGCGACCCCGACTTGATCCATACGCCGAGAGCGACGCTCTCGAGATGGGGCATGTTTTCGGTCACCACGGTCAACCCCGACGGAAGCCGGGTGCACTCAACTTTCATCATGCGCACTTTCTGCGTTTTTTAGCCTTTCCGCCGCCCGCGGGAAACCGGAAAGGCCCTCCCTGTAAACACGCAATGCCGGGTGCAGCCGCTCCCGGCCTCGCCCTAGCCCCGGATTCGCGAATGGTCGCCGATGAAGGCTTCCACGACGTCGAGCTCAGCGCTCAGCACGTCAAAACGCTCCTCCCTTTGCATCAAATCAGCAAGCCACGATGGAAGCGCCGGGTCAATACCGCATGCCGATTTTACTGCGGCGGGGAATTTTGCCGGATGCGCGGTGGCAAGCGTCACCATCGGAGCGCCCGGCTTCTCGTGTTTTGCGGCGACGAACACGCCGATCGCCGAATGCGGATCGAGCAGGTAGCCGGTCTCGGCAAGCGTCGTCTTGATGGTCTTGGCGACCTCTTTTTCCGACGCGCGGCCGGCGTGGAATTTTTTCCGGATCGCCTTCAGCGCCTTGTCCTCGATCTCGAAGGCGCCGGACTGCTTGAGGCTTTCCATCGAGCGACGGACGGCACCCGCATCGCGGTCATAGGCTTCGAACAGCAGGCGTTCGAAATTGGAGGAGATCTGGATGTCCATCGACGGCGAGGTGGTCGCCTTGACGCCCTTCATCTCGTAACGGCCGGTCTTCATCGTGCGGGCGAGAATGTCGTTCTCGTTGGTGGCGATGACCAGCTTGTCGATCGGCAGGCCCATGCGCTTGGCGCCGTAGCCGGCGAAGATATCGCCGAAATTGCCCGTCGGCACGGTGAAGGAGATCTTCCGGTCCGGGCCGCCGAGGGCCACCGCCGTCGTGAAATAATAGACGATCTGGGCCATGATGCGCGCCCAGTTGATCGAGTTGACGCCCGAAAGCTTCATGCCGTCGCGGAACTTCGTGTCGTTGAACATCGCCTTCACGAGGTTCTGGCAGTCGTCGAAATTGCCCTTGATGGCGAGTGCGTGAACGTTCTTTTCCTTCGAGGTCGTCATCTGGCGCTGCTGCACCGGCGAGACCTTGCCCTCCGGGAAGAGGATGAAGATATCAGTGCGCTCGCGGCCGGCAAAGGCGTCGATGGCCGCACCGCCGGTATCGCCCGAAGTTGCGCCGACGATGGTGGCGCGCTCGCCGCGCACGGAAAGCGCATGGTCCATCAGGCGGGCGAGCAGCTGCATCGCCACGTCCTTGAAGGCGAGCGTCGTGCCGTGGAACAGTTCCATGACGAAGGAATTCGGGCCGGTCTGCACGAGCGGCGCAATGGCCGGATGGCGGAACGTGGCATAGGCCTCGTCGATCATCGCCCGGAACTTGTCGGCCGGGATGTCGCCCTCGACGAAGGGCAGGAGAACCGTAAACGCGATCTCCTGATAGGATTTGCCGCGCAGCGCCCGGATCTCCTTCTTGGAGAAGGTCGGCCATTCGCGGGGCACATAGAGGCCGCCGTCGCGGGCAAGCCCGGCGAGAAGCGCATCGGAGAAGCCGAGGGAAGGGGCCTCGCCCCGCGTCGAAACATAATCCACGTTCACAGGTCCTTGGAATGGTTGGGGGTCGCGGACGGGATCGTCCACCGGTCGTTCGGTCGCTGTGCTGCCATCGTCCTTCCGACCTTACCCGAAAGGCCACGCCTGCTGCAGGTCTCTTTGCGGCAGATCGTGGCAATGCCGTTGCGTGCAGCCCGTCGAAACGGGCCTCTCCGAAATTCTGCGGGCGGTTTCATTCGAGCAATCGATTTTTCGCCGCGTCGCTGCTATAGACCATCGCCTAGGGTCGTGAAAAGGCCCGTGAAACGAGTTCCGAAAGGCTTGGTCGCCGGGGGCGGGGCCTCATCGCAGGGGTAAAAGTAACGTGTTTGCAATGACGATCCGCCGCTTTCTCGGCATCTCCCTTCTCGCCATCGTTGCCGGCTGCAACCAGACGGACAAGCCCGCCGATCTCGGCGTTTCCAGCGATACGGCAGGTGCCGGCACGCAGGCCACCGCCAATGCGCAGCAGACGCAGGGCGCCGTCGTGACCCAGGGCGCATGCCCACAGGTCTACCTGCGCGACGGCACGTCCGTGCTGCGCCGCTATGCCAAGGGCGCCAAGGACGATCCGTCCAAGCTGCTCTACCAGGTGACGCTCGCAGAGACGACGCGCCGCTGCGTGATCAATCAAAACCAGCTCGTCATGACGGTCATGGTCCAGGGCCGCATCGTGACCGGCCCGAACGGCAGCGCCGGCACTTCGGTCAATGTGCCGATCCGCGTGGCCGCCGCCGATGGCGACAACACGCTCTACACCGATCTCGTGCAGTTCCCGATCAACATTCCGGCCGAAGGCACGGCGCAGTTCGTCTTCACCAAGGACAATGTCGCCATTCCCGGCGGCTCCGGCGGTTTCGTGCGCGCTTTCGTCGGTTTCGACGAAGGTCCGTACAACACGAAGTAACGGCCTCAACGCCATCAAACAAAACGGCCGCGGAAGCATCTTCCGCGGCCGTTTTGTTTTCAGCGTTTGAAAAAAATCAGATCGCTTCCTGCCATTCGGCAAGGGCGGCGATCACCTCGGGCAGGTCGGTCATGCGCGAGATCACGGTCTCGGCGCCGGCCTCCGTCAGCCGGTCGGCATGCGAGAGATAGGTGTGTGAAGCGCCGGTGAAGCCGACGACGCGCATGCCGGCGGCGCGCGCACCGGCAATGCCATGCACCGAATCCTCTATGACCAGCGTGCGGGCCGGATCGGCATTGAACTGCTTTGCGCCATGCAGGAAGATATCCGGCTTCGGCTTGACGCGGTCCGGGCCGAGATCCTTGGCGGAATAGACATGCGGGGCGAAGACCTGCTTGAGGCCGACTTTCGAAAGCATCATGTCGAGGCGGTGCGCGGCCGAGTTCGAGCAGATGCAATAGGGCTTGCGGATGCGCGACAGCATCGACTTGACGCCATCGATGATCTTCACCTCGGCGGCAAGGCGTGCGTCCAGAAGCTTTTCCGACTTGTCGAGCAGCGAGGCCGAGAGCGGAATGGAGGCTTCCCGCTCGATCGTCAGCAGGATGTTCTGCCAGGTCATGCCGGCGAAGCGCTCGCCCATTTCCTCGACGCCGATCGGGTAGCCGGCCTCCGTCAGAAGCCGGGATTCGACCTCCGCCGCGATGATTTCCGAATCGACCAGAACACCGTCGCAGTCGAAAATGATGAGGTCGAAACCGTCCATGTCGTCGTCTTTCCTTTGGGGGCACCGATACGCCCGGCAAGCGCGGCTTCCCTACACCAAAGGGCCGAAGGCGACAATTGCCAGATTGGCAGGGCTGTCGTGCTGCGACCCTGTGTTGAGGCTGGTGCCGGGCCGAGTTGTGTTTTGTCGCCCCTGCGCTGTTACCGTGGGAACAGGGATACCGCGGCATGGCCCTATAGTGCAGCCATTGACAGCACCAGTTCTACCAGGAGATCGAAATGGCAAGAGATCCGAATGGCAAGATCAAAGGCACGAACGGCGATGACCTGCTGTGGGGCACGGCGCGCGTCCTGAGCGACGGGACCTATGACAACTTCGTCGATTCCGACAGTGCGAGCGTCAACGGCGCCATCCGCGGCTATGGCGGCAACGACACCATCTTCGGGGATATCTACCAGAACCCGAAGGAAAACACCGAAGGTGACGTCGCTTACGGCGGTGACGGCGACGACCGCATCTTCGGCGACACGGGTACGGATGAACCCAACTGGCAATACAACAGCCGCGGCGGTTCCGACACGCTCCATGGCGATGCCGGCAATGACAAGGTCTACGGCCAGGGCGGCAACGA
>NZ_CAMLFY010000212.1 GCF_946479415.1 uncultured Shinella sp. | reverse complement strand
GGCACCAGCCTGCTGATCGTGGTCAACGTCACGATCGATACCGTCACACAGATACAGAGCCATCTGCTCGCCCATCAATATGGCGATCTGATCAAGAAGGCCAAGCTCAAGGGGGGACAACGTCGATGATCTTTCAGAGGTTTGTGGGGGGCAATGCCTCGTGAATATCATCCTGTTGGGGCCGCCTGGCGCCGGTAAGGGAACTCAGGCGTCGAGGCTCGTGGCCGAACGCGGCATGGTGCAGCTTTCGACCGGCGACATGTTGCGCGCCGCGGTCAAGGCGGGCACCCCGATCGGGCTCCAGGCCAAGGCGGTGATGGATGCTGGCGAACTGGTTTCGGACGAGATAGTCTCTGGCCTGATCGGCGAAAAGCTCGACAGCATGGTTGCGACCGAAGGCGCGATCTTCGACGGCTATCCGCGCACCGAGGCGCAGGCCCGGTCGCTCGACGAGATCCTCGCCGGCCGTGGCCGCACGCTCGCCCATGTCATCGAACTCGACGTCGACGAGGACGCGCTGGTCGAACGGATTACCGGCCGCTTTACCTGCGGCAATTGCGGCGAGGGCTATCACGACAAGTATAAGCAACCCAGCGCCCCGGGTATCTGCGACAAGTGCGGCTCGACCGAGTTCAAGCGTCGCCCCGACGACAATGAGGAAACGGTGCGGACCCGCATGGCCGAATATCGCGCCAAGACCGCTCCGATCCTGCCGATTTACGAAGCGCGCGGCCTGGTGAAGCGCGTCGATGGCATGGCGGATATGAACGACGTGTCGACGGCGATCGCCAACATATTGGGCGCCTGACCAACCGTTTTGCGCCAATGCCGATGATTCTGCGCCTGGGTGTTCGCTAAAGCCGCTTTGGCCCCGCGATGATTTCGTGCATGTTACAAAAGCGATGGAAGAACAACCGGTCAAGCGGCGCAGGCGGCGTCGACGGTCCTCGAAGACCAGGAACGAGACCGTTGCCTGGCTGACTTATATTTTCAGCGTGGGGCAGCGCGTCTATCATTGGGCCGGATTGCTCCTGATCCTTGCGGTCATCCTGTTTCTCGGATTGGGCGCACCGATCGTGACGCCCTTCGACACCGTGCTGAGCTGGTGGGGTCATTGGTGAGCCGTTCGATCGGCTTGGCGACGACTTGCGGCAGTTTTCGGGGGATATCGTTTCAGTCCTGGGGCAATCGCGCGCGCCAGTGTGAATCTCCTGTAATTTCCCGCTGAAAGTCCTTGCTCGCACGCGAGAATCGCGGGATGCCTCTGATTACGGACGCCGAGTCTCGCAGGGGGCAGCATCGCGTCTAAGGAGCAGGGGATTAAGTATATGGCCGTTTCCGATCATGTCGACCTGGCGGGTTTCGTCGAGGGCGTAAAAAAGCGCAATCCGGGGCAGCCCGAATTTGCCCAGGCGGTGCAGGAAGTCGCTGAAGACATCTTCGATTTCATCGCCGACAAAGAGCAGTATCACAAATATCAGATTCTCCGCCGCATCGCGGAGCCGGATCGCGTGATCAGCTTCCGCGTCTGTTGGGAAGATGACCAGGGCAATATCCGCGTCCAGCGGGGCTGGCGCGTCCAAAACAACAATTCGATCGGCCCGTACAAGGGAGGCATCCGCTTCCACCCGTCGGTCACCGAGAGCGTGCTCAAGTTCCTGGCGTTCGAGCAGACCTTCAAGAATGCGCTGACCGGCCTGCCCATGGGCGGCGGAAAGGGCGGCTCGAATTTCAATCCGAAGGGCAAGAGCGCCAATGAAGTGATGCGCTTCTGCCAGAGCTTCATGAACGAGCTCTATCGCCATATCGGCGCGGACGTCGACGTTCCTGCCGGCGACATCGGCGTCGGCGGCCGCGAGATCGGCTATATGTTCGGTCAATATAAGCGGCTGACCAACGAGTTCACCGGCGTGCTCACCGGCAAGGGCCTCGAATTCGGCGGCTCGCTGATCCGCACCGAAGCGACCGGCTATGGCGCGGTCTATTTCCTCCACGAAATGCTCAAGCATCAGGGCAAGGACCTGGTCGGCCTCAACGCCGTAATATCGGGTTCGGGCAATGTCGCCACCCATGCGGCGGAGAAGGTCAACCAGCTCGGCGGCAAGGTGCTGACCCTGTCGGATTCGGAAGGCTATATCTACGATCCGGATGGGATCACCCAGGAAAAGGTGAACTGGATCAAGGATCTCAAGAACAAGCGTCGCGGCCGGATCTCCGAATATGTGACCGAGTTCAAGGGGGCCCAGTTCCATGGCAAGGGCGCGCGTCCGTGGAATGTGCCTTGCGACGTGGCCGTGCCCTGCGCGACCCAAAACGAGCTTAACGAGGAGGAAGCCAAAACCCTCGTGGCGAATGGCTGCTTCGCGGTCGCGGAAGGCGCCAACATGCCGACCACGCTCGAAGGCACCCATGTCTTCAAGAAAGCCAAGGTCATGTTCGCACCGGGCAAGGCCGCCAATGCTGGCGGCGTTGCGGTGTCGGGCCTCGAGATGAGCCAGAATTCGGCACGCATCTCGTGGAAGGAAGAAGAACTGCAGCGGATGCTGCTCGATATCATGCAGGGCATCCATGGACGTTGCCTCGAACATGGTGGCTCCGCAGGCAGCACCCACATCGATTATGTGAAGGGTGCCAACATCGCCGGTTTCAAGAAGGTTGCCGACGCGATGCTCGCCTACGGCGTGGTGTGATCCACCACCCCTAACGGGTACAGGACGGGCGTCCGCTCAAGGCTGAGCGGGCGCCCTTTCCTTTTTCGGTCGATGGTCCGCGGGTCGCGTCCCACGATCGAGGAAATGCCGCTCCACCAGCCACCAGCTCGCCATACCCGCCGCGAGCGCAAGCAGGATCGACAATAGCATGAAGACGGGGAAGGGCAGGTCGATCGTCGCGACCAGCATCTGCTGGATGACGAAGCCGTAGAGATAGGTGCCGTAGGAAAAATCGCCATGACGCGCCACGCCGGTGAGGCGGATACGCGGATGAAAGGCGAACCAGAAGACGAGATAGGCGAGCACCGGGGGTGCCAGCAGATGCGCCGCGATCATGCCGCCGGCACCGTGGCCCAGATGGAAGGCGGCGAAGCAGGCGATCAGCCCCGCGATCAGCGCCGACGTCGAACGCGGAATGCGATCGCGGTGCAGGTAGACGATCATGCCGACGAGGAAATTGGGCAGCACCCAGAACCAGCGATAGGGAAAGCCGATGATCTCGGCGACCAGCGCGGGCCCGCCCGGCCTTCGGCCGGTCGCGTCGAGCCAGCACCAGATCGCCACCACGGCGAGATAGATCAGTGGTGCCGAGATCCGGCGGAAGCGCATCGCCGCCAGGCCCAGCATCGCCAGGCCGAGATAGCAGAGGAACTCATATTTGATGCTCCACAACGCGCCGTTGACCGTCGTGACGGGGTTGGCGGTGAAGAGGTCGGGGACCGGGAAGGCGTTGCCGAGCAGCAGGTTCGCTCCGAGAATGCGCACCGCCTCGCCGGCGCCAAGCGAATATCCGGGCGGTGCGAACAGCGGGGTTACCAGGAAGGCGCAGACTGCGGCGGCCGCGAGATAGCCGGGATAGATACGGCGGATCCGCTTCGACAAATAAGACCGCAGCGACGCCGAGCGCTCGTGGCTGTGCGCGATCAGGAAGCCGCTGACGATGAAGAACACCCAGACGCCGATATCGCCGCTGTTATAGTGGCCGGCCGTTGCGATCGACAGCGGCTCGCGATCCTCACTGCCCAACGACAGCGCGTAGCAGTGCGAGAAGACCACGAGCAGCGCCATCATCAGGCGGATGTAGTCGAAATTATTCTCATAGAAGGCGGCACGATCGGCCGGCACGAGCGGGGGCAGCGCCATTCGGCTAAAAGTCCCCGCCGATGACGCCAGAGCCTTCGTCATGACGCCATTCACCCGATTGCCCGGCAAAGCCGACCCGCATCCCCATTTCTCCCCGGTCCGGCCTCCGCTATAGGCTGAGACACCCGCGGCTCCAAGGAGATGCGCGGCTTGCACGGCAGGTCCGGAAGGGTGTAATTGAGTCCTGTCACGCGCTTGACAGGCCATGACTCGCGCATTAGTGACGCTCGCTCCCATACCGCTCTGATCGGTGCCGCTTTGCGCGCGTGCCGTGTTTGTTGCGTTCTGGGAGGCGGCCCCGGACCAATGGGGCAGGCGTCGAGATGGGGTGATCGCCATTCACCCCGTGGAGCAGGAGATTGCACAGTGGCACGTATCGCGGGCGTTAATATCCCGACCAACAAGCGCGTCGAAATCGCGCTGACCTACATTCACGGCATTGGGGCGACCAAGGCCAAGGAAATCACCGCCAAGCTTGGCATCGAGCCGAAGCGCCGCGTTCAGGATCTGAGCGATCACGAGGTTCTCCAGATCCGCGAGACGATCGACGCCGGTTATACCGTCGAAGGCGATCTCCGCCGCACGGTGGCGATGAACATCAAGCGCCTGATGGATCTGGCCTGCTATCGCGGCCTGCGTCATCGCAAGGGCCTCCCGGTTCGCGGCCAGCGCACGCA
>NZ_CAMLFY010000211.1 GCF_946479415.1 uncultured Shinella sp. | reverse complement strand
AAGGCGGTTGGCGACGATGAGGTCGGAGCGGCGCTTGAACTCGTCGAGATCGCGCACGATCTCCGAGCGGAAGAACGTGTCGTCCTCGAAATCCGGCTCGTAGATGATGACCGGAATGCCCTTCGACTTGATGCGCTTCATGATGCCCTGGATGGAGGATTCGCGGAAATTGTCCGAATCCTTCTTCATCGCGAGCCGGTAGACGCCGATGACGTCAGGATCCCGCGCGACGATGTCCAGCGCGAGGAACTCCTTGCGCGTGGTATTGGCATCGACGATGGCGCGGATGAGGTTCTGCGGCACATCGGAGAAATTGGAAAGCAACTGCTTGGTGTCCTTCGGCAGGCAATAGCCGCCATAGCCGAAAGAGGGGTTGTTGTAGTGCTTGCCGATGCGCGGATCGAGCCCGACACCGTCGATGATCTGGCGTGTGTCGATGCCATGCGTCATGGCGTAGGAATCGAGTTCGTTGAAATAGGCGACGCGCATGGCGAGATAGGTGTTGGCGAAAAGCTTGATCGCCTCCGCCTCGCCCGAGCCGGTAAAGAGCAGCGGCACGTCCTCCTTCAAGGCGCCCTGCTGCAAAAGGCGCGCAAAGAGCTGCGCCTCCGGCGTATCCGCCCCCATGACGATGCGCGACGGATACAGGTTGTCATGCAGCGCCTTGCCCTCGCGCAGGAATTCCGGCGAGAAGACGATGCGCGCATCGCCGCGCGCGTCGCGCAGCGCCTGCGTGTAGCCGACGGGCACGGTGGACTTGATGATGACAGTGGCATCCGGATTGAGCGCCCGCGCGGCGTCGATGACGGCCTCGACGCTCTTCGTATCGAAATAATTGTATTGCGGATCGTAATTGGTCGGCGTCGCCACGAGGATGAAATCCGCGCCGGAGAACGCCTCCACCTTGTCCGTCGTCGCCTTCAGCCTGAGCGGCTTCGTCGCGAGATAATCCTCGATTTCGGCATCGACGATGGGGGAAAGGCGCTGATTGACCTTCTCCACCCTCTGCTCGGAAATGTCATAGGCGATGACATCATTGTGCTGGGCAAGCAGCACCGCATTGGAGAGCCCGACATAACCGATACCGGCAACCGCAATCGTAACCATGAAAATCCCGTCGGCAACGCCATAAAATATGCAGGACGCGCGAAACGGTCAGCCCTGCGTGAATTCAGGAGATAGTATGCAGGGAGGGTTACAAAAGAATGGCGGGCCGGAAATGACGAACGGACCGCCATGCCAAGGCCCCATGGCTCCGCCTGACCCGTCAGGATCTGCCGGTGCCGCCGTTACTCGGTTTCCGGCACTTTCAGGATCAGCGCCTCGTCGGGACCGATCGGCTGGCCGCCTTGCGTTCGAACCTCGAGGCGGACGGGCTCGCCGGTCGCACGCTCCACCAACACCGAATGCGCCTCCCCGGGCGAGAAGAGATGGCGCTCGCCGAACTGTCTGAGGGCGACGACGACGGGGAAGAGATCCTTTCCCTTGGCAGTCAGGCGATATTCCATACGCGCGCCGCCTTCGGTGGCGGGAGCCAGTTCCAGAATGCCGCTCGCGATCAGCCTTCGCAGGCGTTCGGTCAGGATATTGCGTGCGATGCCGAGGCTCTTCTGGAATTCACTGAATCGCGTCAGCCCGTCGAAGGCGTCGCGCACGATCAGCAGCGACCACCAGTCACCGATCACGTCGAGCGCACGCGCACTGGGGCAGAAGTCCTGCTTGAGGCTTTTTCGCGCGACCATCGCTCACTCCGCATCCGGCTTTTGCCGGAAATTAAGTTGCATCATTAAACTAAAATCTCTATCCAGATAATGGTTGCATTATTAAACAAATCGATCTGGAGATGACAATGTTTTTGACCAGCACGCGACGCCTGCGGGCGCCGCGAACGATGGCGCCTGTGCGCGAACCCGGCGTCCTCCCCGCCTCCTCCCCGGAGGCATCACCGCTCACCCGCGCCAAGGTCTTCCTGTTCGCTCTGGCCAGCGGCCTTGCGGTGGCCAATGTGTATTTCGCGCACCCGCTTCTCGACGTTATGGCCGACGATCTGGGGCTCTCCCGCGCCACCGCGGGCATGATCGTCGGGGCCACGCAGCTCGGCTACGGATTGGGCCTCATTCTTCTGGTGCCGCTCGGCGATCTCCTGGATCGGCGCAAGCTCATCATCATCCAATCGTTTCTGTCCGTTCTGGCGCTCACCTGTGTCGGCTTTTCGACTTCCGCCGCGACCTTGCTGGTCTCCATGGCCACCGTCGGCTTGCTCGCGGTCGTCACGCAGGCGCTGGTCGCCTATGCCGCCAGCCTTGCGCATCCCGGCGAACGCGGCCATGTGGTCGGCATGGTCACCGGCGGGATCGTGCTCGGTATCCTGCTTGCGCGAAGCGTCGCGGGCATGCTCACCGATCTTTCCGGATGGCGGACCGTCTATGTCGTTTCCGCCGCACTGACGTCGGCGATCGCGCTGCTGCTCTGGCGGGCGCTGCCGCGGCAGGAGAGGCCGCGAACCGGGCTGTCCTATCCGGACCTCATCAAATCCCTCGCCACCCTGCTGATAGAGGAACCGGTGCTGCGCATCCGCGCCGTCATCGCCATGCTGATCTTTGCCAACATCACCACCCTGCTGGCACCGCTGGTCCTGCCGTTGAGCGCGCCGCCATTTTCCCTGTCGCACACTGAAATCGGCCTGTTCGGACTGGCCGGGGCGGCTGGCGCACTGGGCGCCATGCGTGCGGGACGATGGACCGACGCGGGATATGGCCAGCGCACGACCGGCATAGCGCTTGGGCTGATGCTGGCGGCGTGGTTGCCGATCTCGCTTTTGGATCACTCGATCCTGTGGCTGATCGCAGGTGTGCTGGTCATCGATTTCGGATTGCAGGCCACCCACGTCACCAATCAGGCGATGATCTACCGCGTCAGGCCGGATGCCCAAAACCGCCTGACCGCCGCCTATATGCTGTTCTATTCGATCGGCAGCGCCATCGGCTCGTCGGCCTCCACGATCGTCTACAGCTGGGCGGGATGGACGGGGGTCTGCATCGCCGGCGCAGGCATCAGCCTTGCGACCATCATCTTCTGGGCACTCACCCTCAAGGCAATGCCCGCGACGGCAACCCGCAAAGCGCAGAGCCAGGACGACGTTCAGCCATGATCCGAACGGCCGCAATGTCCGGAACCTTCCTCGGACCGGCAGCCGCGTCGCAGACTTTCACGCGGGGGAAGAATGGCGCCAAGCGGAGATTTAGGAGACCATCAGTTTTGACAGCATGATGTTGCAAGCATTGCGATGGCGCATTCAAGAATCCTGGCACATATCCACCCGCTCATAAATATGGTGGAATCCGCTTGCGATCTGCCGATCAGGATCGAATATCCTGATGATCTCATTGCCAATTCATCGCCGATGTTCGGCGATGCATGGCTATCGTGCCGTCTGTCTGCAAAAATGGGTGATGTTCAAACGCGACACGGAATCGCCTCTGGCACTCTCAGTGCTAATCGACATTATAAATTAATAGAGGAAAACTCATCGACTTGTACAAGTCGATGAACCCCTAAATACTAGTTCATAGCTGATATTTAGGGATTGCCGGAATGATGGGGACCGTAGAGGCCGTAATCGACAGATCTGCGGATCCAATAGACCAACTCATCGCGGGACACCGGGCTGGCCACGGCCTTGCCCGCCCGTTCTATCACGCCCCCGATATCTATCAGCGCGATATGGAACGCGTCTTCCGGCGGCATTGGCATTGCATCGCCCATGAAAGCGTGATCCCCAACGCCAATGACTTCGAGGTCTTCCGCATCGACACCGAGCAGGTGATCGTCACACGCGCGGCGGACGGTTCGATCCATGCCATCCTCAACGTCTGTCGCCATCGCGGCGCGGAGGTCTGCACCAAGCAGAAAGGCAATGCGCGCGTTTTCGTCTGTCCCTATCACGCCTGGACCTACGGCAATGACGGAAGCCTGCGTGCTGCGCGCCTCATGCCGAAGGACTTCAAGCGTGAGGACCACGGCCTGAAAACGCTGCATGTGCGCGTTGTCGAAGGCTTGATCTTCATCTCCTTTGCGGAGGCTCCGCTGGATTTCAGCGAGGTCGAGCATCTGCTTCACGCGACCTGCGGCCAATACGGCTGGGGGAGCGCCAAGGTCGCCTATCGCGAAACCTATCCGGTTGCGGCCAACTGGAAGCTGGCCGTCGAAAATTACGTCGAGTGCTATCACTGCGGTCCCGCGCATCCGGAATATTCGCAGACCCACGCGCTGGAACAGCCGCTCCATATGATCGCGGCGATGAACGACGCCCTGGAAGCACGGACCTGTGCGCTTGGCATCGAGGTCGGTTCCGGCAACCATTGGCAGACGTCGCGTGAAGGGCGCGAGGCGATCCATGCCTTCCGCTATGCGCTCTATGAGGGCGTCGAGAGCGGCAGCGAGGATGGCAAGGCCGTCGCGCCGCTGATGGGGCGTTTTACCGATTTTGATGGCGGGGTCACCTCCATTCATCTGGGCGGAACGACATTCCTCGTCTGCTATCCCGATCACGGCATGATCTACCGCTTCATTCCGAAGACGGCAGAGACCTGCG
>NZ_CAMLFY010000210.1 GCF_946479415.1 uncultured Shinella sp. | reverse complement strand
CGGCGCAGTCGCCGACATTGTCGCCCACATTGTCGGCGATGGTTGCCGGGTTGCGCGGGTCGTCTTCGGGAATACCGGCTTCCACCTTGCCGACGAGGTCGCCGCCGACGTCCGCACCCTTGGTGAAGATACCGCCGCCGAGACGAGCGAAGATGGAGATGAGCGAAGCGCCGAAGCCGAGCGCGACGAGCGCGTCGATAACCTCACGAGAGGCCGGCTCCTGGCCGAGAACGCCGGTGAGCACCCAATAGTAGATGGACACGCCGAGAAGGGCGAGGCCAGCGACAAGCATGCCGGTGATCGCACCCGACTTGAAGGCGATGTCGAGGCCGGAGGACAGGCTGACGGACGCGGCCTGCGCCGTGCGCACATTGGCGCGGACGGACACATGCATGCCGATGAAACCGGCGACGCCAGACAGGACGGCGCCGATCAGGAACCCGATGGCAGCCGTAGCGGAAAGAAGCAGCCAGGTGCCGACGAAGACGACAACACCGACGACGGCAATGGTCTTGTACTGCCGGGTGAGGTAGGCCTGTGCCCCTTCCCGGATATAACCTGCAATTTCCTGCATGCGGGCATTCCCCTGGTCGGCGGCAAGCACCGACTGTGTCGCCCAGATGGCATAGACCACCGAAAGCAACCCGCATGCGATAACGCCAAACAATATGGTCATTTCGCTCTGTCCTCCTAGGAAGCCACGGGGTCCTCCCCCCGCGGCCGATATGCGCCCGCTCCCGTTTGCCTCCTCACAAGACGGGTGCCGGTGCGCGGCCAGAGTGCGTTTGCGAATCGGCTGCGTCAAGCCGCCGCACTGCGGCAACCGCTTCTGCCAAACGGATTTTTCGGCGTCGGTCGATCTGAACCGATTAGACGGCGGCGCGGCGATTGCGCAAAAGCAAAAGCAGGACGAGACCAAGGCTGATGCCGGTGATCGGCCAGAACATCAGGTTGATCGTCTGCCAGCCATAGGCGTTGAACACCTTGCCCGAGGAGAACGAGGCGAGCGCCACCGCACCGAACAGGATGATGTCGTGGAAGCCCTGCACCTTGTCGGCCTCGTGCGGCCGGTAGCTGGAGGCGACGATGGCGGTGGCGCCGATGAAGCCGAAGTTCCAGCCGACGCCGAGCAGGATCAGCGCACCCCAGAAGTTCCAGAGAGCGATGCCGGCATGCGCCACGCCCGCGCAGCCCATGAGGATGACGAGACCGGCGGCCACGACCTTCTCCGCGCCGAAACGCTGGATGAGCATGCCCGTGAAGAAGCTTGGCGCGAACATGGCAAGCACGTGCCACTGAATGCCGAGTGTGGCCATTTCCGGCGAGAATCCGCAGCCGATGACCATGGCAAGCGGCGCACCCGTCATCATGAATGTCATCAGGGCATAGGTGGAGATGCCGCAGATCATGCCGGTGAGGAAGCGCTGGGTCAGCACGATTTCGCTAAGCGGCCGCGCCGCCTCGCCACTCGCCACGCCCGCCGCCTTGTGATCGGGCAGACGCAGGAACAGGAACAGCACGATGGCGGCAAGGCAGAGCGGTGCTAGCGCGACGAAGGCGCCGGCAAACAGCACCGGCTCGAACAGGTCCTTGGTGAGGATCACCACCTGCGGGCCAAGGATGGCGGAAATGACGCCGCCGGCGAGGATCCAGGAAATGGCGCGCGGCTTGTAGAAGGAGGGCGAGGCATCGGCGGCGGCAAAGCGAATCTTTTGCGTAAAGCCACCCGATATGCCGACGAGCACGAAGCCGAGGGCAAAAAGCCAGAAGTCGCCGCGGAACAGCGCAATCGCAGCGATCAGGCCACCTCCTGCCCCGATCAGCGCGCCGACGATGAAGCCATAGACGCGGCCAAGCAGGCGCGCGGCGACCGCCACGAAGACGGCGCCGAGCGCGACGCCAATGTTGAAGCCGGTGAGCGGCGCAGTGGCGAGCGACTTGTCGGGGCCGAGCAGGTTATAGCCGGCAAGGCCACCGACGGAGAAGACGATCGGGCCGGAGGAGGCCAGAAGCGCCTGTGCAAACATCAAAAGGAAGACATTGCGGCGTGCGGCCGAAAGCTGCCGTTCAAGACCTTCGACCGTATCCGTGCTCATGGTGCCTACCGTTATTTGCGTGAATCTGGCCGTAGCTGCTTGGCGATGCGGTCCAGCACGGCATTCACCAGCTTGGGCTCTTCATCCTCGAAGAACGCCTTGGCGATCTCGACATATTCCGTGACGATCACGGCGATCGGCACGTCCTTGCGTTCCTTCAGCTCGAAGGTGCCGGCACGCAGGATGGCGCGCACGGTGGAATCGAGACGCGACAGCGCCCAGTCGTCCTGCAGGGCGGTTCCGATCAGCGGGTCGAGCAGGCGCTGGTCGCGCACGACACCTGATACGATCGAGCGGAACCACGAGGCATCGGCCTTGAGATAGGTATCGCCGTCGACTTCCTGGCCGAGACGATGCGTCTCGTATTCGGCGACCACTTCGAGCACGCCCGAACCGCCGATGTCCATCTGGTAGAGCGCCTGCACGGCGGCAAGACGGGCCGCGCCGCGCTGGTTGGCCGGCTTTACCGGCTGCTGTTCCTTGTCCGTGCTCACTGTTCGCCGCCCAGTTTTTTCTTCAGCTCGATCATCGTCAGTGCCGCGCGGGCGGCAAAACCGCCCTTGTCGCCTTCCGAGCGACGGGCGCGCGCCCAGGCCTGCTCGTCATTCTCGACAGTCAGGATGCCGTTGCCGATCGGCAGGCTTTCGCTGACGGCGAGATCCATGAGGGCACGGCTCGATTCATTGGCGACGATATCGAAATGGTAGGTCTCGCCGCGGATGACCATGCCGAGCGCGACGAAACCGTCATACTGGGTGCCGCCATTATCCATGCCATCGAGCGCCATGGCGACGGCCGCGGGGATTTCGAGCGCGCCCATGACGGTCACGATGTCATAGGTGGCACCGGCGGCATCGAGTGCGCCCTTGGCGCCGTCGAGCATCGCATCGGCCATGTCGTCGTAGAAGCGTGCCTCGACGATGAGGAGATGGGGATTATCGGTGTTGGCCATAAATCACCTGAAAATTGGAAGCAGGCCACGCAAATGCGGGCGGAAGCGGGGTCAAACCACGACGGGCCGGGCTTGGCAAGAGTTTTCCACCGGATGCGGCGATTTCGGCCCTCCCCGTCGCACCCACCCGGCATCACGGCATTGACATTACGGAACAAAATAGGAACGATGCCGCGTCGTCAAGAGGAGACATCCCATGAACGCGCAAACATCGCCCGTCGTCACGCTTGCGAAACTGCAATTGGAGCACTGGACGCAGGGCAACCTCTATGAAAGCCGCGACACGTCCTTCGGTGCCGCCCTGGGCTTGAAGGATCTCGGCATCGGTTATGGCGAAGTGCCGCCCGGAAAATCCGGTTGTCCGTTTCACAGCCACCATGTCGAGGACGAGCTTTTTGTCATCCTGGAAGGCCACGGCACCTACCGTTTCGGCGAGGAGCGGCACCTGATCGGCCCCGGCGACGTGCTTGGTGCGCCGGCCGGCGGACCGGAGACGGCGCACCAGATCCTCAATACCGGTACGGTCCCGCTGAAATATCTCTCCATCTCCTCGATGGCGCCGACGGAGATCTGCGAGTATCCGGATTCCGGAAAATTTCTGGCCAAGACGCGCCGCGCTCTTGGCGGGCGAACGGAATTCCGCACCATCGGCAGAGCGGGCGAAGAGGTCGATTACTGGGAGGGCGAACCCGGCGCGTGAGCGTCAGGCGGCAAGCGAGACGCGGTTGCGGCCACCGCGCTTTGCCGTGTAGAGCGCCTTGTCGGCATTGCTGAGCAGGCTGTCGAAACTGCTGCTGTCCTCGCGGCCGAACGCGATCCCCGCGCTGACCGTGCAGGTGATGCTGCGCCGGCCGATCGGAATGAGCTTTGCCGAAAAATCCATGCGGATGCGCTCGGCGATGCGCTGGGCGCGTTCCGGCAAGGTACGGTCCAGCACCACGACGAACTCCTCGCCGCCGAGGCGGGCTATGCAAGCCGCGTCGCCACAGGCATCGCGCAGGACGCCGGCAAACACCTTCAGCACCGTGTCACCCGCGGCGTGGCCGTAGCGGTCGTTGACGGACTTGAAATTATCGAGATCGAAGGCAATGGCGGCCATATGTGGCGTCACGGCTTCCGCGTCATATCGATCGAAGAGCGCGCGGCGGTTCATGAGGCCGGTCAGCGCGTCCGTCATCGCGGCGCGATGATGATTGCCGGCAACGCGCCACTGGTTGAGCGCCAGCGACATGGCGCCGATACCGGTAATGCCCATGATCGCCACGATCAGATTGAGGTTCTCCGCCCAGTTGTCTGGCGCGCGCCCCATCACCCAGTTGCCCTCGTGAATGAGCACACCGGCGCAGAATACGAAGGATAGCGCCGTCAGGAGGTAGAGGATGACGATGCCGGTCAGCGGCAGCGGTGCCTCCGCCCGGCCCCACCAATATTCTCGCGCGGTTGCGGCAAGGCAGGTGGCAAGCAGCAGGTTCAAGGCGATGAAGGCAAGCCCGTCATAGCCGGCGATCAGCCAGGGCAGCGATATCGCGGCATTGGCTGCGAAAACACCCACGATACGCCGCCGCCCGCTGAAACCGGTGCGGAAGCGGTAAGC
>NZ_CAMLFY010000209.1 GCF_946479415.1 uncultured Shinella sp. | reverse complement strand
CCGTCTCCGTATAGTCGGCCGCGACCAGCGGCAGCAGAGCCTTGGCTACCTCGGACGGATGCTGCACCGTCGAGGGATCCTCGCCCGGCACGGCTTGGGCGCGCATGGCGGTGCGGGTGGCGCCGGGGTCGACGGAGGTGATGCGGAGCGCCGTGCGCTGCGTCTCGCCGGCCCAGGTGCGGGCGATGGCTTCGACGGCGGCCTTAGAGGCGGAGTAGGGGCCCCAGAAGGGCTTGCACTTGTGGGCGGCGCTGGACGACAGAATGACGGCGCGGCCGGCATCGGACTTCAGGAGCAGCGGGGCCACCGAACGGATCAGCCGCCACGTCGCCGTGACGTTGATATTCATGACCTTCTCGAACACTTTCGCCTCGACATGGTCGATCGGCGAGATCGTGCCGAGCACGCCGGCATTGGCGACAAGAATATCGAGTTTGCCCCAGCGTTCGAAGATCGAGCCGCCGAGCTTGTCGATCGCTGCCATGTCGGCGAGATCGAAGGGCACCAGCGTCGCGCTGCCTCCTTCGGCCTTGATCGCATCGTCCAGCTCCTCGAGGCCGCCGACGGTGCGGGCGCAGGCGATGACATGCGCACCGGCCTTGGCGAGTTCGAGGGCGGTGAAATAGCCGATACCGCGCGATGCGCCGGTGACCAGCGCAATGCGGCCGTTCAGGTCGATGCTCATGATGTCTTCAATTATCCGTTGCTAGCCATGACCGAGACCTTCCGTCCCATCGTCTCGCCTTCCTTGTCAAGGAGGCGCGTCGGATAGTCGCCGGTGAAGTAATGGTCGGTAAACTGCGGGCGGGCCGGGTTGCGATCCTCGCCGCCGACGGCGCGGTAAAGGCCGTCGATGGAGATGAACTCCAGCGAATCCGCGCCGATATATTTCGCCATCGCCTTGACGTCGTTGTACTGGTTGGCGAGCAGCTTGTCGCGGTCGGGCGTGTCGATGCCGTAGAAGTCCGGGTAGAAGATCATCGGGCTGGCGACGCGGATATGCACTTCCTTGGCGCCGGCATCGCGGATCATCTGCACGATCTTCAGCGAGGTCGTGCCGCGCACGATGGAATCGTCGACGAGGATGACGCGCTTGCCGGCGATCATCGCGCGGTTGGCCGAATGCTTCAGCTTCACGCCGAAGGCGCGGATCTGCTGCGTCGGCTCGATGAAGGTGCGGCCGACATAGTGGTTGCGGATGATGCCGTATTCGAAGGGAATACCGCTCTCCTGGGCATAGCCGAGCGCTGCCGGCGTGCCGCCATCCGGCACCGGCACGACCACGTCGCCCTCGACCGGATGTTCCTTGGCAAGGTTGATGCCCATGTTCTTGCGCGCGACATAGACGCTGCGGCCGCCGACGACCGAGTCCGGACGGGCGAAATAGACATATTCGAACAGGCAGAGCCGTTCCGGCTGCGCATTGCCCGACTTCTTCGCCTCGATGGTGATCGAGCCGTCCGGCTGGATTTCGCAGACGATGATCTCGCCGTTCTCGACGTCGCGGATGAACTTGGCACCGATGATGTCGAGCGCGCAGGTTTCGGAGGCGAAGATCGGCTTGCCGTCGAGTTCGCCCATGACGAGCGGGCGGATGCCCGTGGGGTCGCGCGCGGCGATCAGCTTGGTGCGGGTGATGCCGAGCATCGAATAGCCGCCTTCCATCTGGCGGATGGCGTCGATGAAGCGGTCGGTGGTGTTCGTGTAGCGCGAGCGGGCGATGAGGTGGAGCACGACTTCCGTGTCGGAAGTCGACTGACAGATGGCACCGCCGGCAATCAGCTGGCGCCGCAGCGTCAGGCCGTTGGTGAAGTTGCCGTTATGGGCAACGGCGATGCCGCCGACTTCCAGTTCGGCAAAGAGCGGCTGCACGTTGCGCAGCGCCACTTCACCCGTCGTGGAATAGCGCGTGTGGCCGACGGCGATGGTGCCGGGCAGTTTGGCGAGCGTCACCGGGTTGGTATAATGGTCGCCGACGAGGCCCATATGCTTTTCGGTATGGAACTGCTTACCGTCGAAGGAGACAATGCCGGCCGCTTCCTGGCCGCGATGCTGAAGCGCATGCAGGCCGAGCGCCGTCAGCGTCGCGGCATCCGGATGGCCGAGAATGCCGAAGACGCCGCACTCTTCGTGAAGCGTATCGCCATCGAGATCGTCGTCGTGGCGGCCGGGAAACAGGAAATCGCTCATTGCTGCAAGCCTTTGCTCGGGACCTTAGAGGTTGCGCGGGGTCTTCGTCACCCTAGGCCATGCCCATATGGGTATGGTCTAAAGCATTTGCCACCGAGGCTCGGAAGCGTCAGTGGCTGATGGTCTATCCTACCAAAAAATCGGGGAGCCTGCCTTCGTCATATTTCGTGAGCGGCGGCTCCCCTGATTGCTTATCCGTTCGTGGCGGGCGTGTCTTCCGCGGGCGCCTGGTCGGCACCGCCCGTGCCCGTGCCCGTGGCGGCATCCGGGTCTTCCGTCGTGCCGCCTTCGCCGGTTGCCGGTGCGCCTTCGGTCGTCTTGCCGCGCAGCCGGTCGATGATCGTCGCGTCGGCATCTTCAGGCAGGAGCGCGATGAGGCGCGCGCCGAGATTGTCGAGCAGCGGCTTGGATTTCGCCGTGGTGACCCAGGACGGCTGCTGCTGCGGGGCGACCAGCCAGTTGAAGAACAGCATGGCGACGACGACGAGCAGGATGCCGCGTGCGGCACCGAACAGGAAGCCGAGCGTGCGGTCGAGCGCGCCGATGCGGCTGTCGATGATGAAATCGGCGATCCGCATGGTGATGAAGGAGATGACGATCAGTGCGACGAGGAAGACGGCGCCGGCGGAGCCGACCATCGCGACCGTATCGCTCGTCGTGTAATCTTTCGCGTAGGGCAGAAGCACCGGATAGAGGAAATAGGCGGCTGCCGCGGCACCCACCCAGCTTGCGACGGACAGTACCTCGCGCGAAAAGCCGCGCACCATCGCCAGCACGGCGGAGAACAGCGCGACGCCGATGACGATACCGTCGAGAATTGTGATGGGCATGTTTGTCCTACTCCAAACCCGAATGTCGCCAGGCCCCACGTCCCGTGCGCAGCGCACATTAGCGGAAGGCGTCCTTTCCGTCCCGGTTCGGCACGGGTTTCCCACAAGGGTTTCCGCTGCCGAAGGCCGTCAGACGTCCTCGTCTTCCCGCTTGAGGGCGCGCTTCGATCCGGCAATGCGCACCACCAGATCCGGCAGGCTCTCGATCTCGCTCCAGCGGCTGCCGGCGCCCTTGGGCAGATCGGCGGAACCGGCGGGCAGGACGGCCTGCGAAAAACCCAGCTTTTCCGCCTCCTTGAGGCGCTGGGCGGTGTGCGCCACCGGGCGAATGGCGCCCGACAGGCTGACTTCGCCGAAATAGACGCAATCGGCAGGAAGGGCAAGACCGGCAAGCGAGGAAACGAGCGCGGAGGCGACAGCAAGATCGGCCGCCGGCTCCGAGATTCGGTAGCCGCCCGCCACATTGAGGTAAACATCATGTTGCCCGAGGCGAACGCCGCAATGGGCCTCGAGCACCGCGAGGATCATCGAGAGCCGCGCGGAATCCCAGCCGATGACGGCGCGGCGCGGTGTGCCGAGCGAGGTGGGCGCCACCAGCGCCTGCACCTCGACGAGCACGGGCCGCGTGCCCTCCATGCCGGCAAAGACGGCGGCACCCGGCGATTTCGAATTGCGCTCGCCGAGGAAGAGTTCGGACGGGTTGGAGACCTCGCGAAGCCCCTTGTCGGACATTTCGAAGACGCCGATCTCGTCCGTCGGGCCGAAGCGATTCTTCACCGTGCGCAGGATGCGGTAATGATGGCCCCGGTCGCCCTCGAAATAGAGCACGGCATCGACCATGTGCTCGACGACGCGCGGGCCGGCGATCTGGCCTTCCTTGGTGACATGGCCGACGAGCACCATCGCGGCACCCGTCTGCTTGGCAAAGCGGATCATCGCCTGCACGCCGGTGCGCACCTGCGTCACCGTGCCGGGAGCCGCGTCCGCCGTGTCGCTCCACAGCGTCTGGATCGAATCGATGATGACGAGATCCGGCCGCTTGCCTTCGCCGATCGTGGCGAGGATGTCTTCCACATTCGTCTCGGCGGCGAGCAGCACGTCGGTCTCGGCGGCATGGAGGCGCTGCGCACGCAGGCGCACCTGCGCCACGGCCTCTTCGCCCGAAACATAGATGATGCGGTGGCCGCGGCGGGAGAGCGCGGCCGCTGCCTGCATGAGAAGGGTGGACTTGCCGATGCCGGGGTCGCCGCCGATCAGCACGGCCGAGCCGCGCACGAAGCCGCCGCCGGTCGCCCGGTCGAGTTCGCCGATGCCGGTGTGGATGCGCGGCGCTTCCTCGATTTCGCCCGATAGCGCCGTCAATGCGACGGGACGGCCCTTCTTCGGCACCTTGCCGGGACCGGAGCCGATGCCGCCCATCGGGTCCTCCTCGACGACGGTGTTCCACTCGCCGCAGCCCTCGCATTTCCCGACCCAGCGGTTATGCGCGGTGCCGCAGTTCTGGCAGATGAATTGGGTGCGGGCCTTCGCCATCAGGACTTGCTCTCCGGAATCGTTCGGAAAGCCACTAGCACGAAACGAGCCATTAGTACAAAAAGAGAACGTGCTATTTTTTCACGGCCTCGTAACGGCGTT
>NZ_CAMLFY010000208.1 GCF_946479415.1 uncultured Shinella sp. | reverse complement strand
TCGGCGATCATCTGCATGTCGGCATATTCGATGCCGTTGTGGATGGTCTTGACGAAATGGCCTGCGCCGTTTTCGCCGAGCCAGGCGACGCACGGGTCATCATTGTACTTGGCGGAGATCGAGGTCAGCACCTTCTCGACGCGCTTCCAAGAGGCTTCCGTGCCGCCGACCATGATGGAGGGGCCGTGGCGCGCGCCCTCCTCACCGCCGGAAACGCCCATGCCGATAAAGGTCAGGCCCGAATCCTTCAGCGCATCGAAGCGGCGCATCGTGTCGCGGAAGTTGGCATTGCCGGCATCGATCATGATGTCGTTGTTTTCCAGATAGGGGCGCAGCAGTTCCATCTGCTGGTCCACGGCCGCACCGGCCTGGATCATGATGATGATCGGGCGCGGCGGGCGGATGGCGGCGACGAACTCTTCGATCGTCTCGCAGGGCACGATCTGGCCCTTGAGGTCGCCGGCCTCCTCGTAGAATTCCTTGGTGCGCGCGACCGTGCGGTTGAAGACCGCGATCTTGTTGCCTTTCTCGGCAATGTTGAGCGCAAGGTTCGATCCCATAACACCGAGACCGATAAGCCCGATTTCCGCCTGTGCCACGTTCATACCTCCGTAGGATGGCGCGGCGGGGGAAGTTTTCCGGCTCGATGCCGAAAACGCCGCGCGAAAAGAGCATTTGGGAGCTGTGCTCCAGCGCTGGTGTTTTGGCATTCAAATCGATTTACGACAAGCAAATGTTTGGTGAAACAGCGCTTTTAGAATGGTTTGAAATCAGCGGACCGGCCGGTCGTCGCCGTCGTCGAGCACCCGCCAGGCCGCTCCCTCGACATCATCGTACTGGCCGCTCTTCAGCGACCAGAGAAAGGCCCCGAGGCCGAGTGCGCCGAGGAAAAGCGCGATGGGGATGAGAAAGATCAGCGTGTTCATGCGGCTTGCACCAGGGGTTTGACCGGACGGGCCTCGTCCGCCGCGCGCGCTGCGAAGGCCGGCAGCCGTCCGCGCAGGCGAAGCGAATTGATCACCACGATGATCGACGACATCGACATGGCGATGGCGGCGATCAGCGGCGTGGCATGGCCGAGAATGGCGACCGGCACGGCGATGACATTGTAGCCGATGGCGAGCGCGAAATTCTGGCGGATGAGGTTGCCGGCGCGGCGCGCCGTCTCATAGGTGAAGGGCACGGCCTCCAGACTTTCATGCAGGAAGACAAAATCGGCGGCCTGCCGGCCAACATCGGCGGCCGTCGCGGGTGCCATCGAGACATGGGCGGCAGCGAGCGCCGGCGCATCGTTGATGCCATCGCCGACCATCAGCACGCGATGACCGCTGGCAGCGCGTTCTGCGACGGCCTCGGTCTTTTCACGCGGCGAGAGCGCGGCGCGCCAGCGGGCAATACCGAGCACGCCAGCGATGCGGCTGACGGCGGGGGCACGGTCGCCCGAGAGGATGGCCATGTCGATACCCTCCAGCTTGAGCACGCGGATCGCCTCGTCCGCACCGGTGCGCACGGCATCCTCGAAGCGGAAGGTTTCCAGCACCGCGCCATCGCGCGACAGAACGACTTCCGAAAGCCCATGCCCCTCCTCGCCTTCCAAGGCCTTGCCAGCGGCGAAGGCGCGGTTGCCGAGGCGCAGCAAACCCTGCGGCGTTTCCGCCTCAAGGCCACCACCAGCGACTTCCCTGACCGCATCGATGAGCGGTGTCGGGCCGTTGACGACGCTGGCCAAGGCAAGTGAGAGCGGATGGCGCGAATGGGCGGCAAGGGCAGCGGCGAGTGCCAGATTGGCGCGATTGATCTTGTCGCGATCGACGAGGCGCGGCTTGCCGAGCGTCAGCGTGCCGGTCTTGTCGAAGACGGCGGTGTCGATTTCGGCAAGGCGCTCCATGGCCGAACCATCCTTGACCATCACGCCGCCGGCAAACAGCCGGCCGGCCGCCACGACCTGGACGACGGGCACGGCAAGGCCGAGCGCGCAGGGGCAAGTGATGATGAGGACGGCGATGGCGACCAGCATGGCGTGTTTCCAGTCGCCGTCATAAAAGCCCCAGCCGAGGAAGGAGACGAGCGCCAAGAGATGCACGGCCGGCGAATAGATTTGCGCGGCGCGGTCGGCGATGCGCCGGTAGCGCGCCCTGCCCCCTTCGGCGGCCTCCATGAGGCCGATGACCTCCGACAGGAAGGAATTGCGCACCGTCGCGACCGCCTCCACCAACAGCGAGCCGGTGAGATTCATCGCGCCGGCCTCCAGCTGCGTGCCGGGCTGCGCGGCCAGCGGATCGCTCTCGCCATTGACGATGGAGCGGTCGACATCGCTCATACCCGAGAGCACGCGGCAATCGACGGGGATGCGCTCGCCCGCGGCGATGGAGAGGTGCTCGCCGACGGCGATATCTTCCACGGGGCGATAGTCGCGACTGCCGTCCGGGCGCACGACCATGGCGCCGCGCGGCGAAAGGCGGGCAAGGCCCGTTATGGCCGAGCGGGCGCGGTCGCGCATCACGTGATCGAGCGTGCGGCCGATGAGCAGGAAGAACAGCAGGCTGACGGTGGCATCGAACCAGGCATGCTCGGCGCTGTGCAGCGTCTCCCACAGCGACACGGCATAGGACAGCGTGATGGCGAGCGCGATCGGCACATCCATATTGGTGCGGCCGTGGCGCAGCGCGTTCCAGGCGAACTGGTAGAAGAAGCGGCCGGAATAGATCAGCGTCGGACCGGCGATGAAGGCGGAAATCCAGTGGAAGAGATCGCGCGTTGCATCCTCCGCGCCCGACCAGACGGAGACCGACAGCAGCATGATATTGGTTGCTGCGAAGCCGGCGACGGCAACGGCGCGGATCAGCTGATTGCGCAGGCGGTCATCACCTTCCGCGCCGAGCGCGAAGAGATGCGTGTCGTAGCCTGTTGCGGCGATGGCGGCGGCGATGGCCTGCGGATCGGTACGGCGGCCGGCGACCTCTTCCTTCCAGACCACCGAGACGCGGCGGGTCGAGAGATTGACGCGTGCGCGCACCACTTCCGGCAGGGCGCTCACCGCACCTTCGACGGTCGTGATGCAGGTGCCGCAATGCACGCCGGGCACGCTGAGATCGCTCTGGCGCAGCCCCTCGCCGAGCGGGCGGCTGGCCAGCATCAGCTCCTCGGACGACGGCAGCGCGTGACTGGCGCGCTCCGCATCCAGAATGCCTTCCGTGCCGGGGGCGCAGCAGCTCATTTCACGCCTCCTGCAACGACCATACGCACCGTCTGGTGAAAGACCTTCGTGCCGTCGCGCTTGGTGCTGATATCGACGATCCACTGGCCGGGCATGATATCGCGTTCGGCGACGAACAGCCCCGGCCCTTTTGGCATAAGCGCCAGCGTAAAGTCCTCGCGCTCGTCGACCGGGCGCTTGAAGGTCGCGGCGATATCGTTGGCGATAACGGGTTCGCCCTTGGCGTCGATGACACGGTAGGTGATGTGCCCGCCCTCGATCACCAGATTGCCCTCGATGCCGCTCGCGGCAAAGGCCTTGGCCTCGGCCACCTTGCCGTTGAACTGCTGGCTGGCAACATAGGTATTCTGCACCACCAGCCCGCTCCAGCTGTGCGAGGCGTTCCAGGCCATGATGAGGTTCACTGTGATGATCGTTCCGAAGAACAGCACCATGACGGCGAGCATATGCCAGCCGGTAAAGACGAAGCCCTGCTGTTGTTTGTTCTCAGTGGCCATCACTTTGCTCCCGGCGTGTTGAAATTGGCGGAATAGACGTCGCGCTCGTGGCCCTGCCGGTCCTCGGCGATGATCTGGAAGCCTTCGGCAGCCTCGGCAAGCTTCTCCTTCGGCAGGGTGACGAAGACGCGCAGCGCCGTCACCTTGTCCGGATCGACGGGCACATCGACGCTACGGCCGTCAGCACCGTCGTGACCTGATATCTTCATGGTCGCGCCGGGCATGCCTTCGATCGAGACGGTGATGACGCGCGGCTCGGGGATCATGTTGAGCAGCTTCACGGCATAGCCGTTGCGGATGGAACCATCCGATTCCACGACGAACTGCGGATTGCGGTCGTGGATGACGTTGAGATCCAGTCGATCACGCGACAGAAGCGCGAAGAGCAGAGCAAGACCGGCCAGCGACCAGATGCCGAAATAGAGGAGCGTGCGGGGGCGGAAGATGATGCGCCAGTCGAAATGCCTGATCTTGTCGCTGAATCTGCCTTCGGCATCGCGCACGCGCTTGGGGTCGATCGGCTCGGTGCCGCCGGATTTCGCCAGCGCCATGTTGGCGGCATAGTCCGACAGGGTCGCATAGGCGATCAGGCCGCGCTCCTTGCCGATCTTGTCCATGACATTGTCGCAGGCATCGATGCAAAGCGCGCAGGTGATGCATTCCATCTGCTGGCCGTCGCGGATATCTATGCCCATGGGACAGACGACGACGCAGGCGTTGCAATCCACGCAATCGCCGACACTCTCGCCCGCCGCCACGGCCTTCTTGGCATGACGCGTGCGCGGCTCGCCGCGCCAGTCGTTGTAGGTCACGACGAGCGAGCTTTCATCGAGCATCGCCGCCTGGATGCGCGGCCAGGGACACATATAGGTGCAGACCTGCTCGCGCATCAGGCCGCCGAGCACATAGGTGGTCGCCGTCAGGATCGCGACGGTGATATAGGCAACGGG
>NZ_CAMLFY010000207.1 GCF_946479415.1 uncultured Shinella sp. | reverse complement strand
GCCAGTCGAAGCCGTACCACATGACCATGATCGGGGCGACGCCGATGACCGGCAGGGCAGAGACGAAATTGCCGAGCGGCAGCAGGCCCTTCTGCAGGAAGGGCGAGCGGTCGATGAGGATCGCGACGAGGAAGCCGAGGCCGCAGCCGAGCGCATAGCCTGTAATCACCGATTTCAGGAAGGTTTGGCGGAAATCCGCCCAGAGCGTCGGCACCGAGCTGATGAGGCGCGCCCAGATCATGCTCGGCGGCGGCAGCAGCACGGAGGGCACGTTGAAGCCGCGCACGATGCCTTCCCACAGCACGAGGATGGTGGCGCCGAAAATCAGCGGCACGGCGATGCGCGCGGCGCGGTTAGCCGCGGGGTTCAGAAACTTCCGGCGCACCAGCCATTCGTTGAAGGCCCAGGCGACAAGCCAGAAGACGACGGCGGCAAGGAGGATGGAAAGGTTCATGCCCGTGCCCCCATGCGCTTGAGGACGAGGGTGTGGGCAAAGCCGACGACGATGACGAGCAGGGCTGCAACCGCCGCCGCCATGAAGAGGGCGGCCCAGATCTGCACCGTCTGGCCATAGTAGGAGCCGGCGAGCAGGCGGGCACCAAGACCTGCGACGGCGCCGGTCGGCAATTCGCCGACGATCGCGCCGACAAGAGAGATGGCGATCGCCACCTTCAGCGAGGTGAAGAGATAGGGCATGGAGGAGGGCCAGCGCAGCTTCCAGAAGGTCTGGGCGGCTGAGGCGTTGTAGGTGTGCATCAGGTCGAGCTGGATCTGCTCTGGGCTACGCAGGCCTTTCACCATGCCGACGACGATGGGGAAGAAGGACAGATAGGTCGAGATCAGCGCCTTCGGCATCAGGCCGGATATGCCGACCGCGTTCAGGACGACGATGATCATTGGTGCGATGGCGAGGATGGGGATCGTCTGGCTGGCGATGACCCAGGGCATCAGCGAGCGGTCCATGGCGCGGTTATGCACGATGGCGATAGCAAGCAGGATGCCGAGCACCGCGCCCATGCCGAAGCCCATCAGCGTCGCCGACAGCGTGATCCAGGCATGGTAGACGAGGCTGCGCTTCGACGTGACCGCCTTGTTGACGGTCGTATCCCAGAGTTCGGCGAAGACCTGATGCGGTGCCGGCAGCACGGGACGCTCCTGTGCCATGGTTCTGGGCAATAGCTCCATGAAGCCGATGGTCGTGCCGGCACGGGCGGCGGTATCACGCTCGAAGGGTGCGTTCAGCACCACGACGAAGACGTACCAGAGTGCAAGCAGCGCGAGCACCACGGTGCCGATGGGGAGAAGGCGGTCTCTGAGAAAACTTGCTTCCCCCATGGCTCAGCTCCGCGCCGGGGAGGGCATGAGCATCAGCCCCATGGCCAGAATGCCGAGACCGACGCCGGCAAGCTGCGTCTGGCTCAGCCGCTCGCCGAAGAAGAAAAAGGCGATGACATTGACCAGCAGCAGCTGCGTGATGGCCGAAAGCGAGATGGCAAGCCCAAGCCCGCCCTCGCGCATCAGTTTCAGCATCATCAGGTTGCCGACGATGTAGAGCGCCATGGAGAGCAGGAGATAAAGGATATTCGTGGTGCCGAGATAGGCGCGCGATGATGTGGCCGCGCCGATGAAGACGGCGGTGGCACCGAACAGCCAGAGCACGAAGGAGAGCTTCATCAGGCCTGCTCCTTTGTCAGATACGTGACGATGTGGCTTTCAATCTCCAGGACGACATGGTCGGGTCCATCGAGGACTTGGTCATTGTCGAAGCGCAAGACGGTGAAACCTTGCGATTTGAGGAAAGAGTCGCGCTTGATGTCGCGGCGTCGGCCGATGTCTGTTTCATGGCTGTTGCCATCGACCTCAATGACGATTCGTGCCGAAAGCCATGCAAAATCGGCGATATAGGGACCGATGGGCGTTTCGCGTCTGAACCGAGCGCCGCGGGAGCGAAAGTCGCGGAGAATGTCCCACATGGCGTGTTCCGCTTTCGTCAATTCGCGCCGCAGGGTTTTGGCGCGGGTTCTCGTTTTCAGCGGGATATTCGAGTGCGGCATTCTCAAAACCCCTCCCCAACCCCTCCCCACAAGGGGGAGGGGCTTACTGTGCCGAGCCGATTCTATTCTTTGAGCGACGCCGCTGCTAGCAGCCTCGATCGAGGGACGCGGAACGGAGCGGCCGATTAAGCCCCTGCCCCTTGTGGGGAGGGGTTGGGGAGGGGTCTTCATGCATGCTCCTCGTAGCTGTGGCCGGCGCGCAGGCCCTCGCGGACCCGGTGGGCGATTTCGAGGAATTCCGGGGTTTCGCGGATGCCCAGCGGGCGCTCCCGGGGCAGCGGCGAATCGATGACGTCGGTCACGCGGCCGGGGCGGGGGCTCATCACGACGATCTTCGTCGAGAGATAGACGGCCTCAGGAATCGAATGGGTGACGAAGCAGATCGTCTTCTGGGTGGCGTCCCAGAGTTTCAGGAGCTGCTCGTTGAGATGGTCGCGCACGATCTCGTCGAGCGCGCCGAAGGGTTCGTCCATCAGGAGAAGATCGGCGTCGAAGGCGAGTGCGCGGGCAATCGAGGCGCGCTGCTGCATGCCGCCGGACAGCTGCCAGGGGTACTTCTTGCCGAAGCCCGTGAGGTTGACGAGGTCGAGCGTTTTGGTGATGCGGGCCTGCTGCTCGGCTTTCGAATAGCCCATGATTTCGAGCGGCAGCGCGATGTTCTTCTCGATCGTACGCCAGGGATAGAGCGCGGCAGCCTGGAAGACATAGCCATAGGCGCGGCGCCTGCGGGCCTCTTCCGGCGTCAGGCCGTTGACGGTGATGGTGCCGGAGGTCGGTTTTTCCAGATCGGCGATGACGCGCAGGAAGGTTGTCTTGCCGCAGCCGGACGGGCCGATGAAGGAGACGAAATCGCCCTTTTCGACATTGAGATTGACGCCCGTCAGCGCCGTGACGGGGCCATCGGCGGTCTGGAAGGTGAGGCCGAGATCCTTTGCGCAGACGACGGTATTCGCTGGGGCCATGCTCATCATCTTTCGGCGCCTCGCACGGCGCGGTTTCCGGCAGACTGCATGTCCCGTCCCGGCATTGCAATCGGCATTGTCTTCGCTATCACTTTGGGCACGGAAATCTTTCGGGGGAGAGGAACATGACGGGTGAAACGAAAGCCGACTGCCGGATCGTGCGACCGGGCAGCACCTATGACGGCAAGCAAGGGTTCAGCTATTTCGAGGGTATTGCGCGCGAAAGCGTCGGCGCCTCGGGCATCTGCATGCATCTTCTGACGATCCCGCCGGGCGGGCGCGCGAAGGCGCATATGCATGAGAGCCACGAGACGGCGATCTACATGCTCTCCGGCGAGGCGCATACCTGGTACGGCGAGCGGCTGGAGAACCACGTGATCGTCAAGGCGGGCGAGATGTTCTACATCCCCGCCGGCATGCCGCATCTGCCCGCCAATCTCTCCGACCAGCCGGCCTCCGCGGTCATTGCCCGGACAGATCCCCACGAGCAGGAGAGCGTGGTGCTTCTGCCGCATCTCGAGGCGCTGGTTCCGCGCTAGAGCATTTCCGCTTTTCTCCAAATCGCGAAAACGCTCTATCTCCTTGTTTCCACGCAATTGCGGACGCAAAACCGCTGCGCACTTCTGCTGGAATTGCTGTGAGGGTCTTCGCCCACCCATTATTTCTTGCACCTTGTCAGAGGTCCCCAGCGTGTACCGTCGGGGAAGCTGACCGTGTAGCCGCCATTGTCGGGCGTCAGCGTCAGCTCGTAAGGTGTCGGCGGTTCTCCGCCCTCGTCGCTGCATTCGGCCTTCACGACGGTGGCGCCGCCAACTTTCTTGGCGTCGCCTTTGAACTCGCAATAGGAGGCTGCCGTGGTAACGCCCTCCTTGTTCAGGAGAAAGAAGACATCGGCACCGGAGGATTCTCCGGTTTCCGAATAGTGGCAGCCTTCGGCGTTGCCATAGCTGCCGTCGACGATATCGGCTGCCGCGCCCGCCGGACCGGCAAGCGCAAGGCCGAGAAGGAGCGCCGGGAGCGCGCGGGCGGCCGGCATCAGACGCCGCTCGCCGGAATGCCGCTGCGCTCCACCTTGCGCGGCGCGGTGATGTCCTTCCAGGTCGACAGCGCCTTGCTGACGGCAGCGAAGGGCTCTCGCTTGACGAACTGGCCATGCCCCTCGCGGGTCTTGACCGTGCTCTCCTCGATTGCGACGACGCCGCGCGTCAGCGTGTAGCGCGGCAGCCCGACGACCTGCTTGCCCTCGAACACATTGTAGTCGATCGACGATTGCTGGCTCTTGGCGGAAATGGTCTTGGAGCGCTTCGGATCCCACACGACGATATCCGCATCCGCGCCGACGAGGATCGCGCCCTTGCGCGGATAGACGTTGAGGATCTTGGCGATGTTGGTGGAGGTGACGGCCACGAACTCGTTCATGGTGAGGCGACCGGTGTTGACGCCGTTGGTCCAGAGCATCGGCATGCGGTCTTCCAGCCCGCCGGTGCCGTTCGGGATCTTGCGGAAATCGCCCGCACCGGTGCGCTTCTGATCGGTCGTGAAGGCGCAATGGTCGGTCGCCACCACCTGCAGCGAGCCGCTGGCAAGGCCCGCCCACAGCGAATCCTGATGCTGTTTGTTGCGGAAGGGCGGGCTCATGACGCGGCGGGCGGCGTGGTCCCAGTCCTTGTTGAAATATTCGCTCTCATCGAGCGTCA
>NZ_CAMLFY010000206.1 GCF_946479415.1 uncultured Shinella sp. | reverse complement strand
CGACCTGAACGCCCTTGTCGTTCCCGCGAGCTTGCCGCAGGCGCAAACCGAGGTGCTGCCCGGTCTCAACTGCGCGGTTGCCGTCGATCTCACCGTCGAGCAGGAAGATGCATCCGACTGGGGCGAGGCGCTCTACCGCACCAAGCCGGCCGGCCGCAGACCGGCCTCGCTGCGTCTCGTGCCCTACCATCTCTGGGATAACCGTGCGCCCGGCGGCATGCTTGTCTGGCTTCAGGCCGGAAAATAGGACGGGGCTGATGATGAAAGAGGTACGCCCCACGAGCCTGACCCTGACGGATGTGCGCAAGAGCTATGGCAGCCTTGCGGTCATCCACGGCGTCGATCTCACGATCGGTGAGGGCGAATTCGTCGTCTTCGTCGGCCCGTCCGGCTGCGGGAAATCGACGCTCTTGCGCATGATCGCCGGGCTGGAAGAGGTTACCGAAGGCGAAGTCGCCATCAAGGGGCGCGATGTCACCGATCTCGACCCGTCGGATCGCGGCATCGCCATGGTCTTCCAGTCCTATGCGCTTTACCCGCACATGACGGTACGCGACAATCTGGCGTTCGGCCTGAAAATGGCGCGCACCGACGGGGCGGAAATCGACCGTCGTGTCGGGCAGGCCGCCGCGATCCTCAAGATCGAGCATTTGCTGGATCGGCGGCCGGGCCAGCTTTCCGGCGGCCAGCGGCAGCGCGTGGCGATCGGCCGAGCCATCGTGCGCAAGCCGGATGTCTTCCTGTTCGACGAGCCGCTGTCCAATCTCGACGCGGAACTGCGCGTTTCCATGCGCATCGAAATCGCCCGGCTGCACCGGGACCTCGGCAACACGATGATCTATGTGACGCATGACCAGACCGAGGCCATGACGCTTGCCGACCGCATCGTCATCCTGCGCGACGGCCGCATCGAGCAGGTCGGCACGCCGCGACAGGTCTATGAAGATCCGGCCAATACCTTCGTCGCCGGCTTCATCGGCTCCCCGCGCATGAACCTGCTGGAAGGGATATGGACACAAGGCGCCGTCCAACTGGGGGAGACCTTGCTGCCAGCTCCGGTGCTCCAGACCAGCCTTTCCGAAAAAACGCCGCTGACCCTCGGCATACGACCGGAACACATTCTGATCTCTACTGACCGGATAGAGGGGTTGCCTGCCGTCGTGGAATTCAGCGAATATCTTGGCGGAACGTGCTACGTCTACTGCCGGCTCGCGGAAGGGCAGAGCGTCACCATCGAAAGCCGGGGCGACCTGCAGCCGGTGGCGGGCGACAGCATATGGCTCACTTTTCCCGCCGCACGAAGCTTCATATTCGACGGAAAGGGCCAACGCCTCCGGTAATACGATAACCGTCCCTGTGGCCCATAGCTCGGGAGCTATATTTATTCAGGAGCGGGCATTTTCATCCGCGATCGGGACAAACATGCCAAGCTTGATGTCCTTGAGAACGACATTGGTATGCATACGTTTGATTTGCGGGTTTTCCGCCATCAGGTTGGCCGCGATCTCGTCATAGTGGCCGACGTCCCGGGCGGTAATGATCGCGATGAGATCGACCGCGCCGGTGACGTAGTAGACCTGCTGGATATGTGCCTGCCTGGCCAGCCACCCGCGGAACCGTGACAGGGCGTCGTAGTTCTCCCGCTCGATTTCCATGCCGGTGATGAAGGTCATCGGGTTGCCCGCGACCTTGCGATCGACCAGTGCGATCTCGGCGGTAATGATGCCGGTTTCGCGCATTCTCTTCAGCCGCCGCTGCACGGCGGATGCGGAGAGGCCGACGCGGTCGCCGATCGCTTCAGCCTTCATCTGGCAGTCGACCTGAATGATGCTGAGGATCTTGCGGTCGAAATCGTCGATCGGTTCCATCGGTGTATTTCCTTGCGGTGCATTTTCGCACCGGATCATATCTTTGCGCTGCGGAGCGGCGCAAACGGGAAGTTTTGCTCCTGATAGCCTCATCAAGGAACGATTCAATAGGGAAATTGTGCACATGGCGTGAGAACCTAAGGCTGGCAGGTGAAGCCTCGGCTTTTCTGAAGCGGTATCTCGGCGCTTGGTCGGGAGGATATTGCAGTGGCGTCCAGGGAGGCCACCCGTTGGAAGCTCGTAAGGAGGGTGGCTCCTCGTGAGGACGGCCGGATCAGGGAGTCCGTTGCGCCGCCGGGCATAGGGATAAAATCCGCAAAAATCGGCAACATACGCGGCAGAAGGCCTTAAGATTTGGGGATTGTGCGGGAAAACCGCACGCACTGTGAATAGACTCCGGCCGCAGAGCCGGGCAATTTGGGGAACGATGCGAATGGGGAGCGACCAGTCCTGCGCGCTATGCGTGGAGGACGTGCATAAGAGCTACGGCACCCACGAGGTGCTGAAAGGAGTTTCCCTCTCCGCAAAAAGGGGTGATGTGATCTCGTTGATCGGCTCGTCCGGCTCCGGCAAGAGCACGTTCCTGCGTTGCATCAATTTTCTCGAAATTCCCGACCGGGGTCGCGTCGTCATCAACGGCGAAGAGGTTCAGTTGCGGGCCGGGCGCGATGGTCGTGCACATCCGGCGAACTGGCGCCAGATCGAGCGTATTCGCACCGGTCTCGGCATGGTTTTCCAGAGTTTCAATCTCTGGGCTCACATGACCGTACTCGAAAATCTCATCGAGGCGCCGATCCACGTGCTTGGCCTCAAGCGCAAGGAGGCTATCGAAAAAGCGGAGGGCCTGTTGCACAAGGTTGGCCTTTTCGAGAAACGCCATGCCTATCCGGCCTTCATGTCGGGCGGCCAGCAGCAGCGTGCGGCCATCGCCCGGGCGCTCTGCGTGGATCCCGCGGTCATGCTGTTCGACGAGCCGACCTCTGCACTTGATCCCGAACTGGTCGGCGAAGTGTTGAAGGTGATCCGCGATCTCACCGAAGAAGGTCGCACGATGCTGCTCGTCACCCATGAGATGAAGTTTGCCCGCGACGTTTCCAGCCACGTCGTGTTTCTCCACAAGGGGCGCGTGGAGGAGGAGGGCACGCCCGAGAGGGTTTTCGACGCACCCGTGAGCGCTCGCTGCCGGGACTTTACCGCATCCTCGCGTCACTGAACGCGATACACTCCAAGCGTTATGAAGGGAAAATCCATGAACACCGCAATCCGCATCGCCGCAGGGGCGATGCTTCTCATGTCCGCGACCGCGGCCAATGCCGAGGTGCGCTTCGGCGTCATGAACGAAGCCTATCCGCCGTTCTTCACGAAGGACGCCAGCGGGAAATGGGTCGGCTGGGAAATCGAGTTGATGGATGCGGTCTGCGCCGAGATGAAGGAGACTTGCTCCATCGTCGATATGTCGTGGGACGGGCTCATCCCCGCGCTCCAGTCGAAGAAATTCGATGTGATCTGGTCGTCCATGTCGATCACCGACGAACGCAAGAAGACGATCGCCTTCACCGACAAATATTACAATACGCCAAGCAAGCTGATCGGTGCGCAGGACGGCAAGACCGGGACGACGTCCGAGGACGTTTCGGGAAAAACCATCGGCATACAGGTCTCGACCGTTCAGACCGAATACTACAAGAAGCACTATGCCGACGTCGCTTCGGAAAAGACCTACGCGACGCTGGACGAGGCCTTCCAGGACCTCGCCGTCGGCCGCATCGATTATGTTTTCGGCGATTCCATTCCGCTTGCGACCTTCCTCCAGTCCGATTTCGGCAAGGGCTGCTGCGAGGACAAGGGCAACGTCAAGGATGATCCCTCGGTGCTTGGCCTGGGCATTGGCGGGGGCCTTCGCAAGGAGGATGCCGAGCTTGTTGGTAAGCTGAATGCAGCCATTGCGGCCGTGCGCGCCAGCGGAAAATACGCCGAGATTTCGAAGAAGTACTTCGACTTCGATCCCTACGGCGAATGAGCCCGGCCTTCGGGGCGCCCTGAGGCGCCCCGAAGGCCGTCACGCAGACCCGTCTTCCAGCCGCGGCAGTCCGCGCTTTGCCGAGGAACCGCCTTATGTCGTCAAATCCAACCATCTGGGAGCTGTTGTCTCCCACGCCTCCGGGTTGGGGCGGTGTTCTGCTGACGGGTGCGGCCTCGACCATCCTCATCTCGCTCGGCGCCTATCTGCTTGGAATGGCAATCGGGCTTCTTGGCGCCACGGGCAAACTGAAGGGCAGCCGACCTGTCGTGGTCGTGCTCGACGTCTATACGACCGCCGTGCGTGCCATTCCCGAATTGATCCTCATCATCGGCCTCTATTATGCCGGCACGGATGGCATCAACAGGTTGCTCACCGTTGTTGGTCTGCCGTCGATCGAGATAAACGGCTTTCTTGCCGCCGTCGTGGTGCTCGGCGTCGTGCAGGGCGCTTACATGACGGAAGTGCTGCGCGGCGCGATTCTCGCCATTCCCATCGGCCAGATCGAGGCGGCGAGTGCCTTCGGGATGCGGCCGTGGCTTCGTTTCCGGCGCATCGTGGTGCCGGCTCTGATGCCGAATGCGCTGCCCGGTATGGCCAATCTTTGGATGTCCGTCACCAAGGACAGCGCGCTGATCGCGGTCGTCGGCTATCAGGAACTTGCCCTGGCGACCCGGCTCGCTGCCGGCAATACGAAGCACTACTTTCTGTTCTTCTTTGCAGCCGCACTCATCTATCTGGCGATAACGCTCGCCTCAAACCTGCTGTTTGCGGGACTGGAACGCTACTTCCGGCGTGGCCAGCCCTTGGTCGCTTGAGGAGGCCACAATGGATTTCGCGTGGATTTACTCCTATTGGCCTCTGATCATCGCAGGGGCGATACAGACGGTGCTGCTGCTCGTCATCTCCGTCGTC
>NZ_CAMLFY010000205.1 GCF_946479415.1 uncultured Shinella sp. | reverse complement strand
TGGCGGAATTGGTAGACGCGCAGCGTTGAGGTCGCTGTGGGGCAACCCGTGGAAGTTCGAGTCTTCTCGACCGCACCAAAAAAGACCCGCCGAAAGGCGGGTCTTTTTGTTTCTGCACTTTCGCTCCTCTTAAGAAACGACCTCAACCCGCGCCTCCCGCGCCGCCGCGATGAAGGCGAGGCGGGCTCGGGCCGCACTCATTCGGCCCTCCAGCGCGCGGGCGCAGAAGGCGAGTGCCCGCTGATAGGCGCGGCCGTAGGTTACCGGCCACAGTTCGGCGAGAAGGTGCATGGCGCTGGCTACGTCGCGCACGAAGCGCGGGCGCGCGGAGCCCGGCAGCAGGATGCCCAAAGTCTTGTCCCAGGAAATGATTTTCATTGTTGTCGTCCCTTGCATTCGCGCTCAGAAATGCGGGACGAATCCGATTGTTCCGGCTTCACGGAGATTTTTTCGGCGATGATTCCGCTGTGTTCAGAAAGGCTTGCGCGAATCAGCCTTTGAGCTTGCCGTATTTCTTGACGATGCGCTCGCGCTTCAGCCGCGAGAGGCGGTCGATCCAGAAAATACCGTCGAGCTGGTCGATTTCGTGCTGCAGGCAGACGGCGAGCAGGCCGTCGGCTTCCTCCGTCTGCGCCGTGCCGTAAAGGTCCTGATAGCTGAGGCGAATGCGGGCAGGGCGCTCCACCTCGTCGGTGACGCCGGGCATGGAGACGCTGCCCTCGGTGTGCCTCTGCATCTCCGGCGAGAACCAGTCGATGACGGGGTTCACATAGATCCTGAGCGAGCCGGGGCCGTCGAGTTCGATCACCGTCAGCCGCTCGAGAATACCGACATGGGCCGCGGTGATGCCGATGCCGGGGGCGGCGCGCATGGTGGCTGCGAGATCGTCCGCAAGGCCCGCCAGCCGTGCGTCGAAGGTCTCGATCGCTTTGCAGGGCTGGCGCAGGCGCGGGTCTGGATAGCGCAGGATGGGCAGCAGGGCCATGGTTTCTCCGGTGGTCGATTTTTCCCTTCCTAGCCTGTTTGCGGCGGTCGGAAAATGGCGACCGCCTTCCATGGGCCGCGAATCGTTCGATTTGTGTGGTATTGCAACAGCTTGCGAAAAACGTTCGTCCCGTCGGCTTTTGCCGCTTTCGGCGATGGACCGGGCGGGCGCTTTGGGTTAGCACGATGGGCGTGAAGCACCCGAAAGCGGGCGTTTTCGAGGAACCCTGCACAGAAATCCCTGTCGCCCCAGCGCCGCCCATGCGGCCTTGCGGGACGATCCCGACGCAAGGAGCGGCCCGATGGACAACACCGGCGACGACGACCGCATCGCGCAGCAGGGAAACACCTTGGAGCACAGTACCTTCGACGGTGAGGATATCTATGCCGAGGACGGGTCGATCCGCTCGGATTTCCTCATGCATGTCGGCGCGGCGATTGCCGATCGCGACCTCCTGTTCCTGCGCCGCCACGTCGCGCGGCTGCACGAATCCGAAATGGGCGACCTGCTCGAGGCCATCCAGCCCGAGCAGCGCCGCCAGCTCGTCTCGCTGCTCGGTGACGATTTCGACCTTGCGGCGCTGACCGAGGTCGACGAGGCGATCCGTCTCGATATCGTCGAGCACCTGCCGAACGAGCAGATCGCTGCCGCCATCGGCGAGATGGATTCGGACGACGCCGTCTACATTCTGGAAGACCTCGATCAGGAAGATCAGGAGGAAATTCTTTCCAAGCTGCCGTTCACCGAACGGATCCGCCTGCGCCGCTCGCTGGATTATCCCGAAAGCACGGCCGGCCGCCGCATGCAGACGGAATTCGTCGCCGTGCCGCCGTTCTGGACGATCGGCCAGACGATCGACTACCTGCGCGAGGACGCCGATCTGCCGGAGAGCTTTTCGCAGATCTTCGTCATCGATCCGACCTTCCGCCTGCTCGGCGTCGTCGATCTCGACCGCATCCTGCGCACGGCGCGCGGCACGAAGATCGAGACGGTCATGCGCGACACCAACCATCCGATCCCGGCCGACATGGACCAGGAAGAGGCCGCCCAGCTCTTCGAGCAATACGATCTTCTCTCCGCTGCCGTTGTCGATGAGAACGGCCGCCTCGTGGGCGTGCTGACCATCGACGACGTGGTCGACGTCATCCAGGAAGAGGCCGAGGAAGACTTGATGCGCCTCGGCGGCGTGGGTGACGAAGAACTGTCGGACACCACGATCGAGACGGTGCGCTCGCGCGCGCCATGGCTTCTCGTCAATCTGCTGACGGCCTTCATCGCCGCCTCGGTCATCTCGCTGTTCGAGACGACGATCGAGGAGATCGTGGCCCTTGCGGTTCTCATGCCCATCGTTGCCGGCATGGGCGGCAATGCCGGTTCGCAGACCATGACCGTGACGGTACGTGCGCTCGCAACGCGTGACCTCGACATCCACAATGCCTGGCGCGTGGTGCGCCGCGAAGCGGGCGTCGGCCTGCTGCATGGCATGGCGTTCGGCGTGATGATCGGCGCCGTTGCGGGGTTCTGGTTCCAGGACGTCAATATCGGCGGCGTCATCGCGACCGCCATGCTCATCAACATGTGCGCGGCGGCGTTGGCCGGCATCACCATTCCCATCCTGCTCGACAAGGCGGGAGCCGACCCCGCCGTGTCCTCCAGCGTCTTCGTGACGGCAGTCACGGATATCGTCGGCTTCTTCGCCTTCCTGGGTCTCGCGACATGGTGGTTCGCCGTTCACTAGCGCACTTCCGGCAAAACCATGCAGCGGTCGATGTCTGGAACGAGGAAAAATTGACTTATACGTAAAAGTCAATAAAATGCCGGCTCAGAGATGATCGGAGCAGGCGTGGACAAGTTTTATACCATAACCGAGCTGACGCGCGAATTCGGGGTTTCCACCCGCACCTTGCGCTTCTACGAGGATGAGGGGCTCATCAATCCAGAGCGCCGTGGTCGTACGCGCCTTTTTCGGCCGGCAGACCGCCGCCTGATCCAGGAAATCCTGCGTGGCCGGCGTATTGGTTTCACCATTGCCGAGATCCGCGACATCATTCGTGTCTACAAGGACCCGCCGGGCGAGGTGGGGCAGCTCGAAATGCTCATGACGAAAGTCAGCGAGAAGCGCGAGGAGCTGCGCCAGAAGCGGCGTGACATCGAGGAAACCCTCACGGAGCTCGACAATGTCGAGGAAGCCTGCCTCACCCGCCTCGCTGAAATCGGCGTCGGCACCTGAGCAGTCCAGTTTTTTTAACGTCTTATGTGGCGCGGGATGGAGACATCCGGCGCCATCGCTGTTTTCAGATCCAGCGGGTCGTGCCGTGGCAGTAGCGTTCGAAATCGATGCCGAAGCGCGAGAGAAGGTGAAGTTCCTCGCGTTTGATGGCGACGATGCTGGTCAGGCCGGAAGCGACGATGGCCGTCACCAGGCACCAGGGATTGAGCATCACGAGGCCGATTCCGGCCGTCGCCAGCGTATAGCCGAGATAGATCGGGTTGCGGGTAAGTCGATAGGGGCCTGACGTGACCAGATGTGTGGAACAGCGGTTCGGCATGATGGTCGTGTGGCAGTCGAGAAGCGTACGCATCGCCCACACATCCAGCACGATGGCGGTGAGGATCAGCGCGCTGCCGGCGACGGTGGCGATCAGGCTGTCGGTATCCGATACCGCGAGCGGGACATAGGCCTGGAGCAGGAAGGCCACCGCGAGCGCCGCGCCGTAAATCAGCGGCGGCCAGGGGAAGGCGAGTGGCTTCATGCGGTAGGCGTTCATGATCCCTACTCCTTGAGGTCGGTTTCCGTCTCGGCTTTTGCCGTGCATTGCGAGGAGATCGCGGTAATCCGCTCGTCCGTCGTCACATCGATCGCGCCGCGGTTTAGGTCGGCGAAGAGCTTCTGGTCCTGCAATCCGCTCAGCGTGCAGCCGCAAAAGCTCTGGCAGAAGGCGGCGCCGCGTTCGGGCTCGCAAGCGCGCATGCAGCTCTTGACATAGCCGACGGCCGGATCGGGTGCTGGTGCCGGCATGATCAGCGAAAAGCCGTAGACCAGCGCGATCAGCACGGGCTGGTGAATAAGATAGATGGCGAGACTGTGGCGGCCGGCGGCCCCCAGCAGGGTTTTCCACCACACTTTTGTGCGGCCGCCGAAACCCTCCAGCCGTTCGGGAAGTGCGCTCGCCAGGAAAAGCCTGCCGAGCGAGATGCCGAGCAGCACCGGCGCGAGCCATGGCAGCAACGGTACATAATCGTTTGAGCGCGGGATATCGATCGAAAGGCCGACCCACCAAAGCGCCGGATGGTCGAAGAGCGGCGCACGCAGATAAAGCGGCGCGGCAGCGGCTGCCGCTGCGGCGAGCAGCGTGACGATGACGGGCAGGCGCAGGAAGAGAAGCCCGACGACGCTTGCGGCCGCAATGGCGTGCAGGATGCCGAAGAAGATGAACGTCTCGCGGAAGGCGAACCAGGTGGCCACGGTGATGATGAGCGCCGCGCCGCCGATCTTCGCAAGCCGGATGAGGAACGACTGTGCGTGAAATCCCTTGCGGTGGCCGAGAACGAGGCTGAAGCCGACGAGGAAGAGGAAGCTCCCGGCGATCACCCGGGCGAAGATGCGCCAGCCGCCGGTCGTGGCGGTTTCCGGCTCGATATAACCGAAGAAGCCGAGGTCCCAGGTGAAGTGGTAGATCGCCATGGCGATCAGGGCCACGCCGCGCAGCTGGTCGATCAGCGGAATGCGCGGGAGCCGGCGCGTTTCAGCGCCGTCTACTGCCCCATTGCCGTCAATCACCGTCGTCGTCATGGTTCGGGGTCGCCGCATTGCTTTGGTCCATAGGAA
>NZ_CAMLFY010000204.1 GCF_946479415.1 uncultured Shinella sp. | reverse complement strand
TTCTTGTGTTCGGATTCGAAGTCGAATTCTTCTATGCGGTTTCCGCGTACGACAACGACGCGCGTCTCCTCGGAGTGAGACGCGTCGATAAGCATTTTCTCTGCCATGTAGATTGAGCTCCTCGGCGCAGCCGCAATCCTGGCGGCAAGCTGTACCCTGAAACGGGTGAGCCGGGGGAGGAGGGGGATGCGCCGGATAAGTAAGTTCCCGTCAGGCCCCGGTGAGGGGTAAGCGGACGGAGGAAGGCCGGAGCGCGAGCGTCCCGGTGCCTGTTACCCTCTGAAAGCGTCCGCTGCGTCAACATCAACGTCCAACGAGAATGCCAGTGCCATAGACCCTGAAGGTCCGATGAAATTGCCCTTTGGTAAGGGCGTTTGGTGGAAATCCACCTTGACTGTTCCGGCCACCGCCGGTTTACGCGATCTGTTCGGCCGGGAAAAAGCGTATGTGACGGCGGATGAGGCCCCGGTCCGGCGCCAAGCCCCGAAGGAGTGGCTGCCTGCCCAGGACGATTCTATCCCGTCTGGTCTTTTTCCCTGAATTTGCTTTTATGGCGGATATGTCACAATGGCAAGGGAAAAGCCAAAAGCGTCATAATCTTGATGGATTTGCCGTGATGTGTCGTCCGTTGCGGCGGCGCGCTTCCCGGCAAGCTTTAGTTAACCATATGGGGGCATCTATGGGGCTTGTCCTCGGCCGCGCCGCGCGGTTTCCACGCGTTTGAACGGACTGCCAGTGGTGATGCTACGCCTTCTCTCGGAAAAATCGCTCCGCCGCGTGACGGGGGCGTTTGCTGTTTTTCTAGCGCTGGCCGTTGCTGCGCCGGCCTTTGCCGTTTCCGCCAAGGCCGCGCCGCTTCTTGCCTTTTCCGCACGCATCGCCGGTGACGACGCCCGCACGCGGCTGATCATCGATTTCGATCGAAAGCCCGACTTTAAAGTCCACTACGTCGCCAATCCCTACCGGGTGCTGATCGACCTGCCGGAGACCGATTTCGGCATCAAGGCCGAGCAGCTTGAAGCGCGCGGCATCTTCTCGGAGATCCGTTACGGCACCATGGCCGAGGGACGCTCGCGCATCGTGCTGACGGCGCAAAAGCCGATCACCGTGGTGCTTGCCGAGGTGCAGGAAGAGCAGGGGGCGGCGAGCTACCGTCTCGTCATCGACGCCGCGATCGTCAAGAAAGAGGCGTTCCAGGCGCAGATGGAAAAGCAGAGCTGGCAGGAGGCGGCCGTCCCGGCAAATGTCGAGCAGAAGCCCGTCATGCTGCCCGGCGGCAGTTCCGAAGGGCCGTTCGTCATCGCCGTCGATGCCGGCCATGGCGGCATCGACAATGGCGCACGCGGCGGCGTCACCAAGACGGAGGAAAAGCACGTCACGCTCGCCTTCGCCAAGGCGCTTGCCGATGCACTCAATAAATTGCCGGAAACCAAGGCCATCCTGACCCGCGACAAGGACGAGTTCCTGTCGCTCTCCCAGCGCGTCCAGCTTGCCCGCAACGAGGGCGCCAATCTGCTTATCTCCATTCACGCCGACACGCTGAAGCAGAAGGATACGCGCGGCGCGACGGTCTATACGATTTCCGACAAGGCGTCCGACAGCCTTGCGGCCAGCCTTGCCGAGCGTGAAAACCTGTCCGACCAGATCGCCGGCATCGCCTTCGTCGACGAGCCGGCCGAGGTCGCAGACATCCTGCTCGACCTGACACGCCGCGAGACGCAGGCCTTCTCGATCAATCTGGCGCAAAGTGTCGTCAGCACCTTCAAGAACGAGGTTCTGCTGATCAACAATCCGCACCGCCATGCCGGCTTCCGCGTGCTGACGGCGCCGGATGTGCCCTCGATCCTGCTCGAACTCGGCTTCATGTCGAACAAGGACGACGAGCAGCTTTTGATCGATCCCGCCTGGCAGAAAAAGGTCGCCGGCCTCGTTGCGAAGGCGGTCGGCGAGTATCGCGCGACGGTCGTTGCGAACGGCGGTTAAGCCTTTCGAACAATTCAGCAGGCGGGCTTCGGCAGGGCATGCTAATGTCCCGCCTGTGCCGGAAAAGTGACAGCGGCTGCCATTGTGCGGTGGCGAAGCCCGGATGCATGCTGTAAGCCCTATTTTCCTCACATTCCGATCGCTAGACGGGTGCGGGAAATGTGGGGACGACTCGTCTTCGGCAGGGTTGGCGCATTGGCTATATTGGGCTCATGCGGCGCAAGTCCGGGCAGCAGGTCTGCCCGATGAAATTAAAAGACATAAGGCATCGGTAACTGGCTCATGATCAGACTGATTGGATATTTCTTCGGGATCGGCGCCGTGGCGTTCCTCGGCGTGGCGGCAGCGGTCGCCCTCTATCTCGGAAGTGTCACGAAGGATCTTCCCGATTATGAAGTCCTCAACAGCTATGCGCCGCCGGTAACGACGCGTGTGCATGCCGGCGACGGTGCGCTGATGGCCGAATATGCCCGCGAACGCCGCCTCTATCTGCCGATCCAGGCGATCCCGGACCGCGTGAAGGCTGCCTTCCTCTCGGCCGAAGACAAGAATTTCTACCAGCATCCCGGCGTCGACGTGACGGGCCTGTTCCGCGCCATCGTGGTCAATCTGCAGAATTTCGGCTCCGGCCGCCGTCCGGTCGGTGCATCGACGATCACCCAGCAGGTCGCCAAGAACTTCCTGCTCTCGTCGGACCAGACCATCGACCGCAAGGTCAAGGAAGCCATTCTCTCCTTCCGCATCGAGCAGGCCTATTCCAAGGACCGCATTCTCGAGCTCTATCTGAACGAGATCTTCTTCGGCCTGAACTCCTACGGCATTGCCGGCGCTGCACTCACCTATTTCGACAAGTCGGTCACGGAGCTGACGGTCGCCGAGACCGCCTATCTCGCCGCGCTGCCGAAGGGGCCGTCGAACTACCATCCCTTCCGCCGCACGGAAGCCGCCATCGAGCGCCGCAACTGGGTGATCGACCGCATGGTCGAGAACGGCTACGTCACCAAGGCCGACGGCGACGAGGCGAAGACCCAGCCGCTCGGCGTGACGCCGCGCCATCGCGGCACCTATCTCTTCGCCTCGGACTATTTCTCCGAGGAAGTGCGCCGCCAGATCATCGAGCGCTACGGCGACAACGCGCTGTATGAGGGCGGCCTGTCGGTTCGCACCTCGCTTGATCCGCGCATTCAGATTGCTGCCCGCAAGGCGCTCCAGCACGGCCTGATCAGCTATGACGAACGCCGCGGTTTCCACGGCCCGGTCAAGACGATCGAGATCGGCGGCGACTGGGGTGTCGAGCTTGCCAAGATCGAGCCGTTCTCCGACGTGCCGGAATGGAAACTCGCCGTCGTGCTGTCCGTCGATGACGGCGGCGCCGATATCGGCCTGCAGCCGAGCAAGGAAGCCTCCGGCAAGGTGGTCGCGGAGCGCGTGACCGGCCGTATCGAGGCCAAGGGCATGAGCTGGGCCTATCGTTCGGCCAAGGGCGACCGCAACACGGCGAAGTCGCCGGCCGGTGTCTTCAATGTCGGTGATGTCGTCTATGTCGAGCCGACGGAAGACAGCAACGTCTATCGCCTGCGCCAGCCGCCGAAGGTTCAGGGTGGCCTCGTTGCCATGGACCCGCATACCGGCCGCGTGCTCGCCATGGTCGGCGGCTTCTCCTATGGCCAGTCGGAGTTCAACCGTGCCACGCAGGCGATGCGCCAGCCAGGCTCGTCGTTCAAGCCCTTCGTCTACGCCGCCGCCCTCGACAACGGCTATACGCCCGCATCTGTTATCATGGACGCGCCGATCGAGATCGTCGCCGGCGGTCAGGTCTGGCGGCCGCAGAACTACGGCGGCGGCTCTGCCGGCCCGTCGACGCTGCGCCTCGGCATCGAGCGCTCGCGTAACCTCATGACCGTCCGCCTCGCCAACGACATGGGCATGAACCTTGTTGCCGAATATGCCGAACGCTTCGGCATCTACGACAAGATGCTGCCGGTTCTCGCCATGTCGCTCGGCTCGGGTGAAACCACGGTTCTTCGCATGGTCTCGGCCTATTCGGTGCTGGCGAATGGCGGCAAGCAGATCAAGCCGTCGCTGATCGACCGCATTCAGGACCGTTACGGCAAGACGATCTTCCGTCACGAAGAGCGCACCTGCGAGAACTGCAACGCCAACGACTGGGAAAACCAGGAAGAGCCTGTCCTCACCGACAACCGCGAGCAGGTTCTCGATCCGATGACCGCCTACCAGATCACGTCGATGATGGAAGGTGTCGTCACGCGCGGCACGGCGGCCGGCAAGATCAAGCTCGACCGCCCGACGGCCGGCAAGACGGGCACGACCAACGACGAAAAGGACGCCTGGTTCGTCGGCTATACGCCCGATCTCGTCGCCGGTCTTTACATCGGCTTCGACAACCCGGCTCCGCTTGGCCGCGGTGCGACCGGTGGCTCGCTTTCGGCGCCGATCTTCAATGAGTTCATGACCGCAGCGCTTGATGGCACGCGTCCGACGAAGTTCATCGTGCCCGAGGGCATGCAGTTCATCGCCGTCAACCGCAAGACCGGCATGCAGGCGAACGAGGGTGATCCGGATACGATCATGGAAGCCTTCAAGCCCGGCACCGGCCCGGCCGACGTCTTCTCGGTCATCGGCGGCGAGGAATATGCCAGCCCCGAGGAAATCCTGAAGAGCTCGCCGCAGGCCAACCAGGCGGTTACGGGCGGCAGCGGCGGCCTGTTCTGATCCATCATCATCTCGGAAGAGGGCGGGCGCGGGGCTTTACATCCACGCCCGCCCTCTCTATTTCGAGGCCACCGAAACACTGTATTGAAGAAACGGACATGCGCG
>NZ_CAMLFY010000203.1 GCF_946479415.1 uncultured Shinella sp. | reverse complement strand
GCCTTGCGGCACCAGAACCTAAATCTGGCGTGTCTACCAATTTCACCATACCCGCTCTCAGAAACCTCGTTGCCACGGGCGGCTATACCGCTCCCCTGGCGCCTTCCGAGCGCGGCGTCTCTATATCACCCGTTTCCGGCGGATCAAAGGAAAAATGACACGCAAATGACCGTTCTCCCGGCGCTTACGCTCAATAGAGCGGTTCGTCATAGACCGGTTCGCCGCGCAGGATCAGCCGGGCGATCTGCGGCGTGCCGTCTTTCGACACGCGCGCCTCCACCTCGAGCTCTTCCTGGTTGCGGGCGTCTTCCAGCACCTTGCCCTCGCCTTCCGGCACATAATAGCGCTCGAGGCCGTAGCTGACGAAGAGGCTGTCCGGCAACACGCCATCGGTCACGGAATAATAATCGAAGGGCTGTGTGCGCAGGAGAACGCTGCCCTCCTCCGGCGCCAGCGTGCCGAAACTCGCCTCCGTCGCCGTCCAAAGCCCGTCCGTTCCGGGCTTCAGGCGCACGACGAGGCGCTCGCGGCCATTCACTTTCGGCACCTCGCCGGTGACGATGCTCTTCGGGATCGTCGAGATCGGGTAGGAGAGGATGACGTAATCGCCGCGCAGCAGATCGCGCGGATCGACGGGCAGCGTCTTCAGCCTGATATCGGCACCATTACGCAGGATCGAGGCGCGGCCCTCCACCATATAGCCGAGCACGGCGGTCTGAAGGCTTGCGGCAATTATGGCGGCGGCAATCGGCGGAATGCGGAAAGAAGAGAGGATCGACATGGCTCAGGCCTCCGCCTTGGTTTCAGCCTTGGAAAAACGGCGCTCGACGACGATCACGGCCCAGGCGATCAGCGCGACCACCAGACCGGAGATCAGGAAAAAGCCGGATGTCCCGATGATCGAGCCGATCGTCTCGGAGGCGAGATAGAGCGTTTCGGCCGCGAAGGTCGCATAACCGAGATAGCGCACCGCGCCATTCTCCTTGCCCGAGAGCACGATGCCGCCGATGGCCGCGACGAGCGTGATGATGCCGAGCATCAGGCGGTCCCCCACGGCATCGAATTCGGAGTGGAGAACAAGCAGGCCGAGCAGCAGCACGAGATAGGAATAGAAGGCGGGGGCAGCACCAGCGCTGCGGGCCAGCGCATGGAGCGGCGATTGCGGCACGGCGGCCAGGAGATAGGCGAGCGCGCCGAGCGAAGCGATCGTTATCGCCGTGGTCGGGGTATCGTGTTCGCCATAGATGAAGGCGAGCCATGCCACGAGCAGCAGATAGGCGATGTGGCGCACGCGCCCGGCATCGGTATAGCGCACCAAGAGGATGATGATGACGGCCATGAGCGGCATCAGCCACAGCAGCAGCGTATCGCTTGTATGGTAGGCCTCGTTCCAGTCCGTCCAGGCGACGGCGAAGGCGAGAAAACCGGCAATGGCCGTCACCGCGCCGGAACGGAAGAGTGCTGCCGCAATCACCGCGCCGGCAAACCAGACGAGCATCGCCTGAAGCGCATCACCCGAGAGATGGTACATCTGCCCGATCAGCGCGATGGCGCCGCCGAAGGCCAGCGTGCCAACCGCAAGGAACGCTGCTGCAAGCCGCGGCGCGCCGCGCTGGACGAGCAGCCCGCCCGCCAGATAGGCGCCCCAGATCAAGGCGATGATGCCGACGACGCGCACGAGGCGCGGGATCGCCTCCCAGTTGGCCGCGACCAGAAGCAGCACGGCGGCCGACATCAGAAGAGCGGCGATCATCATCAGCACGCGGCCGAGGCTGAACGAGCTTTCGCGGGAATCATATTCCTTCAGGAGGCGATCGGCGGTCGGTGCATCGAGCAGGCCCTGCTGCGTCCACAATTTGAGATCGCGTTCCAACCTACCCCTGTACATCCGTTCCCGCCCTCTTCTGAAATGCGCACGACTCGAACGTCCCGCGCCCTGTCAGCAGGAACGGTATAGCGCGGCCAGAAATTCGCAATCGCGGCGACAATCCGCAATGCGGACGATCATTCGCGGCAAAAGCGAACCGACGGACGGGATGATTAACGGGAAATAAAGAAATCTCTGGCAGATTTAGCAGCAAGACGCCGTTGGCGTTTCGATTTCGGGCATGCAGCGGGCGCATATCATCCATTCCCATATTGCACTGCACAAAATCGAGGGGCTGGGGTAGATTGCAGTCATCGGATCAGAGATGGTTCGGACCGGAAACCAAGGCGCCGCTGAGGCGACAGGCAAACCGGAGGGCGGAATGGTCGAGCGCCCGGCATGATGCCGACAGACCCGACGCCGGAAACGGTATCGAACAGGAATTCGGAGCAGCGCACTCCTCCTCCCAGCGCTCCTCCGATACGATTGGCAACACTCCTCCTCCCAGTTGCCAATCACTCTTAATGACGCCCGCCGGACCTCCTCCCCCGGCGGGCGTTATTGTTTTCGCCGAACACCTGGCAAACCCGTCCACAATCCGAAATCTTCCACCGCCTCGAAGCTCAATGCAGCCATTCTTGCCGTGTTCAGCGCCGGCTTGCAGAACGCATGCGGCCGACGCATGGGTGCCATTCCAATCGCGCGCTTTTGCCCAGCGTCCGGGCAGACTATATCTTTCTCATCGGTCGGGCGACGATCTCCTCCTCCCAACGTCCCCGCCAAGGATTGGCAGCCCCTCCTCCTCCCAAGCTGCCAATCGATATCAGCAATGCCCGCCGGACCTCCTCCCCCGGCGGGCATTGCTTTTTTGCACCGCAACCAACCAATCCCGCATGGCTTATTTACCTTTGTGGCGTCGAGCCCGGATTTTGGCCAAAATTTCGCCTAAGTTTCCGCTTGACATGCATAAAACGCATGGGTGCCATACGGCAATTGCGCTGTCCTTTTTCGCGGCGCAGCGTATATTCCAATCCATCAGATCAGGGCGGCGCCAAAGACGAGCGGCCGCCCAGTACGCAAGCCCACGAAAGGGGTAAATGACATGAACCTGGCACGCTCTTTCAACAACTGGCGCAAGTACCGTCAGACCGTCAGCGAACTCGGCCGTATGACCGACCGCGAACTTCGCGACCTCGGCATCGGCCGCAGCGATATCCCGTACATCGCTCGCAAGGCTTCGATCTAAGCCGAACGGACCCTTACGGGTCGCAATTTGAACGCCCTCCGGCTCCCACCGGAGGGCGTTTTCGTTTGCGCGTCTTTTTGCGGCGCACAATGTCGTAATTCCCCAACTGCGACATTGTGCGAGATGGCGTCCGCACGCGATCGCTTTGGACATACGCCTGAAATATCAGCACTTTCTGACTATTTCGCATGCATCACGGGCATCTGCCCGATCCGTCATCGTCTTATTGCACAAATGCATAGCAGCTGCATTTTCTTTGCACTGCACATTAATAGATATGTCGCGTATACAGACCTCACAAACCGGTGAGAGAGACCTCCCGGCCAACACTTCGAGGAAGAGACCATGAACCCGATCCGCATTGCCAAGAACTGGATGTCCTACCGCCGCACGATGAACGAACTCGGCAACCTGTCGAACCACACGCTGTCCGACATCGGCCTGACCCGTTACGACATCCGCGACATCGCAGCCCGTTCCTTCCGCTAAGACATAGCCGGTTTCCGCCGCAGCGGCCGGAAACGGCCAGCGCGAGGGACGATCAAACGGCACCATCTGGTGCCGTTTTTGATTCCGGGGGCATGATGCCCCGGCCCAATGCTTTTCCTTGGAAATGCGCCGTTGCCCATGATAACCAACCGCCCATGACCAAGACCTCTTCCCACACTCCCATCCATGTCATCGGCGGCGGCCTTGCCGGCTCGGAAGCCGCCTGGCAGATCGCCGAAACCGGCGTTCCCGTCATCCTGCATGAAATGCGCGGCGTGCGCGGCACGGATGCACACAAGACGGACAGCCTCGCCGAGCTCGTCTGCTCCAATTCCTTCCGCTCGGATGACGCCACATCGAATGCCGTCGGCGTTCTGCACGCCGAGATGCGGCTTGCCGGCTCGCTCATCATGCGTTCGGCCGATGCGAACCAGGTGCCGGCCGGCGGCGCGCTTGCCGTCGACCGCGACGGCTTTTCCGCGGCTGTCACCGCCGCGCTCGAAAGCCATCCGCTGATCACCATCACCCGCGAGGAAGTCACCGGCCTGCCGCCGGAGGCGTGGGACCAGGCGATCATCGCCACCGGCCCGCTCACCGCGCCCTCGCTTGCCGCCGCGATCCAGGCGCGCACCGGCGCCGATTCGCTCGCCTTCTTCGATGCGATCGCGCCGATCGTGCACACCCCCAGCATCAATATGGATGTCTGCTGGTTCCAGTCGCGCTACGACAAGGTCGGCCCTGGCGGCACGGGCAAGGATTACATCAACTGCCCGATGGACGAGGCGCAGTACAATGCCTTCGTCGATGCGCTGATCGCCGGCGACACGACGGGCTTCAAGGAATGGGAAGGCACGCCCTATTTCGACGGCTGCCTGCCGATAGAAGTGATGGCCGAGCGCGGCCGCGAGACGCTGCGCCACGGCCCGATGAAGCCGATGGGTCTCACCAACGCGCATAACCCGACCGTCAAGGCCTATGCCGTCGTGCAGCTGCGCCAGGACAATGCGCTCGGCACGCTCTACAACATGGTCGGTTTCCAGACCAAGCTGAAGCACGCCGAGCAGGTGCGCATCTTCCGCACCATCCCGGGCCTGGAGCGCGCCGAGTTCGCGCGCCTCGGCGGCCTGCATCGTAACACCTTCATCAACTCGCCCAAGCTGCTGGACGAGAAGCTGCGGCTGAAAGCGATGCCGCGCCTGCGCTTCGCCGGCCAGATCACCGGCGTCGAGGGCTACGTCGAGAGCGCGGCCATCGGCCTGTTGGCCGGCCGTTTTGCCGCAGCCGAGCGCCTCGGCGTCGGC
>NZ_CAMLFY010000202.1 GCF_946479415.1 uncultured Shinella sp. | reverse complement strand
CCCTGAAGCTCGTGCCATTGATGGTATCGTCGCCACTCAGGAGGTAATTCACCGCGCCAAGCGGATTGCCCGCCTGGTAGAAGTCGAAGAGGCGAGCGGCCGATAGGTTCAATCCCGTGACGGACAGCACCTTCACGCCGCCGATCGAAAGATCCATAGTATTGATGATGCCCGCCGAGATATCCGTCAGCACATTACCCGACGCCGAGAATTTTATGCCAGTTCCCGTGAAGCGCGTGTAATTGCTGGGATCGTCGAAAAACCGCACCGTCGTCGAACTGCCTTGCCAGTCGTCATAGCCGGCAAGGCTGGTGATATCGTATTCACCGAGATCGGCGCCCACGCCGCCCAAGGGCTTCAATGTGAATGTCGCCATTAGAGATTACCCCCGAGGAATGTAGATCCGGCCCTTTTCGAAAGGCCGCTGAATCTACCATGACTTGCGAGGGGTTACAGGCACCGCCTGCCGTATCAATTAGGATGAACCAGCTGCAAAATCAGCTGATGCACATTGCCGCCGTCCGTCAGTTCGACCTTGTCGAAATCGCGGCTGCGGGCGCGCTGGGCGTCGGAGAGTTCGCCAAGGCGGGCCTGGAGCGCAGGGCGGATCTTCTTGCAGTTCGGGTCGTTCTCGACCGTCATGCCGACGCTCATCGCCTCGATCTGCTTGACCATGTCCTTGATGAAATCGCCGTGGATTTTTTCATGCGCGGTGACACCGGCAATAAACGTGTCCCAGCGGCCTTTCAGCGGCTCGGAGAGCTTCGATTTCAGCTTGGGCAGCGTGTAGGTGATGATGAGCTTCGGCTTGTTGACCGTGATGACGCAGGCTTCGCCCTGGCGCTCGTATTTGCGCGTCCAGGTGAGCTTGAAGCCGGTATGGGCGATGACGCGGGCAATGCCGAGCTTTGGACCCCGCTCACCGATCGACCGATAGATTTCGAGGCCCGTGGTTCCCTGCACCGTGTAGGGCTCGACACGCTCGGTCGCCTGCCAATCCTGCGCCATGGCGCTACCGGCAAACGACAGGCTGGCTGCGACGATCCATGCAAGGCGGTTCCGCATGGCCACCTCTACAGGAACTTGAAGGCAAGCCGCTTGCCGGTGAGCTTGGCAAGCTGCTGCAAACGGCCGTCGAGGCGTTCGCCGGCGAGTTCGGAATAATCCGCGGGCACGACGAGTTCGAGGTCGATATCCGGGCTTGTCGACTTGCGGAACGCCAGATGTGGCACGACGCCCGGCATGGAGGCCGAGAAAAGATAGACGATGCGCAGCAGGCCGCCGACGAGCTTGGCAAGCTCCCGGAGGCGCGGCGTCGCGATACCCGCGAGCGAGCTGCTGACGGCATCGTCGTTCAGGCCTTCGAACCGGTAATAGTTGGCCAGCGCGATGAAGGCGCGACCGGGATGGGTGATGCCGATGAAGGTGCCGTGCGCGATGAGGTTCAGCGCCTGCAAGCCACGGTAATCCGGGTGCGCGCGCCAGCTGATATCGGCCAGCAGGCAGGCGGCCTCGCGGTAGCGGTGCTCCTCCTCCGTTTCGGCAATGCCGAAGAGCGGCATCATACGGCCGGTCCAGGCGGCAAGCTCGCGGGCATGCTCGGGCGAGCGGGCGCGCAGGATGGCAAGCTCGCTGGCAGCGGCCAGCAACGGGTCTCGCGCCTTCTCGCGGTCGGCGAGCAGCGAATAGAGATAGCCTTCGCGCACGCCCTGGGCAGAGAAGAAGACCCGCGAGGGCTTCATGATGGCGATCGTCTCCTGCATGGCGACGGCGCCGAACGGCAGGAGATTGCGGCGGCTCTTGGAAATCGCGCCGTAGGCGGAGTCTTTCTGGTCCTTGGCGGTGACGATATCCGTCAGGAAATCCATGGCATCGGAGAAGCCGAGTTCGTAGCCCTGGATCATGTGCAGCGGGTAGTTCTGCATTTCCATATGCAGCGCGCCGATGGCACGCCAGGTGCCGCCGACGGCATAGAAGGCGCGGCCGGCGCCCTTCTTCAGGAGATCGGCATTGCGCAGGTATTTGCGCGCGACGATGCGGGCCTGAGCGGCCGAACCGCCAGAAGCTTCGGAGAGGCGGATGCCGCCGAGCGGCAAGGTGATGCCCTTGCCGACCTGCACGCCGGCGATATCGACCAGTTCCAGCGAACCGCCGCCGAGATCGCCGACGATCCCGTCGGTATCTGCAAAGCCGCTGACGATGCCGAGTGCGGAGAAATAGGCCTCCTCCTCGCCGGTTAACACACGCACCTTCTGGCCAAGGATCATCTCGGCGCGGTGGATGAAATCGGGACCGTTTTCCGCCTCGCGCGCGGCGGCGGTCGCCAGCGCATACATGGTGGAGGTCCGTGCCTGCCAGGAGAGAGCCTTGAAACGGTGCAGGGCCGCCAGCGCACGGTCGACGCTCGCAGGGTCCATGCGGCCGGTCTTGGCGAGCCCCTTGCCGAGGCCGCACATCACCTTTTCGTTGAACAAGATGGCCGGGGAACGGCTCATGCCCTCGTAGATGACGAGGCGTATAGAGTTGGAACCGATATCGACGACCGACACCGGGGCAATTCCAGGCAAACGCCCCTGCGCTTCAGACTCGACCATGCGTATCCGTTATTTCTTCCGGCGGCCTTGCCAGCCTGCGATCGCCTTCGGTGCGCTGGACTTCAGGGCTTCACCCCGGCCCGACAGGCTGGGATTGGTCATGAAGTAGTGCTGAGCGTTGAACGGCTCGGCACCGGGCTGCACTTCCATGCGCCGGGACGTTCCGTCCGCAAGAATCTCGTAGCTCTGCTGGTTATCGATGAGATTGCCCAACATGATCTGCGAGAGAACCTGCTCATGCACAGTCCGGTTGATCAGAGGCACGAGTGTCTCGACCCGCCGGTCCAGGTTTCGCGGCATCATGTCCGCGGAGCCTATATAGACCAGCGCCTTGTCGGAGGGAAGCCCGTGGCCATTGCCGAAGCAGAAGATGCGGGAGTGTTCCAGGAAGCGGCCGACGATCGATTTGACACGGATATTGTCCGACAGGCCGGGCACTTGCGGACGCAGGCAGCAGATGCCGCGCACCACGAGATCGACATCCACGCCGGCCTGGCTCGCTCGATAAAGCGCGTCGATCGTTTCGGGATCGACAAGTGAATTCATCTTCATCCAGATCGCCGCCGGCGCGCCGTTCTTGGCATGCGCGATCTCCTCGTCGATGTGACGCAGGATACGCGGGCGCAGCGTATAGGGCGAGAAGGCGAGCTTCATGCCGGCTTCGGGCTCGCCGTAACCGGTGATGAAGTTGAAAATGTTCGCCATGTCGCTGGCGATGGTCGGGTTGCAGGTGAAGAAGGACAGGTCCGTATAGATCTTCGCCGTGACCGGGTGATAGTTGCCGGTGCCGAGGTGGCAATAGGTGCGAAGCTTGCCCTCCTCGCGGCGCACCACCATCGACATCTTGGCATGGGTCTTGAGTTCGATGAAGCCGAAGACGACCTGCACGCCGGCGCGCTCGAGGTCGCGCGCCCAGCGGATGTTGGCCTCTTCATCGAAGCGAGCCTTGAGTTCGACCAGCGCCGTCACCGACTTGCCGGCTTCGGCGGCGTCGATCAGCGCGCGCACGATGGGGCTGTCGTTCGAGGTGCGGTAGAGCGTCTGCTTTATCGCCAGAACGTCAGGATCGCGCGCAGCCTGGAGAAGGAACTGGACCACCACGTCGAAGCTTTCGTAGGGGTGGTGGACGACCATGTCCTTTTCGCGGATAGCGGCGAAGCAGTCTCCGGCGTGCTCGCGGACACGCTCGGGAAATCGGGCATTGTAGGGCTCGAACCGGAGATCGTTGCGCGGCGCCTTGGTGATTTCCGAAAGCGTATTGAGAGCAAGCAGGCCGGGCAGAACGGCGACGCGATTGTCCGGCACTCCAAGCTCGCCGACCACGAAGCGGCGCAGCGATTCCGGCATTTCGGAATCGGTTTCGATACGGATCACCGAACCGCGGCGGCGGCGCTTCAGTGCCGTCTCGAAGAAGCGCACGAGATCTTCGGCCTCTTCCTCCACTTCGATATCGCTGTCTCTGATGATGCGGAACGTGCCCGAGCCGCGCACGATATAGCCGGGGAAGAGTTTGCCGATGAAAAGGCCGACGGCATCCTCAAGCGTGATGTAGCGGATCGCGCCCTTGGCATCCGGCAGGCGGATGAAGCGGTCAAGCGCGACGGGCAGACGCAAGAGCGCCGTCATCGGCTCCTTGCCCATCGTGCTGTCGAGCTGAAGACCGATCGAGAAGCCGAGATTCGGGATGAACGGGAACGGGTGCGCCGGATCGATGGAGAGCGGCGTCAGCACCGGGAAGATCGACTGGGTGAATTCCTGCTGCAGCCAGACCTTGTCGTCGCTGGTGAGCGCCGTGGGGCGGACGATCAGGATATCTTCCTTGGCGAGATACTGCTGGAGCACGGCAAGCGAGGCCTGCTGCTCCATCTGGAGATTGTCGATCTCCTTCAGGATGTCGTCGAGCTGTTCGGCGGAGGTCTTGCCGTCGGGGCTGCGGATCGCGATGCCCTGACGCACTTGGCCTTCGAGACCAGCGACGCGCACCATGAAGAATTCATCGAGGTTGGCGGCGGAGATCGACAGGAAGCGCACGCGCTCGAGCAGCGGATGGGCGGTGTTCAGCGTTTCTTCGAGGACGCGGCGGTTGAATTGCAGCCAGGAGAATTCGCGGTTGATGAAGCGCTCGGGGCTCGCCATCAGGGCTTCGACATCGATGCCGGGCGCTTGCGGCTGCGCACTCTCGGTGGTTTTTTCGGGAGAAAGGTCCGGGTTGCCCGTGTCCATGAGAAGTCCGCCCTGCCTGCCGTCCACAAATGACGGAAACGATTTCTACTTTTTTCCGAAGCGCTTAGCGCAGTTTGACGACAGAACTGTGACAGTCAATCGGGGAGGCAAAAAACAGCGGTGAAAGCATCCCGGTGCTCACCCCCTCTGCCCTGCCGGGCATCTCCCCCCCAAAGGGGGGGAGATTGGATGTG
>NZ_CAMLFY010000201.1 GCF_946479415.1 uncultured Shinella sp. | reverse complement strand
GCCCGGCAGGGCAGAGGGGGGTGGCCGCAAATGCCTCCCTATAAAAATCACCCGAAAAAGCTATTGCCGGCGCTGTAGGCAAGAAACCCGAGCGCCGCAAAATACACGATCGTCAGCACCACCATCACATAGCCCGCCAGCACGATCAGGCCGTCGCGCTGCGAAATGCCGGCGGCGAGCAGCAGGATCGCGACACCCGGCAGGGTGTTTGAGAAGGGAACAAAACCGAGCGGCGCCATGAGCAGGAGGCCGGCACCCATCAGCACCAGACCGTTGACACGGTTCATCACCGCGCCGGAGGCAAGGCTCATCATGCGCGGCTTGAAGAACCGGTCGATCTTGCGCAGGAAGGTCACGCCGCGCTCCAGAACCGGCCGGAGCTTGCCGCTCTCCAGCCGACGGTCGGCAACCTTTGCCGGCAGCCAGGGCAGACGATTGAGCGTGATCGCAGCACTGATCAGCACGATGCCGGCACCGAACACCGTGGAGACGCCGGGAATGGACACCGGAAACAGGAAGGGCAAGGACAGGAAGGCGCAGAGAAGCAGGAGGCCGCTTTCACCCATCATCGCCAAAAGGTCGCGCAGTGTGATGTGCTCGCCCTTGATCGCGTGAATGATGTCCTCGAGCAGTTCGCTCGTCTTGCGGTCGGTATCCTTGAAGCCGATGCCGGTCGTCATTGCCTCTCCTTTTCTGTCTCGCCGGATATGGGTGGCGATTGCGGTTTTCCTGTGGGGTGAGGCGCGAAAGCGCCGGATCCTTCATCGCGCGGACGCGGGAACAAACCGCATCGCACTTTGGGCGGACTTGCTCTATGACCATGCCGCGCCGCAGACAATAGGATGATTTTCTTGACGAAACGTATGCCGGCCCGGGCGGGCCTCTCCACCCATGCCACGGGCCGCGAGAAGCTCAAGGGCCATCTCGCCATGCTGCTCTTCGCGGTGCTGATCGCCGGCTCGTTCTCCTTCGGTGGGCTGGCGGCGCGTTACATGGAGGCCGAGCCGCTGACGCTCTGGCGCTATATCATGACCATCGTCGTCATGGCCGCCCTTGCTTTCGGCGCCTTTCGGGTGCCGGCCGTCTGGCCGAAGGAAATCTGGCGCTTCCTCCTGCTCGGCGGGCTCATCGCCATCTACATGCTCACCATGTTTACCGCGCTGGAATATACCAGCCCCATCGCGACAGGCGCCGTCTTTACCCTGATGCCGCTCTTGAGCGCCGGCTTTGCGCTTCCCGTGCTGGGCCAGAAGACGCGTCCCGGCGTGCTGGCCGGCCTCGTCATCGCGGCAGCCGGCGCCGTCTGGGTAATCTTTCGCGGCAATATCGCCGATATCCTCGCCTTCGACGTCGGCACCGGCGAGATGATCTTCTTTGCCGGCGTCGTCTGCCACGCGCTCTATGTGCCGCTGATCCGCCGCTTCGACCGCGGCGAGCCCGCCGTCGCCTTCGGCTTCTGGGTCACGGCCGGCGCCGCGATCTGGCTGATCGCGCCCGGCATCCGCGGCCTCGTCGCGACGGATTTCTCCGCCCTGCCGGTGACCGTCTACGCCGCCGTCACCTATCTCGCCGTCGTCACGACGGCCGGCACGTTCCTCCTCCTGCAATATGCCTCGATGCGCCTGCCGGCCTCGAAGGTTCTCGGCTACGGCTATCTCACGCCGAGCTTCATCATTCTGCTCGAAGGCATTCTGGGCCATGGCTGGGCCAGCCTTCCGGTGCTCGCCGGCGCGCTGATCACGGCTTGCGGCCTCGCGCTGATGGCCTTCCTGCCGGACTGACTTTTCTCGGAACGATCCGCCGCCTCATGCGTTGCGGCCCCGTTGGGGCGCACCATGAGTATCGACGGAGCGCATATTTTGAAGCGATTTGACATCATCGATGGCATGCGAGGCTATTTTCTGGTCTTCATGCTCATCAATCACCTGATCTTTGTCGGCGGCTACTGGATGATGGAGGTCAATCATCGCCAGTTTGCCTTTGTCGAGGACGCACAGGGCTTCGTCTTCCTCTCCGGCCTGCTGATCGGCATGGTCTATGCCCGCAAGATGCTGAAGTCAGGCTACGACACCGGCCGCCAGCTTTTGCACAACCGCGCCTTCGAACTCTATCGTTATGCCATGGGCACGGTCATGGCCGTGCTCGTCGTGCAGCTCTTCCTGCCGGATGCCTACCGGCTTTGGTACAACTGGCTCGGCACGACGAATTTCGACGAACCGGTCCGGCTGGCGGCCATCGCCACCTTCCTGTTCCAGCCGACCTTCATGGATATCCTGCCGCAATATATCGTCTACATGCTTTTCGCGCCGCCACTCGTCTGGCTGTGCCTGCGGGGCAAGTGGGCGCAGGTTCTGGCCGGATCGCTGCTCGTCTGGATGGCCGCCCAGCTCGGGCTCCAGCGTTTCGTCACCGATCCGCTCAATACGCTCGTGATGGGCGTCGACAATCAGGGCATCCGCGCAAGCTTCAACATGCTGGGCTGGCAGATCGTCTTCTTCTCGGCGATGGTGATCGGCGTTCTCACCGCGCAAAACAGGATCGACTGGAACCGCATCTTCTCGCCGGAAAAGACGCTGCTGCCGAAGGCCGCCCTTGCCATCTGCCTATTCTTCCTGCCGCTGCGCATCGTCACCGCCTGGGATCTCTTGCCGCAATCGGTGCTCGACAAGTTCGCGACGATGGAAATTCGCGCGGATTTCGGCCCGGTCTATCTCCTGAATTTCGCCGCCGTCGCGATCGGCCTTGCCTGGGTGCTGATTGCCGGTCCGAAGCATCACAATGTCTGGATCCGTAGCTTCGCGCGCGGTGTCACGGCCGTCTTCATGCTGCGCTTCCTGCGCCTGCTCGGCCGCCATTCTCTGCAGGTCTATGTCTGGCACGTCGCCATCGTCTACGCGATCTACTATGTCGATGGCCGCACGCCGGAACTCTCGCAGCTCACCAAGACGACGATCGCCGTGGTCTGCATCGGCCTCTTGTCCCTGCCCGCCCTCTGGCGCGAGCGCGAGCAGATCGCGGCCAGCCTTTTCGGCCAGCCGAAGACGGAACCGGTCAAGTCGAAATCTGGGCCGGCTCCTCGCTGACATGCAGCCCGCCGATGAAGAGCTGTTCGAGGAAGCGCGCCGCATCCTCGAACCGGCCTTCGCCGGACTGATCCTGCCCCAGCACGGCGCGCACCTGCACGTCGAAGTCGGCATAGTGCTGGGTCGTTGACCAGATCGAGAAGATCAGGTGATAGGGATCGCATTTGGCGATCTTGCCCGCCTTGGCCCAGCTCCGGATCACCTCGGCCTTTTCATCGACGAGGGATTTCAGCGGGCCTTTCAGCTCGTCTTCGATATTGGGCGCGCCCTGCAGAATTTCATTGGCGAAAAGTCGGCTTTCGCGGGGGAAATCGCGCGCCATCTCGAGCTTGCGCCTGATATAGCTGCGGATTTCCGAAACGGGATTGCCCTCGGCATCGAACTCGCGCAGCGGATCGAGCCAGGTGTCGAGCACGCGGGTGATCAGCGCCCGGTGCATCGTCTCCTTGGTGCGGAAATAATAGAGCAGGTTCGGCTTCGACATGCCCGCCACTTCGGCGATCTGGTCCACGGTCGCCCCGCGGAACCCGTGCAGCGAAAAGACCTCCAGCGCCGCCTCAAGGATCTGCTCCTCCTTCGCCTCCTGGATGCGCGTGCGCCGCTGTGTTCTGGCCGCCCTTGGTAGTGCCATCTTGCCCCCTCGGCACTTTCCATCATTGCGAAAAGTGCCGCCAAATTCACCAGTTTAACCAGCCGCCATTTTCTTGGGCGAGACCTCAAGGTTTTTGGTTTTTCGGCTTGAGTGCCGCAACGGAAGCTGTAATGTTTACCAACCGGTCAAATTATCAGACAGTTATCAAGTAAAGGCAACTGCTGAGTCGGACAGGCGCAAAACAAACAAGCGCGTCGCCAGCCGGTGGGAACAGATTGAGGCTTTGAAAGCCCGAAGCGTGGGAGCATACGACATGGCCGCACCCGGCGAGAACATGCGTGTCAACGCGGACCGCCTGTGGGACACCCTCATGGACATGGCGAAGATCGGCCCCGGCATTGCCGGCGGCAACAATCGCCAGACGCTGACCGATTCCGACGCCGAAGGCCGCCGCCTCTTCCAGACCTGGTGCGAGGGCGCCGGCCTTTCGATGGGCGTCGATACCATGGGCAACATGTTCATGACGCGCGAGGGCTCGGACCCCGATGCTCTGCCCGTCTATGTCGGCTCGCATCTCGATACCCAGCCGACCGGCGGCAAATATGACGGCGTGCTCGGCGTGCTCGCCGGTCTCGAAGTCATCCGCTCGCTGAACGATCTCGGCATCAAAACGAAACATCCGATCGTCGTCACCAACTGGACGAACGAGGAAGGCGCGCGCTTCGCGCCGGCCATGCTCGCCTCCGGCGTCTTTGCCGGCGTGCATAGCCAGGATTATGCCTATGGTCGCAAGGATCCCGAGGGCAAGACCTTCAGCGACGAACTGAAGCGCATCGGCTGGATCGGCGACGAGACGGTGGGCGCGCGCAAGATGCACGCCTATTTTGAATATCACATCGAGCAGGGCCCGATCCTCGAAGCCGAGAAGAAGGACATCGGCGTCGTCACGCACTGTCAGGGCCTGTGGTGGCTGGAATTCACGCTGACCGGCCGCGAGGCGCATACCGGCTCGACGCCGATGAACCTGCGCGTCAATGCCGGCCTTGCGATGGCGCGCATCCTTGAAATGGTGCAGACGGTCGCCATGGAAAACCAGCCGGGCGCCGTGGGCGGTGTCGGCCAGGTGTTCTTCTCGCCCAATTCGCGCAACGTGCTGCCCGGCAAGGTCGTCTTCACCGTCGACATCCGCTCGCCCGACCAGGCGAAACTCGACGGCATGCGCGCCCGCATCGAAGCGGAAGCGCCGAAGATTTGCGACGCGCTCGGCGTGGGCTGTTCCGTCGAGGCCGTCGGCCATTTCGATCCCGTCACCTTCGACCCGACGCTCGTCTCGGCCGTGCGCAAGGCGGCGGAGGACCTCGGCTACAGCCACATGAACATCATCTCCGGCGCCGGCCACGACGCCTGCTGG
>NZ_CAMLFY010000200.1 GCF_946479415.1 uncultured Shinella sp. | reverse complement strand
TCAAGGATGAGCTCGCCGCCGTGCGCGACGAGTTCGGCACGCCGCGCCGCACCGAGATCGCCGAAGGCGGTCCGGATATGGACGACGAGGACCTGATCGCCCGCGAGGACATGGTGGTCACCGTCTCGCATGCCGGTTACGTCAAGCGCGTGCCGCTCGCGACCTATCGCGCGCAGCGCCGCGGCGGCAAGGGCCGCTCGGGCATGGCCATGAAGGACGAGGATTTCGCAACCCGCCTCTTCGTCGCCAACACGCATACGCCGGTTCTCTTCTTCTCCTCGCGTGGCATCGTCTACAAGGAGAAGGTCTGGCGCCTGCCGATCGGCACGCCGCAGTCCAAGGGCAAGGCGCTGATCAACATGCTGCCGATCGAGCCCGGCGAACGCATCACCACCATCATGCCGCTGCCCGAGGACGAAACGACGTGGGAAAACCTCGACGTCATGTTCTCGACGACCCGTGGCACGGTGCGCCGCAACAAGCTGTCCGACTTCGTCCAGGTCAACCGCAACGGCAAGATCGCGATGAAGCTCGAGGAAGAGGGCGACGAGATCCTCAACGTCGAGACCTGCACCGAGCAGGACGACGTGCTGCTCACGACGGCGCTTGGCCAGTGCATCCGCTTCCCGGTCGATGACGTGCGCGTCTTTGCCGGTCGCAACTCGGTTGGCGTGCGCGGCATCAACCTGGGCACCGGCGACCGCATCATCTCGATGACGATCGTCAGCCATGTCGATGCCGAGCCGTGGGAACGCGCCGCCTATCTCAAGCGCTCCGCCACCGAACGCCGCGCCAGCGGTGTCGACGAGGAGGATATCGCGCTGGTCGGCGAAGAAGTCGGCGAAGTCGGCGATCTCTCCGAAGAGCGCTACCAGGAACTCAAGGCCCGCGAACAGTTCGTTCTCACCGTCTCCCAGAAGGGCTTCGGCAAGCGGTCTTCCTCTTACGACTTCCGCACCTCCGGCCGTGGCGGCAAGGGCATCCGTGCCACCGACACGTCCAAGACCACCGAGATCGGCGAACTCGTCGCCGCCTTCCCGGTCGAGGACAAGAACCAGCTTATGCTGGTCTCCGACGGTGGCCAGCTCATCCGCGTGCCGGTCGATGGCATCCGCATCGCCAGCCGCGCAACGAAGGGCGTCACGATCTTCTCGACCGCCAAGGACGAGAAGGTGGTGTCCGTCGAGCGCATCAGCGAGCCGGAAGGCGATGACGAGGCAGAGGTCGAGGCGGACGCCGCCGTGGCCGACGGCGAAGTCGAAGCCGGCGATGCAGGCGAGGGCGAGGCGTAACGGCCTCGCATCTTCAAGACACGAAAAAGCCGGACGGGCAGGGAACGACCGTCCGGCTTTTCATTTATTGCGGGTAGCCCGGAGGAAAGGCCACCCGCAGGGTCGGCGGCAAGGGGCGCTCTAGACGCCGAAGCCGCCTGCTTCTGTTTTCAGCTTTGTGGCTCTCAAAACCGCGCGATCCCGCTTCAGGTCGAGGATCGTGCGCGTGAAGTCGAAAGTGAAGACCACGCTGATGAAGACTGTGAAAAGGATGGTGAGCGCGACCATAATTGCTTCCTCGCTCAACGCAGCCACTTGCCGCGTGCCGCAAGCTTCGAGGCGGCCGGGCGATCCTCTTCGCGAAGCGCATGGATCGTCGCGGCGCTAAGCGCAATGAACATGGTCATGCAGAGTAGAGCGAGTGCCATTTTCGTATTCCTTCCAGCCTAAGGAAACGCGTTACTTGTTCCGTTGTGTTCGGTCGGGGAAATGCGCGATTGCGACCTTTGTTCCCGAAGTCTATGCCGGTATTTATGCATGGCGCAGCTGAAATGCTCTTGAACGGCCCATTCATGCCGCGTTCATCCTCTTGGCAGGGGACAGTTCGGGATGCGACAGGCGGCACCCTTGCGGATCGGGGCGGTCCATGACACAAGGCGGCAAACGGGACCTTGCCGATGACAGTCGCCTTCTATCCTGGCTCTTTCGATCCGATCACCAACGGCCATATCGATGTGTTGGTGCAGGCGCTGAACGTCGCGCCCAAGGTCATCGTGGCAATCGGCATTCATCCCGGCAAGACACCGCTGTTTTCCTTCGAAGAACGCGCCGAGCTGATCCGTCTCTCCATCGCCGAGGCATTGCCGGAGCGGGCAGGGGATGTCAGCGTCGTGTCCTTCTCCAATCTGGTGGTCGATGCGGCCCGTAGCCACAAGGCAGGCCTCCTCATCCGGGGCCTGCGCGACGGCACGGATCTCGACTACGAAATGCAGATGGCCGGCATGAACCGCCAGATGGCGCCCGACGTGCAGACGGTGTTTCTGCCGGCCGGCGTCGCCTCGCGGCCCATTACCGCCACATTGGTCCGCCAGATCGCGGCCATGGGCGGCGATGTCAGCGCCTTCGTGCCGGCGCCCGTCTTTGCGGCCCTCAAGGCCCGCCAGAAGGGCTGAAGCCCAATCATCCTGAACCCCTCAAGGGAGCTATCATGAACATCCTCCGTACCGCCTTCGCAGGAGCCCTGTTCCTGGCAACCACCACGAGCGCCTTCGTCGCGCAGGCTGCCGATTTCATCACGATCCAGCTGAAGGACGGCCCCGTCGTCATCGAGCTGAACGACAAGGCGCCGAAGCATGCCGAGCGTATCAAGGTGCTGGCCGCCGCCGGCGAATATGACAATGTCGCCTTCCACCGCGTGATCAAGGGCTTCATGGCCCAGACCGGCGACGTGCAGTATGGCGACATGGCCGATGGCTACCAGGCCGGCGCGGCCGGTACGGGCGGCTCCAGCCAGCCGGACCTTCCCGCGGAATTTTCCGACATTCCGTTCGAGCGCGGCACGGTCGGCATGGCCCGCGCGCAGGATCCTAACTCCGCCAATTCGCAGTTCTTCATCATGTTCGCCCCCGGCGACTTCCTGAACGGCCAGTACACGGTCGTCGGCAAGGTCGTTTCCGGCATGGAGAATGTCGACAAGATCAAGCTCGGCGACGATGCCAACAACGGCTCCGTGACGGACCCGGACCGCATGGTGAAGGTCACCGTCGGCAAATAATCCACTTTTTGGTGTGTCGCCCGTTGTAATCATGAAACGGCGACACACCTTTTGCATCACACCTTAAAGGAGAGACACCATGGCCGAGATCAAGGATCCGGAAAACACCGTCATCATGGAAACCACCAAGGGCAAGGTGGTCATCCAGCTGCTTCCGGATCTCGCACCGGGCCACGTCGCGCGCATCAAGGAACTGGCGCGTGAAGGCGCCTATGACGGCGTCGTCTTCCACCGCGTCATCGAGGATTTCATGGCCCAGACGGGCGACGTGCAGTACGGCAAGACCGGCGGCAAGGACTTCAACCCGGCCCGCGCCGGCATGGGCGGCTCCGACAAGCCGGACCTGAAGGCCGAATTCTCCAACATGAGCCATGTGCGCGGCACCTGCTCGATGGCCCGCAGCCAGATGCCGAACTCCGCCAACTCGCAGTTCTTCATCTGCTTCACCGATGCGCCCTGGCTGAACAAGCAGTACTCGGTCTGGGGCCAGGTCATCGAAGGCATGGAAAACATCGACAAGATCAAGCGCGGCGAGCCGGTGCGTGAGCCCGACACCATCGTGTCGTTCAAGGTTGCCGCCGACGTAGCGGCCTGATAGAACGCCGTCGATTTCGACCGCGTCCGTTTCGGCGGGCGCGGTTTTTCTTTGTGCGCTTTTCAAGGACCGGCACTATGGCTGCTTTCCTCTGGGCGCTGCTCGCCATCGCGGCCGGCGCGTGCATCGCAATTCAGGCTCCCATCAATGCCATGCTCGGCCGCGGCCTGAGCATGCCGGTGGCGGCCGCCTGCGTCTCGTTTCTGTCGGGCGCTATCATCCTGGCCTTGGTCGTCGCGGCCACCTCGACCTTCGAGGGCCGCTCGCCGGACTGGCGCGGGCCGGACCTCTGGCTCTATATCGCTGGCGGCGCGCTCGGCACGGTCTATGTCACCACCGCCATCTTCCTGACCCCACGCATCGGTGCGGCCGCCGTCATGGCCTTTGCGGTCTCCGGCCAGTTGCTGGCCGGCATCCTGCTGGATCGTATCGGCTTCCTCGGCATGGCCGTGCGTGAAATCTCCGTCGGGCGCATCGGCGGCGCCATCCTGCTCGTCGCCGGCGCGCTGATGATCCGCTTTCTCTGAGGCCTGCCATGCGTGTCGACCTCTTCGATTTCGATCTGCCGGAAGACAATATCGCGCTTCGCCCGGTGAGCCCGCGGGAAGCCGCGAAGCTGCTCGTCGTGCAACCGGGCAATGAAGTGCTCTATGAAGATCATACCGTCGGCGACCTGCCGTCGCTGCTCAGGGCAGGCGATGCGCTCGTCTTCAACGACACACGCGTGATACCCGCCCAGCTCGAAGGCATCCGCCATCGCGAGGGCGCTGGCGGCCAGAAGGTGTCGGCCACGCTGCACATGCGCATCGCTGGCGACCGCTGGAAGGCCTTTGCCAAGCCGGGAAAACGCATCAAGCTCGGTGATCGCATCACCTTCGGCGATGCTCTCTCGGCGACCATCGAGCAAAAAGGCGAGGGCGGCGAAGTCACCCTGCATTTCGATGCGTCCGGCCCGGAACTCGACCGCGCTATCGCCACGGTCGGCCATATCCCGCTGCCGCCCTATATCGCCTCCAAGCGCGCCGAAGACGAGCTGGACCGCAAGGACTACCAGACCATCTATGCCCGCGAGGAAGGCGCCGTCGCAGCCCCCACGGCCGGCCTGCATTTCACCGACACGCTGTTCGAAAAGCTCGATGCGCTGGGCGTGGAGCGCCATTTCGTAACGCTGCATGTCGGCGCCGGCACCTTCCTGCCGGTCAAGGCCGACGACACGACCGAGCACGTCATGCACGAAGAAATCGGCTACGTTTCCGAGGAGACCGCCGCCGCGCTCAACGCCGTGAAGGCGAGGGGCGGGCGCATCGTCTCCGTCGGCACGACCTCGCTGCGCCTGCTCGAAAGTGCTGCCGACGAGGACGGCACGATCAAGCCGTGGTCGGGAGCGACGGGCATCTTCATCACGCCCGGCTACCGCTTCCGCACGGCCGATATCCTGATGACCAACTTCCACCTGCC
>NZ_CAMLFY010000199.1 GCF_946479415.1 uncultured Shinella sp. | reverse complement strand
GAAATGATCGACCATGCTGCGCACGGCCTTTGCGTTGGAAAACCCGACGAAATGGCCGATCGGCTCGGCCGGGACATCCCAGGTCTCGATGACCGGCACATTGGCGTTTTCCAGCAATTTCCGCGCCCGCGCCGTGTGCTTCCCCCCGGTAACGACGATCGCCTGAGGCTTGCGGCGCAGCAGTCCCTCGATGAGACGTTCCTCCTCCTCGATATCGTAGTTCGTATAGCCGAGCAGAATCTGAAAGCCACGCGCACTCAGCGTCTCGGAAAGCCCGCCAACCGTATCGGCGAAGTTCGCATTGTTGATCGAGGGTATCGTGACGGCAATGAAGTCGGTCTTCTGCGACCGCAAGTTCGAGGCGGTGGCATCGAAAACGTAGCCGAGGTCTTCCGCAGCCTTCAGGATCGCGTCGCGCGTATCCTTGTTGATGAGGCTTCCGGATTTGAAGGCGCGCGACACGGTCATCGGGGAAACGCCCGTCTTGCGGGCAATATCCGCCATCGTCGGTGCCTTGTCGTTTCGCATTCTCCGTCGCCTCGTTATCGTTACCAGAACCTACCGCGTCCGCCGGTTCTTTCCCAGCGGACGGCAATCGACAGCCGCGTTATCACCACGACCTGTGGTCACGCGCCAATAGCCGCCAGCGCTGCGCGCGCGACCGCCTCATCCTGCTCGCCGGAGCCCGAGCCAACCCCAATCCCGCCAAGGAGGATGCCGTTGACGCGGATCGGCAGGCCGCCGCGCAGGCCTGTCATGTCGCCCTGCGTCGCCGCTGCAATGGCTGGGCGAACCTGTTCGGGAAGGGCATCGCTTGGTGCGCCGATGGAAGCAGCCGTGCGGGCCTTGGCTGTGGCACTCTTCAGCGAGAGATAGCGCGAACCCGTCATACGGAAAGAGCCGAGCACGACGCCGCTCGCATCGACGATGACGATGCATTGCGGCTGGCCTGATGCCTTCGCCGCATCGACGGCCACCTTCAACATGGCAAAGACGCCGTCGTCCGTCAGGCGTGCGCTGGTTTCGACAAAGTTCATAGTACGGCTCCTGCCTGCGGCCGCACGCCACCACGAATGGCAAGCGAGACGGCATAGAGGGATGTTGTGGCGGTGATGAAAAGACGGTGACCATGCCGGCCGCCGAAGCAGATGTTGGAGACGGTCTCCGGCACGAGGATGCGGCCGAGGCGACGGCCGTCAGGCGCAATGCAATGCACGCCGTCACCCGCAGAAGACCAGAGATTGCCCGCCGCATCGACGCGCATTCCATCTGCGCAGCCGGGCGAGATGGTGTGAAAGACATCGCCGCCGGTCAGCGTCCCGTCCGTGCCGACATCGAAGACGCGGATGTGGCGTGGGTCGCCCGCGAACATGCGGCCGGTATCGGCCACGTAGAGGCGCTTTTCGTCCGGGCTGAAGGCCAGACCGTTCGGGCAGTTGAAATCGGTAAGCACGGCGCGGATCTCGCCGGAGAGCGCATCGACACGGTAGACGTTGCACGGCAACTCCTGCTCGGAGCGGGTGCCTTCGTAATCGGAAGCGATGCCGTAATGCGGATCGGTGAACCAGATCGCTCCCTCGGAGGCAACGATCACGTCATTCGGCGAATTCAGCCGCCTGCCCTGATAGCTGTCGGCAATGACGGTGACAGCGCCGTCATGTTCCGTACGCGTGACACGCCGTGTACCGTGCTCGCAGGTGACGAGCCGGCCTTCGCGATCGCGCGTGTTGCCGTTGGAAAAGTTCGACGGCTCGCGGAACGTGCTGATGCCGGTCGTCGGGCTCCAGCGCAGGATGCGGTTGTTGGGGATATCGGAAAACAGCAGGCAATCATGGTCGCCGAACCAGACTGGACCTTCGACCCAATCGAAACCACCCGCCAGTTTCTTCAGCGGCGCGTTGCCCAGCACGAAGGTCGAGAATTCAGGCTCCTCGGCAGCAAAAAACGACATTCCGCCCCTCTCCTTTCAGAATGATAGCGGCGCAAGATAACGATCACACCGCAGCGGGCAAGGCCCCCTCGCCCGCGCTGCCGGGGCGGACTGTCCGCCCCGGCACGTCGGGAGAAAGGCTTATTTGCCCCAGATCTTCTTGTATTCGTCGCGGTAGCCGTTGTCCGGGTCGAAGGTGTTCTTCGGTCCGCCATCGAATTCCACATTGTCCACCGTCACGACATGCAGCGGCGAGACGTATCCGGACCAGGCTTCACCGGCAAAGGCACGGTTCAGTTCGTCGACAAGCTGCCAGCCCTGCAGATTGAGCGGCTCGGCCACCGTCACCGACTGGTACTGCTTGGCGCGGATACGCTGGTAGGCGCTTTCCGAGCCGTCACCGGCGGCAACGCTCTTGGGCGCGCCGTCGCCGGCAATGCCGGCCGCAGCCAGCGAGGGACCCATGAAGTCGAAATAGATGTCGTTGATCGCAAGTGAATGGGTCCACTGATCACCGTATTTCTGCAACAGCGTGGTCGTCAGCTGCGGCATGCGCTGCGAGGTCTCGGCGATCGGCGTATCGACATATTCCAGCACTTTTCCGCCGAGCGCCTCGATCTCGGCCTTCATCTTGTCGGCCTTGGCGATCGCGATGGCATAGGTGGAGTCGGTGAAGATGATCACGCCCGGCTTGCCGCCGGCATCGACGAAGGCATAATCCGCCGCCGCCTTGGACACTTCCATCGCATCCGTCGTGACATTGGCGAAGACGCCGACATCATCGACCGGGCCGACGGCCGGGGCCGCATGCCAGGCGACCATCGGAATGCCGGCCTTTTTGGCCTCTTCCATGGCCGGCTTCTGTTCGACGGCGTCGAAACCGGCGATGATGATGCCGCCCGGCTTCAGCGTCAGCGCCTGGCCGAAGGAGGCCGTGCGGCCCTCGATGGAGCCGGCGCTGTCGAGCACCGTCACGGTCCAACCGACGGCAGAGGCCGCCTCCTCGATACCGTTGACGACGCCGAGGATACCGCCGTTCTTCATGTCGGCTGCGACCACGACGACGGTCTTGCCTTCAGCCGCCTTGGGTCCGCTTGTCGGGCCATCCCATTTCTCGACCTTGCTGGCATATTTTTCGACGACGGCTTTGGCATCGCCCATGGCATCCGCGAAAGCGGGGCCGGCGAGCGTGATGGCCAGCATGGCGGCGGTCGTTGCGAGGAAGTGTCTGCGTTTCACGATGGTGTCCTCCCTTTGGACGTGAGATGCGACGATGGATGCGAAATCAGGATTGGCTGCCCGATGCCTTTTCGGGCGCGCCCTTCGGCCTGAGAGCACCGGCCGCGCCGCGACGGCGCTGGGCATAACCGGCAATGCCGATGGCGACGAGCAAAGTGACACCGTTGAAGAGCGGTTCGACGAAGAAGGAACCGCCGAACTGCTGGATACCGGCAATGCCGACGGCGAGAATGATCACGCCGATCATCGTGCCCCAGACATTGACGCGACCGGGCTTGATGGTGGTGGAGCCGAGGAAGGCGCCGACGAGCGCCGGCAGCAGATATTCAAGGCCGACGCTCGCCTGGCCGATGCGCAGCCGCGAGGCGAGCAGCACGCCGGCAACAGCCGAGAGCACGCCGGAGGCAATGAACGCGCCGATGACGAAGCGGCGGACGGGAATGCCGTTGAGAGCCGCTGCCTTCGGGTTGGCGCCGATGGCGTAAACGTAGCGACCGATCGGCAGGTATTCCAGTACGATCCACATGACGAGCGCCAGCGCCAGCACATAGAAGCCGGTGATCGGCAGGCCGAAAAGCATGGTGCCGTTCAGCGCCAGAAACCCATCCGGCAAGACGCCGACGACCTGCCGGCCGCCCGTATGCCAAAGTGCTATGGCGTAGATGACGGTGCCCGTGCCGAGCGTCGCGATGAAACTGTCAATCTTGGCGACCTCGACGAGGAGGCCGTTCAACAGGCCGGTCAATGCCCCCAGCACCAGAACGATCGCCACCGCGAGCGGCCACGGCAGGCCGAGCATGGTCTGCAGGCTGATGGCCAGGATGTGCCAGAGCACGATGCCGTAGCCGATCGTGAGATCGATGCGCCCGCAAGCCATGGGGATCATCGCCGCCAGCGAGAGGATGGCGATGATGGTCTTATTGGCGACGATCGAGCGCAGATTGAGCAGCGTCGGGAACGTATCGGGCAGCAGCAGCGAAAAGACGAGGATGAGCAGCGCCGTCAGGATGACCAGGCCGTAGACCGGAAGAAGCCGCTTCAGCTTTTCGCCGGTCGAAAGGCCCTTCAGCTCCGATGGCGTCGGTTCAAGCGCGTTGGACTGGATGGATTGCATCGTCTTTCTCCGGAAATCAGGCCGCCTCGGAGGCGGAAGCTGCCGCAATGACGGCTGAAGTGGTGAGGTCGGCACCGGCGAGTTCGCGCACGATGCGTCCGCGCGAGAAGACGAGCGCCCGATGGCAGATATGGGCGATTTCTTCAAAGTCGGTGGAAATCACGAGAACCGCGAGACCCTCCTCCACCGCCGCGGCGATGAGGCGATAGATATCCGCCTTGGCACCGACATCGACGCCAGCCGTCGGATCCTCAGCGATCAGCAGCTTGCGGCCGGTCGCAAGCCAACGGCCGACGACGACCTTCTGCTGGTTGCCGCCGGACAGCGCCTCGATGGCGAGCGTCTGGTCGTTGGGGCGAAGGCCCACCTTGTCGCCGATGGCGGCGGCCATCTCCGCCTCCCTGGCCGGCGAAAGGAAGGCCGAAAGGCCACGCCCCGACGCGCCGGGATTGAGGAAGGTGTTTTCGCGCAGCGAAAGCGACATGGCGACGGATTCCTCCGTGCGGTCACGGGCAATCAGCCCGATGCCGGAGGCGATGGCGGCTTCGGGATTGGCGAGATTCGGACGCGCACCACGGATCACGACGTCGCCCGCCGCGGCCTCCGCGCCGAACAGTGCGCGGCCGATCAGCTCCTGCCCTGCACCGCGCAGGCCGACAAGGCCGAGCAATTCGCCCTGCTTCAGGTCGAAGGAGACGGGGCCGGCACCGCGGCACGTCAGGTCGCGAACCGTGACCAGCGCCGCCCCCGGCGTCGAATGCGCCTTAGCGAAAAGCTGGTCGGCCTTGCGGCCGACGATCATACGGATGAGTTCATCCGGATTGGTATCGGCAACCGCAGTCTCACCCACAAGGTGGCCGTCGCGCAGCACGGCGACACGGTCGGC
>NZ_CAMLFY010000198.1 GCF_946479415.1 uncultured Shinella sp. | reverse complement strand
ACGCGCTGCTGTCGAGCCCGGAATGGGCGGGCAACAAGATGGATTTCTACGGCGGACAGGAAGTGAACAAGGTGTTCGCCAAGTCGTCGAATGCTGTGACGCCGTTTGAATGGAGCCCGTTCCAGAGCTTCTTGTACCAGTCGATGTCTGATGAATTCGGCGCCTCGCTCAGCGGTAGCGGCACTCTGTCGGATGCGTTCGACCGTATCCAGGACGCCGTGGTCACCTACGCGAAGGAACAAGGCTTTACCGTAGCCTAAGTTCTCCCGGGCAACGGCCGGGCGCGCTTGATCGGCGCGCCCGATCTCTTCATCTTGCCGGACGGGGGACCATGGCAATGTCGAATACGCCAGCCGTTACGACGCACCCAGCGCGATCGGGCGGTTTTACGTCACGAAAGCTCGCGCCCTATCTCTTCTTGGCGCCATTCTTGCTGCTGTTCATCGCATTCATCGTCGCGCCACTTGTGTATGCGTTCTACATGAGCCTGTTCCGCGACACGCTTGTCGGTGGCCGACAGTTTGCCGCTACCGCGGCCTATATCAAGGTGGCGGGCGACGCGAAGTTCTGGGGCGGCGTCTGGAACCTCGTTATCTTCGGGATCGTCCAGGTGCCGATCATGCTGGGTCTCGCTCTGCTGTTCGCCATCGTGCTCGATCGTGGCCAGATCTATGCCAAGGGCGTCTTCCGGCTCGGCTTCTTCCTCCCCTACGCCGTGCCGAGCGTAATCGCGACGATCATCTGGGGTTATCTTTACGGCCCTACCTTCGGCCCGTTCACGCAGATGGCCAAGGCGTTCAACCTGCCACCGCCGGACTTCCTGTCGCCGGGCGCGATGATCTTCTCGTTGGCCAATATCGCGACGTGGGAATATGTCGGCTATAATATGGTGATCTATTACGCCGCGCTGAAGGCGATCCCGTCGGACCTCGCCGAGGCCTCGCGGATAGATGGCGCCTCGCCCTGGCAATTTGCGCGGCTGATCCAGCTGCCGCTGCTGTGGCCGGCGATCCTGCTCACCATCATCTTTTCGATCAACGGCACACTGCAGCTGTTCAATGAGCCATATTTGATGCGCGCGCTCGCCAGAAACACCATCAATTCGAGCTACACGCCGAACCTCTATGCCTATTCGCTGGCGACTCAGAACCAGCAGTATGGCTATGCGGCCGCCGTCTCGTTCGTGCTTGGCATCGTGATCGCCGGTGCCTCCTACATCTTCACCCTGATCACCAGCCGCCGTCGGCCGGAGCAATAATGACTGCGACCACCGACATTGCCACATTTGAAGCTGCTCGGCGCCTGCCTGGCGAACGGCGGCGCTCGCGGATTATGCTCACGCTGCTATTGTCACTGTTCCTCGTCTATAGCCTCGCGCCGCTGGTCTATCTGGTCCTATCGGCAACCAAAACAAATGGCGACCTGTTCGCCACGTTCGGCTTCGGCTTCGGCACCGAGTTCAACCTCTGGCAGAATCTGGTCGATCTGTTCTCGCGCGACAATGGCATGTTCCTGCGTTGGATGGTCAACAGCGTGCTCTACTCGACCATTTCGGGGGCAGGTGCGGCGCTGCTGGCAACAGCGGCGGGCTACGCGTTCGCGAAGTTCAAGTTCCGCGGCCGAAATCTGACCTTTGGGCTCGTGCTGGGCGCGGTGTTTGTCCCGCAGACGGCCCTAGTGGTGCCGATCTTCCTGCTGCTGGCGCTTTCGGGTCTCAGCGACAATCCCCTGGGCGTGATCCTGCCCTCGATGATCTCGCCGATCGGTGTCTATCTGATGCGCGTCTATATCGAACAGGGCGTCGATGACGAACTGCTCGACGCCGCGCGTATCGATGGCGCCGGCGAGTTCATGATCTTCCGCGCCATCGTGCTGCGGCTGGTGGCGCCGGGCATGGTGACCGTGGCGCTGCTCTCGTTCGTCGGGACCTGGAACAACTACTTCCTGCCGCTGATCGTCCTGCGCTCGCAGGAGTATCAGCCGATCACGGTGGGCCTTGCGACCTGGTATCAACTCGCGCAGCAGGGCGGTGGCGGCGGACAGGTGCTGTTCTCGATCGTCATCACCGGCGCGCTGGTCAGCATCATCCCGGTCATCGTGGTGTTCCTGCTGCTGCAGCGGTTCTGGCAGGGCGGCCTCACCGCCGGCGCCATCAAATAGACTATCGCCTGGAGTTTTCCGACTATGACGACTGCCTCGAAATCCGCGCCGCTCTCTGTCTGGCGGCCGATCGCGACCGACACTTTCCTCGTCGGTGCCCCACATTACCCGGAGCATGTCGATGAGAGCTATTGGCAGCGCGACGCCGACCGCATGGCAGCCGCGGGCTTCAACGCGGTGCGACTTGCGGAATTCGCCTGGCACATTCTAGAGCCGCATGAGGGGACGTTCGATTTCGATTTGTTCGACCGGGCCATAGATGTGCTGGGCAAAGCCGGCATCAAGACCATCATGTGCACGCCGACGGCGACGCCCCCGCGCTGGCTGACGGCGCGTTATCCCGAAGTATTGCGCGTCGATGCCAATGGCCGCGCCATGAGCCATGGCTCGCGCCAGCACGCCAATCTTGCGAGCGGAGTGTTCCGCGAGCATTCGAAGCGCATCACTAAGGCGATGGCCGAGCATTATCGCGGCAATTCGCACATCATCGGCTGGCAGACGGACAACGAGCTCAACACTTCCGGGTCGCTGTCCTACGGACCGGTAACGCTGCTCGAGTTCCAGGCCTTCCTTAAGGACAAGTACAAGACCATCGCCGCGCTCAACGATGCGTGGGGCGGGCATTTCTGGGCCACCGCCTACGACGATTTCGATCAGGTGGTGCTGCCCCTCGACTACGCCCCGGCCCCGGTCGGGCCGACCCATGTGGTCGACTATCACCGCTTCCTCGCCTTCGTCACGGCGCGGTTCCAGCACGATCAGGTGCTGATCCTGCGCGCCACCAATCCGGACTGGTTCGTTTTCCACAATCTGGGCCGCATCGACGACATCGACTTCCGTGGCGAGTTCTCGACCGATCTCGATTTCCTCGGCTTCGACATCTACCCGTATCTTGATGACGAGAAGCAGCGTGTCGGCGGCGTCGGCGAAGCGCAGGCGCTTCAACTCGATATCTGCCGCGGCTTCACCGGCAATTTCATTGTGCCCGAGCAGCAATCTGGCTTCGGCGCACAGCCGTACTTTTCGACGCTGACGCCCGAACCCGGCGAGATGCGCCGCATGGCCTATACCTCGGTGGCCCGCGGCGCCGATGGCGTGATGTTCTTCCGCTGGCGGCCGGCACATTTCGGCGCCGAGATCTACTGGATGGGCATCATCGATCACGACGACATCCCGCGCCGCCGCTATGACGAGGCCAAGCAGTTTGCGGGTGAGGTCACGGCGCTCAAGGACAAGATCCTTGGCACGCATGTGCGCATGGATTTGGGCATCGCCGGATCAGATTTCGACAATCAGGAGATGCACCGCTCCTACCCCATCGGCCTGCCGAGCCCGCAGGACGATGCGACGCTTCTGCATCGCTATTGCTACCGGCACAACATCGCCTGCGGCTTCATCCATCCTGAGGACGATCTATCGAAGCTCAAGGCACTCTATGTGCCGCATTGGCTGAAATGGACCGATGCGTGGACGGCGCGCATCGAGGCCTTCGCCAAGGCCGGTGGAACGGTGATCCTCAGCGGTCGCACCGGATCGCGCGACGTCAACAACCACGTCATCCGCGAGACCTCGCCGGGCAAGACGCTCTCGGCGCTGGCCGGTATCACGGTCGAGGAGTTCGGACGTTTGACGCCGGTCGGCGGCGATGGCCTGTTCGCGCATGGCGGCCGGTTCGGCGCCAACACGGTCCGCGAGAAGCTGCCGGCGACGTCGGCGAGCCGCCAATACGAGCTCAAGATCGGGAATGCGCAGGTGACGGCGGCGCATCTTTACGAGCTGCTTAACGTCGCCCCCGGCACCAGGGTAATCGGCCGCTGGGCGAACCGCTTCGCCGAGGGCGTGGCCGCAATGACCTCCCGTACGGTCGGCAAGGGCCAGGTGATCTACCTAGGCACGTACCTCAGCGATGCTCTGGTCGAGGTGCTGGCCGATCAAGTGCTGGCGCCCGCCGGTATCGTGCCGCTCATCGCCGACATGCCGGCCGGCGTCGAAGCGACCATCCGCGAGAGCAAGGACCGCCGCCTGCTTTTCATCCTCAATACGATGGGTGAGCTGGCAAGCATCGGTAATGTGCCTGCGGGCAAGAACTTGCTCGGCGACGGCAAAGTACGCGGCGGTAAGCTGTCGCTACCGGCCTATGGATGCAGCATCATCGAACTCGACTAGGATGCTTGGGCGCCACTGACCGAAGTAGGGCGACACGACGGAGTTGGATCGGAGTGCCTCGTACGGGACAGAGTTGCCCAGTTCTCGACGGCCGCTTTGGGCCACAAGCGGCCATTCCAGGTCGACTGTATCTGGCAGCGAGTTGTGTGCCGGGCTCCAATTTGCGCCGTTACCGTTCGGAAGCCGGTTGAGCGCGAGGCGAGCCGTTGGTGTAGCTTGCCCGGTCGATGCCGTGGCGTTGCAGCTTGTCGTAGAAGGTCTTGCGCGGGATGCCGAGGCTCTGGATTGTGGCCCGCACGTCGCCCTGATGGGCGGCCAGGGCCTGCCGGATCAGGTGGCCCTCGTGTTGTTCCATCTGTTCGGGAAGCGTTCGCAGCGCTCGTCCGGGGGCAGGCTCGGGCACGGCATCTTCCGCATCGAGGCCGAGCGCGATCCGATCGGCGAAGTGCGAGAGTTCGCGCACATTGCCGGGCCAGTCGTGATCGAGCAGGAACCCGCGGAGGAGCGGCGAGACCTGAGGGGCCTCGACCTTGAAGCGGGCCGCCGCGCGATTGAGGAAATGCGCGAAGAGCAGCGGGATGTCGTCGCGCCGGTCGCGCAGCGGCGGGATCGAGACGGTGACGACGTGCAGGCGGTAGTAGAGGTCTTCCCGGAAGCTGCCGCGCTGGGCCGGATCGCCGAGATCCACCTTGGCGGCGGCGACGACCCGCAGGTCCACCGGCCGGATCGCATTGGAGCCGAGCGGCGTCACCTCGCGCATCTCCAGCACCCGCAACAGCTTCACCTGCGCCGAAAGCGGCATGCTTTCGATCTCGTCGAGGAACAGCGTGCCGCCGGAGGAGTGCTCGATGAGCCCGATCCGCTTCTTC
>NZ_CAMLFY010000197.1 GCF_946479415.1 uncultured Shinella sp. | reverse complement strand
CTTCCGATCGAATGGAAGATCGAGGAGAAGTACCGCGAGAAGGGCAAGAACAAGGACGAGGTTCCGGTCAACGAATTCCGTCGGGAATGCCGCGACTTCGCCACCGGCTGGATCAAGATCCAGGCCGACGAGTTCAAGCGCCTCGGCATCGAGGGCGACTTCGACAATCCCTATACGACGATGGCCTTCCACGCGGAATCGCGCATCGCCGGCGAACTCTTGAAGATCGCCAAGAGCGGCCAGCTCTATCGCGGCTCCAAGCCGGTCATGTGGTCGGTCGTCGAGCGCACGGCGCTGGCCGAAGCCGAAGTCGAATATGCCGATGTCGAGAGCGACATGATCTGGGTGAAGTTCCCGATCATGGAGGGTGCTGCCGATCTCAAGGGCAACTTCGTCGTCATCTGGACGACCACGCCCTGGACGATCCCCGGCAACCGCGCCATCGCGTTTTCCTCGCGCTATCCCTACGGCCTGTTCGAGGTCGAAAGCGCGCAGAACGACTTTGGCCCGCAGCCCGGCGAAAAGCTGATCTTCGCGACGCGTCTTGCCGATGAGGCGGCCGCCAAGGCGAAGCTCACCTTCAAGTTCGTCCGCGATATCGCACCGGAAGAACTGGCTGCACTCACCTGCGCCCATCCGCTGAAGGACCTCGGCTACACCTTCCCCGTTCCGCTGCTCGATGGCGACCACGTCACCGACGATGCCGGCACCGGCTTCGTGCACACCGCGCCCAGCCACGGCCGCGAGGACTTTGACGCCTGGACGTCGAAGGCCCGCGAACTGGAAGCGCGCGGCATCTCGTCGAAGATCCCGTTCCCGGTCGACGACGCCGGCTTCTACACGGCAGACGCTCCCGGCTTCGACGGCGCGCGCGTCATGGACGACAACGGCAAGAAGGGCGATGCCAACGAGCGCGTCATCAAGGCGCTGATCGCCTCGAACACGCTGTTCGCCCGCGGCCGCCTGAAACACTCCTATCCGCATTCCTGGCGCTCCAAGAAGCCGGTCATCTTCCGCAACACGCCGCAATGGTTCGTCTATATGGACAAGGAACTCGGCGACGGCACCACGCTGCGTTCGCGCTCGCTGTCGGCCATCGACGACACCCGCTTCGTGCCCGCCGCCGGCCAGAACCGCCTGCGCGCCATGATCGAGGGCCGTCCGGACTGGGTGCTTTCCCGCCAAAGAGCTTGGGGCGTGCCGATCGCCATCTTCGCCGACGAAAACGGCGACGTGCTGGTCGATGACGCCGTCAACGCCCGCATCCTCGAGGCCTTCGAAAAGGAAGGCGCCGATGCCTGGTTCGCCGAGGGCGCCAAGGAACGGTTCCTCGGCAACGACCACGACGCGGCCAAGTGGACGCAGGTCATGGACATCCTCGACGTCTGGTTCGATTCGGGCTCGACGCACACCTTCACGCTGGAAGACCGTCCGGACCTGAAATGGCCGGCCGACGTCTATCTGGAAGGCTCCGACCAGCATCGCGGCTGGTTCCACTCCTCGCTGCTCGAAAGCTGCGCGACGCGTGGCCGCGCGCCCTACAACGCCGTCGTCACCCATGGCTTCACCATGGATGAGAAGGGCGAGAAGATGTCGAAGTCCAAGGGCAACGTCGTCTCGCCGCAGGACGTCATGAAGGAATCGGGCGCCGATATCCTGCGTCTCTGGGTCATGACGACCGACTACTGGGAAGACCAACGCCTCGGCAAGACGATCATCCAGACCAATATCGACGCCTATCGCAAGCTGCGCAACACGGTGCGCTGGATGCTCGGCACGCTGGCGCACGATACGGGCGAGGACATCGCCCATGCCGACATGCCGGAGCTGGAAAAGCTGATGCTGCACCGGCTGGCGGAACTCGACGCGCTCGTGCGCGAAGGCTACGACGCCTTCGACTTCAAGAAGATCGCCCGCGCGCTCATCGACTTCTCGAATGTCGAACTCTCGGCCTTCTACTTCGACGTCCGCAAGGATGCGCTCTACTGCGACGCCCCGTCCTCGCCGAAGCGCCGCGCCAGCCTGTTCGTCATCCGCAAGCTGTTCGAGTGCCTCGTCACCTGGCTCGCCCCGATGCTGCCCTTCACCATGGAAGAGGCCTGGCTGTCGCTGAAGCCCGATGCCGTCTCGGTCCATCTCGAGCAGTTCCCGCAGGTTCCGGCCGAATGGCGCAACGATGCGCTGGAAGCCAAGTGGGACAAGATCCGTCAGGTCCGCTCGGTCGTCACCGGCGCGCTGGAAATCGAGCGTCGTGAAAAGCGTATCGGTGCCTCGCTGGAGGCCGCCCCGGTCGTGCACATCGCCGATCCGGAGCTTCTGGCCGCCCTCGACGGTCAGGATTTTGCGGAAATCTGCATCACCTCGGCCATCACGCTCGTTGCCGGTGAAGGCCCGGCGGAGGCCTTCCGCCTTGGCGACGTCGCCAAGGTTTCGGTCGAGCCGAAGCTGGCCGAGGGCCAGAAATGCGCCCGTTCCTGGCGCATCACGACGGATGTCGGCTCCGACGCGGACTACCCCGACGTCTCGGCGCGCGACGCCGCGGCGCTGCGCGAAATCGGTTTCCGCCGCGCGGCGTAAGAACCTTCACTCTGTTGACGGCCGGTGATTCCGGCCGCCAACACCAGCGTGTGAATTGCGCTTGCGGTTTTCATCCGCTATTGCTGCCTGAAAATGGTCGGATTGTTCCGCCATGGCACGCTAGTCTATTGCCTCTTGGGTTTCGGCGTACCGGCTCTGCTGGAAGGGTTTGATGGGAATGATGCGACATATTCGGGTGCATGCCGGACTTCTCGGCCTCATTGGCGGAAGCCTTCTCCTCACCGGTTGCATGGGCCCGACCTATGGCACGAGCAAGTCCTCCGGCGAGCAGCTGCTGGACGATATCGGCAATGCCGTGATGATCCAGACGCCGGATGCCGATCAGGCCAAGAAGATCCGCTACCAGCCGCGCGGCGCGCTCGTCGTGCCGGGCAACAAGGAAGCGCTGGTCACACCGCAGCAGTCCGTCGCGAGCAAGGACAATGCGGAGTGGATCGAAAGCCCGGAAGACATGCGCGACCGCCTGCGCGCCGAGGCCGACGAGAACAAGGACAACAGCCACTACCGTTCGCCGCTCGCCTCGCAATCGACCACGAACCACAACCTGACGACCGCCCAGCAGACGGCCGCCTATCGTGAGGCCCGCCGCATCCAGCAGGGCACCTATTCCGACAAGCGCCGCTACCTGAGCGATCCGCCGCTCGATTACCGCCGCCTGCCCGAGGGCGCGCAGGCCGATCTCGGGGAGCCGGAAAAGACCAAGGAACGCCGTCGCAAGAAGGAGGCGAAAGCCGCCAAGCAGACGGGTTCGAAGTGGTGGCCGTTCTAAGACCATGACCTCCTACCGCATTCGTCCTGCGGTCGTGGCCGATGCCGCGATCATCCTGCGTTTCATCCGCGAACTTGCCGATTACGAAAAGGCGCTGCACGAAGTGGCCGCGACGGAAGAGAGCGTGGCCTCGTCCCTGTTCGGCGAAGGCTCTGTCAGCCGCGCGGCGATCTGCGAAACCGTCGATGGAGATCCGGCGGGCTCCGCCGTCTGGTTCAAGACCTATTCCACCTGGCAGTCGAAGAACGGCCTCTATCTCGAAGACCTCTATGTCACGCCCGCCCATCGCGGCGGCGGCGTCGGCAAGATGCTGCTGCGCCACCTTGCGCGCACCGCGATTGCTGAGGGCTGCGGCCGTTTCGAGTGGAGCGTGCTCGACTGGAACGAACCGGCGATCCGCGTCTATGACGCGATCGGTGCCGAGCCGCATCCGGAATGGCTGCGCTACCGGCTCTCCGGCGACAAGCTGAAGAAATTCGCCGAAGGCTGATCAACTGCCATCAGGCGTGATCAACGCCGCCCGGCGAAGAAATCCCTGAGAATATCGGCGGCCTCCGTGCCGCTCAGGCCGGAATAGACATCCGGCGCATGGTGGCAGGTCGGCTGCGCGAAGAACCGCACGCCGCTTTCCACCGCCCCACCCTTGGGATCGTCAGCGCCGTAATAGAGCCGGCGGATGCGCGCGAAGGAAATCGCGGCGGCGCAGAGCGTGCAGGGCTCCAGCGTCACATAGAGATCGGCCCCCGTCAGCCGCTCCTGGCCGAGCTTTTGGGAAGCCTCGCGGATGACGGCGACCTCGGCATGGGCGGTGACGTCGTTTTCCGCGCGGGTGCGGTTTCCGGCCTGCGCGATGATCTCGCCATTCAGCACCAGCACCGCGCCGACGGGCACTTCGCCGCGCTCGCCGGCGGCGCGCGCCTCGGCCAAAGCGGTCTCCATGAAGCGATTTGTCATTGACGACACGAATTCCTCTTAACCCCGGACGCCTGACCTGATAGGACACGGCAAAACGCAGGCAGCACAAATGACATTCAAAGACAAGCCGAAACGGCCGGGCGGCAAGCCCGCGGGCCGCGATTCCAAGCCGCGTGGCGCCGCATCGGCGGCCGCGGGCAAGAAACCCTTTGCAGCCGGCAAGAAGCCGGGCGGCAAGCCGTTCGCCGAGAAATCCGGGCCGCGCGACGCAAGGCCGGCCCGTGCGGCCAAGCCCGCGCCGCAGGTTTCCGCCAGCGCCGAGCTGGCGCCCGAGCGCATTTCCAAGCTGCTCGCCCGCGCCGGCGTGGCCTCGCGCCGCGATATCGAGCGCATGATCATGGAAGGCCGCGTCAGCGTGAACGGCACGGTGCTGGAGACGCCCGTCGTCAACGTGACCTTCGCCGACCGCATCGAAGTGGACGGCATGCCGATCCGCGGCATCGAGCGCACGCGCCTCTGGCTCTATCACAAGCCGGCTGGCCTTGTGACGACCAATGCCGATCCGGAGGGACGTCCGACCGTCTTCGAAAACCTGCCGGAAGACCTGCCGCGCGTCATGTCCATCGGCCGCCTCGACATCAACACCGAAGGCCTGCTGCTTTTGACCAATGACGGCGGCCTTGCCCGCATGCTGGAGCTGCCGACGACCGGCTGGCTGCGCCGCTACCGCGTGCGCGCCCATGGAAAGATCGAGCAGGCCGATCTCGACAAGCTGAAGGAAGGCATCGCCGTCGACGGCGTGCTCTATGGCGCGATCGAAGCGACGCTCGACAAGGCTCAAGGCTCCAACGTCTGGATCACCATGGGTCTGCGCGAAGGCAAGAACCGCGAGATCAAGAACGTGCTCGGCGCGCTCGGCCT
>NZ_CAMLFY010000196.1 GCF_946479415.1 uncultured Shinella sp. | reverse complement strand
TCGCTGCCGGCGAAGACATTGAGGTCGATCTTGCCGGAAACGCCGTGCGACAGGCCCGAGCCGGAATATTGCCAGAAGGTCCAGCGGCGGTTCGGATAACGCTTCGAGGGGTGGGCTGCGACCGAGCGCAGCCAGAACGGATATTGCGTCAGCTCACCCGAGAGATTGTCCTCATAAAAATCAGGCGCCGTGTAGATGATCGGGCGCTTGCCGTAGTGGCGCTCCAGCATCTCGGCGAAGACCTTGATCTTCTCGACATATTTGGCCCGCGAGAGACGCGCCTTGCAGGCGGAATCGCCGTTGTATTCGGCATCGATGACCGGCGGCAGCGCATCGGGATCACGCGGCACATTGCGGATGAACCATTCGGCCTGGGAGCTTGCCACGCGGCACCAGTAGAAGAAGTGGTAGGCGCCGCGCCGGATACCGGCTTCCTTCGCCAGACGCCAGTTCTTCTGGAACATCGGGTCGAGATGGTCGCCGCCATCGGTCGCCTTGATGAAGGCGAAGTTGGCGCCCTGCGTGCGCAACTTCATCCAGTCGATATCGCCCTGCCAGCGCGACACGTCGACACCATGCACCTGATAGTGCTTGGGCGCGCGCTTGCCGAAATTGATGGGATGAGCATCGCGGAACTGCTGGCTGTAGACGCGCGAGCGCTTGGCCGAGCGCCCGGCTAGCGGCTCAACGGCAAAGACCGCATTTTCCGGCCGCGCCTCGGGAACGGCCGATTGCTTTTCCATGGTCTCGAAGACGTGGTTTTCCGGCATTGCACCGGCCCAGGCGAGCATTTCCGCCCCGCCATCCGCCTTCACCTTGCCTTCGCCGACCGCGACTTCCGGAACAGGTCCAGCTTTCACGGAGCTTGTAACCTCTGCCGAGGGTTTTATCGACAGGGCAGTCTCGGGATTGGAGCTCGAAGCACAGCCCGCCATGGAGGCGCAGCCGAGCAGGATCGCTGTCAGGACCGAAAGACGCATAGGCACTCGCACGCAAAACAAACCGAAGCCCCCGCCCACAGCGCGCAGACGGAATTACTAACGGAAGATTACCGTGAAATGTTAAATGCAACGTTTACGGCGACCGTGATATTTCAGCTACTTAGCCGCATTTGCTGTCACGATTCCTGCTGATTTCCGGTCACGAAAGCGTGTCCGGAGACCCGCCACGCATTGCCGATCCTGACGTAGCCGATGTCCTTCCTTTCGATCTCGTCGAGCGATTCCTCATAGCCGGCATCCGCATAGCGGATCACGCCGAGCGCGGTATCGTTGGTCAGCGCATGCTGCAGCCGCTCCGCGCCGCCGGCCGTGCCGTCAGCCACCAGCGTCACGCCGCAGCTTGTCATGTAACCGGCATAACCGCCACCGCCGGAGTGGATGACCACCAAGTCGGCCATCGAGGAGGAAAGCAGCATGGCATCGAGCAGCGGCCAGTCGGCGATGGCATCCGAACCGTCCTTCATGCGCTCCGTCATGATGTTCGGATGCGCCATGGCGCCGGCATCGAGATGGTCACGCGAGAAGGCGATCGGCCCCTTGAGCTCGCCCGCCGCGACCAGCTTGTTGACCGCCAGCGCCAGTTCCGTTCGCTCGCCATGGCCGAGCCAGGCGATACGCGCCGGCAGGCCCTCGAAGGGCACGTTCTCGCGGGCAAGGCGGATCCAGTTGGTGACGATGAAATTGTCCGGGAACATCTCCAGCACGAGATCGTCGATGCGGGCGATATCGCTCTCCTCACCCGACAGCGCCATCCAGCGGAACGGCCCGATGGCACGCGCGAAGAGCGGGCGCAGATAGGCTTCGGTGAAGATCGGAATATCGAAGGCATCGGCCACGCCGCCCTCCCGCGCCTGGGTGCGGATGAGGTTGCCGTTGTCGAAGACCTCCGAGCCCATCTTCTGGAACTCCAGCATGGCCGAGACATGCTCGACGATCGAGGCGCGGCTGGCCGCCATCAGCTGCCCCTGCCCGTCATCGCGCAGGCCCTTCACCTGATCGAGGCTCATGCCCTTCGGCACATAGCCATAGACGAGATCATGCGCCGAGGTCTGGTCGGTGACGATGTCAGGCACGATGCCGCGCCGCGCGATCTCGGGATAAATCTCCGCCGCATTGCCGACGAGACCGATTGAGGTCGCGCGCTTGTCCTTCACCGCTTCGTCGATCATGGCGAGCGCCGTATCGAGATCGGGTGCCACATGTTCGAGATAGCCGACGGCCTTGCGCGCCGCCGCCCGCGCCGGGTCGATATCGACGCAGAGAATGGCCGCGCCCGCCATGCGCCCGGCGAGCGGCTGCGCGCCGCCCATGCCGCCGAGGCCGGCCGTCAGGATGAAACGACCGGCCAGGCTACCGCTAAAACGCTTTTCCGCGATGCGCATGAAGATTTCATAGGTGCCCTGGATGACGCCCTGGCTGCCGATATATTGCCAGGCACCGGCCGTCAGCCCACCCCAGCAGATCAGCCCCTTGCGCTGAAGTTCATAGAAGACCTCGGCCTTCGCCCACTGCCCGACGATGTTGCAATTCGCCATGATGACGAGCGGCGCCTTCGCATGGGTCTTGAGCAGACCCACCGGCTTGCCGGACTGGATGACCAGCGTCTGGTCCTCGTCCATCTCCGTCAGCGCCTTGACGATGGCCCTGTGCGCCGCCCAGTTGCGCGCCGCCTTGCCGAGCGCGGCATAGACGATGAGATTATCCGGGTCCTCGCCGACCGACAGCACGTTTTCGAGCAGCCGCAACAGCCCCTCCTGCCGCCAGCCCTTGGCACGCAGCACGTCGCCGCTGGGGATCGGATAATTCGGATGGCGCGGATTGGCCTTGGGCATGGACGTCCCTCTTTCAAAAACAGAATGTGTTACTTCGGCGGCAGCGTATCGACAAAGGCGATCGCCTCGGAAATCAGGCGCCGGCGCAGCGTCTCGTCGGCGCAGGCTTCGGGCGAGGCGCGCACCCAGCCCTCCATCACCCGCTCGCCCATCACCATCGGCGCGATGCCGTCGATGGCGAGCGCCCAGGCATCGTTGCCCTTGCCGAGGCGAGCAAGCATGCCCTCCTTGCGCGCGCCACACAGCAGGTGCCCGTCCAGCAGCCAGGCAAGCCCGCCGAACATCGGCTTTTCCGAAAGGCCCGCGCGAAAGCCGAGATCGGTGCGGACGATGTCTTCCAGTTCCCTGTCTCGTGCCATCGCCCGCCTCCCGCTTATTTCGCCAGAGCGTAGCTGACGAGATCGATCCCCATCGCCTTTTCGACCGAAGGGTAAACCGTCGGATCGAGCACGCTGGAGGCGAGCGGGATGATCGACTTCGGCACATGCAGCACAAAAACGCTCATGCCGACTTCGAGCTGGCCGACGCTCAGCGGCTCGCCCTCGGGCGACAGCGTGGTGATGACATCGGGGAAGGTCGCGCGGCGTTTTCCATCCGCCGATTCCACCGCCATATATTCGTTCATGACATGCAGCACCGAGGCGGTATCGCCCTTGCCGACCGTCACCGTGCCGATGTCGAAGGCCTCCTTGGTATAGACCACCGACTTGTCGGTGATCACGCCTTCGGAAAGGATCGAACCGCCGGTCGTCTTGACGATGGCGTCGATGATCGCCGAACCGCCCTTGCCTTCCGCCGCGATGATGGCCTCGCCGAGCGCCAGCGCCAGCGAGATGCCGCCGAGCGCCGCGTTTTTCCGAACATAGGAGGCGCGCAGCGGGTTGCGGCAGGAGGCGATGAAGCCGCCGGACATGTCGGAGGCCGTGCGCAGGATCGGCGAGACCTTTGCCGTCGCCCCCCGCACGACGAGCTCGATGTAACGGTTCTCGTCGCGATTACCGCCGACGGCCGTCTGGATCATCTGCTCGGGTGAACCGGCCATGCCGATCGAGCCCATGTCGCCGGTCGGATGCGCGCGCATGTCGCCCACGGCATCCAGCACCTTCGTGCCGAGGATGGCGGAGGGCAGCCAGCCGTTCAGCGTCGAGGACTTGCCGTTCTGGCCGACCATCAGCGCCGCGACCTTCTCGCCGAGCGCCTCCTGCAGAAGCTCCACCGCCTTCACATAATCGACGCCGCGCATTTCCCAGGGCGTGGTCGAGGCCGGCGCACCGATGGCCGCGGCAGTCGCCACCCAGTCGTCATCGGAGAGTTCATCGATGGAGACCAGTTCCGGCTTGCCGATCGACACTGCGGCATAACCGAGCATGCGCCCATGGTCCGCCCAGCCGCCACCGCCGGCGGCATAGACCGAGCCGCCCTTGACCGCCGCCTCGACGTCTTTTTCCTTTAAAATCCGGCCCATTAGACGCTCTCCTGACTCAATGTCTGATCCAGCTGAATCACTGCATTAAAAAGCACCGCCGCCCCGAGCGCGATATCGTCGGTCTCGGCAAATTCCTCCGGCGCATGACTGCGCCCGCCGAGGCACGGCACAAAGATCATCGCCGAACGCGTCACCTTCGCCATGAAGGCGGTGTCGTGGCCCGCACCCGACGCCATGCGCCGATGGCTGGCGCCGGCCGTCTCGCAAGCCGCATCCAGCACATCGAGCAGCAGCGGATCGCCGGGCGTCGGCATGTTGTCGGAGATGCGGCGCAGCGCGGCGATGACGGTGCCCGTCTCGCGCGCAATCCCATCGGCAAGCTGATCGACCGAAGCCGCGAAGAGGTCCATCGCATTGCGCTCTTCCGCCCGCGCATCGATCAGCAGGCGGGCACGCGACGGCACGACATTGGCGGCATTCGGCTCGATGGAGAATTCGCCGACCGTCGCGGTGAAATGGCCCGGCCCTTCCGACAGCGATTTCGCCAGGGCCTCGATGCCCGAAACCAGCCGCGCAGCGGCGGCCAGCGCATCGGCGCGCGATCCCATCGGCGTCGTGCCGGCGTGATCCGCTCGGCCCTCGACGATGATCTCGATGCGCGTGATCCCGGCAATCGCCGTCACCACGCCGATATCCAGCTTTTCTGTCTCCAGCACCGGCCCCTGCTCGATATGCAGTTCGAGGAAGGCCGCGATATCCTTACGCGCTTCGGCGGCGATGCGCGCGGGATCACCACCGACATCGCGGATGCCCTGCTCAAGTGTCAGGCCGTCCCTCTCCCGCAACAGCCAGTCAGCAGGCAGCACGCCGGCCATGCCGCGGCTGCCGATGCAGGAGACGCCGAAAATCGAGACCTCCTCGGCGAGGAAATCGACGACCTCCAGATCGTGGTCGAGTTCGATGCCCTTGTCGGCCAGGGCCTGCGCCACTTCCAGCGCCACCGCCACACCGGCAATGCCGTCATAGCGCCCGCCATCCGGCACCGTGTCGGAATGCGAACCGAGCATGATCGTGCCAAGACCGGGCTTTTTGCCCGGCCGCCGGGCGATCAGATTGCCCGCGGCATCCACGCGTGTCTCGAGCCCCGCGGCCCG
>NZ_CAMLFY010000195.1 GCF_946479415.1 uncultured Shinella sp. | reverse complement strand
ATCTGGTCGTGGTCAAGGGCAAGACGCAGCCCGTCCGCGTCTACGAGATCCTCGATTTCCATGATGCGAAGACCTTCCCCCAGCTGTGGGACGTGATGAACAATTTCGGCGACGGCGTCATATCCTACCGCGCCGCGCAATGGGACAAGGCAATCGAGCGGTTCGAGAAATGCCTTGAGCTCAATCCCGGCGACGGCCTCTCGCGCACCTATGTCGAGCGGTGCAAGCTGCTCCAGGCGACGCCGCCTGAGGGCGAGTGGGACGGCGTCTGGCGCATGAAGGACAAATAGACCCTTCGCGGCGGCGACATCGACCATTACGCCCCACGATGTTGCCGGCCGCTCCGACCTGTGCGACGGCAACACTCCGGATCAAATAGCGCGATCTCAGCCAGTTCGGCCGTCGGCCGGGAGTGCGGCCATGCGCGGCGGGACACCGAACAGGGTGGTGAATATCTCCACCGAGGCCTGCCACAATTGCTCGGCTGCGCCTGAATCGCGCGATGCGGCCGACATCTTGCCGGGCTTCATAAATGCCCAGAACGCATCGGTATCCGCCGCCCGTTCTGCATCTGCCGCGAGGTGAGTCAGAGTACGGGCGCGGTCTTCGGGGTCGCCTGCACCCAGCCTCGCGGCAATCCGCATCCATAGCGGTTGTCCGTCCATAAAGCGGGTGCGGGTGAAACCCGGGTTCCACGCGTTGACGGTTACCCCGGCATTGCGCAACCGACGGGACAAGGAATGCGTGAAATAGATATTGCAAAGCTTTGATTTGCAATAGGCGTCCATCCAAGAATAGCGATGTACGCCTTGCAGGTCTGCAAAGTTCAGCTTGGTGACCATGGCGCGGTCAGACGCAGTGTTGATGATCCGCGCCGGAGCCGAAGCGCACAGCGTATCGACCAATCCATCGGTCAGTACAAAGTACGCCATGTGGTTGAGTGCGAAAGTCTTCTCCAGCCCGTCGACTGTTTCCTTGCGCCCGACAGGGCCCATATTCGCGCCGGCATTGTTGATCAGCACGTCGATGCGCGGTTCGGCTGCGGCGATTTCGGCGGCGACGCGGCGGACGTCGTGCATCGAAAAGAGATCCGCGAAATAGGCGATATGCGCGATGCCGGGGGCAATCGCTGCGAGTGCCCCAAGTTCCGAATCCGTGCGTGACCGATCACGACCGATCAGAACAACCCGTGCCCCACGCCGGGCCAGCTCGCGGGCCGAAACCTGGCCTACGCCCGAAGTCCCGCCGGTTATCAGCACCGTCTTGCCCTGCATATCGGCCGTGTCTGTCATAACGTGGTTCCCTGTCTATTCCCTTGCGGGGATGCGGTCGTGGTAGATCAGGCCGCTGCCATGGCAGCGGCCCCGTCCCCTGCGGAAGAGTGATCGACCCACGGCGCCGGAACCGCGGCGGGATCGCTGATCTCGTCGACGATCCACTTCACCATCCGCCGCAGCGGCTCAATGCTGTCCTGCGGCATGCCCGGATGCCCGCTGGAGGCAAAGCCCAGCGAAACGATGCGCTGCCCGCTGTTCAGCGCCAGAGTATCGCGTATCCGGGCCTTCAGACTTTCCGGATACACACCAATGGTTTGCGTGTAGGAATTCATGAAGGCTACGGCATCGATTTCGTCATCGATCGGTACGATATTGCCGACCCGGCCGCCGAGTTTCGGGTAGAAGTCGACCGGCTCGCCCAGCTGCGACACGATCACGCCGCCGTTGTTCTCCTGGCAGCCGATCACCTTGTAGAAATCGGGATTGAGCTTGAGCGCGTCGATCTCCGCCCGCAATTCGGGATCGAACCGCTTCGCCGGGGTACTGACGTGCTGCGGCAGCCCCGCCAGCGCCTTGCACACGCGTTCGCCAAAGGCGTTCGCCCGTTCCACGCCGACGCTGTCCGTACCGCAGGCGGTGAAGATCACGCGCGCGTTGACGCAGCCAAGCTGGTTCAGCGAGCCGATGTCCGCGGCGACACGAACGGCGGCCTCGGCCTCGGCCTCTTCGCTTGCGAAGGCCTCGCGGCCGATCACGGTCGCACTGCGCTTGGGGTCGAGCGAAATCAGTTCGAGACCCGGTTGGATATACTGCGTGACATGCTTGACCGAGGCAAAGCCGCCCCAGGCAAGGATCTTCTCGATATTCGCTGGATCGTACAGCCGCTTTTCGAAGTCAGTGTCCCCGCCGCGCCAGTAGGCAACCGAAAGGTGCTTGGTGACGGGATGGTTGGCATCGACGTCAGCCATGGTGCGGGCGATGGCAAGCGAGGTCAGGCAGTCATTGGAGGGCAGCTTGATGATCGCATCGCCGCGCGTGACGGCATTGCGAATGATCGACATCGTTGAAATCACCGGCGCGTTGCCGGCAACGATGTGCAGCGCGCGGGCACCGAACGCACGCTGGGCGACGCGCAGGCCGTTGCTCATTTTACTCTCGACCCATCCCTCGAGATAGGGAATCCCGATCTGGAAATCGGCTACCTCACGCATGAGACCGGGCTCGAAGAAATGGTGCATGCCTCCATAGGCCGACTCCAGCAGGGGCCGGGTCATGTCGGACACGAGGCAGGAATTTTCGAGCGCCTCTTGAAGGTAGGGGTTGGTCGAAAGATCAAGTCGCTTGCCGACCTCTGCGAGGAAGGCAATGATATCCTCAAATGACAGATCGTAAAGATCGGCCATCTTTGCGGGATTCTTGAGCGGCAGCCGGTCAAGGAGCGTCATCGGGTCCGGCGCGAGAAAAGAGGCATCGCCTCCCCTGCCGCCGAATTCAACGAGATTGTCGGTGATCAGTTCGCCACGGATGAAGGCGGGTACGGTAAAATCTGCCATGGTTCGTGCTCCGGTATGCCTGGATCAGTCGAGTGCGTTGGTCAGGAAGTCGATCGCCGACTCGTGAGCGCCGTCCGCAGCGGCGCAGCTGATCTTGTCGTCGCCGCCGCGCTTCTCGCTGTAGCGTTCGATCGCGTGACTGATATGCGGCGTGGTGAGCCCGCACTTGCACGGCTCCCAATCGACCGACACTTCGTCGCCCGTGACGAACCCACCCCAGTAGGTGTTGGCCATCGTGTCGAAGAATGCCGCCCGGCCGGTGTGCTGGCCGCTGCGCGGATAGACCTCGCCAGTGTCGGGATCGAGCACGAACAGGATGGTCCACGGGGCAATATGATAGCGGTCGTGCTCGCAGGTGGAGTGCGCTCCCATGACTTCCGACATCGAGTACATCGGCATCAGCTTATCGACACCGTTGAACTCCTTGATCACTTCCCGCCAGCCGTCCGGCTGGACCTGACCCTTGGCACCGCCGCTGGGCTGGATCAGCGAGTCGGGTGCGAAGACCTTTTTCAGCCCCCGCTCCAGCCCCGAGCGGGCGATTTCGTACATCTGGTTCGAGGCGCCGACCATGATGACCCGTTCGCCCTTCAGCTTCTCGATGGCGTCCTCGAGGAAGGTCGTCATGCTCTGACGGAGGTTCTGCTGGGTGCTTTCGAACTCTTCGCGGCGCGCGCGCAGCTCCGGAGAAATCTCGATCTTGGCAACTTCACCGCGCGCTGCAGCATTGCGCAGCCGGCCCGCCAGGAACATCACGTCGGAGCTCATCCGTCCCGGGTTTAGGACGTGGAACTTGCTCTCGTCACCACCGCAGAAGTACTGGATCTGGTAGTCGGTCGAACGCAGGATCGTGCTGCGGCCAATGCTATAGGTCGGCCAGATGCAGTGGAACGGCTCCATGCTGTTGGCGGGCAGGCCGGTTGCGTCATTCGTCAACATGCGGGTGGTGCGAAACCACAGGTTCATTTCCCCGTCCGTGCGCGGGAAGAACGACATCGTGCCCGAAGTGCCGGACGAGTGCGAAAGGCGCATATCGCTTTGCGCATCAAAGGCATCGAACCAGCCGTCGATCGTGGTGATGCCGCTGAAATCGAGCGAGCTGAGATCGACGGTGGTCAGCCGGCTGAGCCACTTCGCGATCAGGTCGAAGCGGCCCTTCTCGAGCAGCGAGACCGGATAGGACTTGTAGACCGTGTGCTTGAACAGCAGCGGGACCACGTCCTCGAGCTTGTCGATGGCCGCGACGCCGAGTTCGTCAGCGAGCGCGGTCAGCATCTGCACGCCGCCGCGCATTTCATCGAAGCGCTGGCGCAGCGCCTCGAGCTGCAGGCGCTCCAGCTGTTCACGGGGCACGCTGTGGGCCGCCTTGTACGAACCTTCGAAATAGATCGTCGGGTCAGAAGAAAACTGGCGGGCTTCAGCGGCGATATTCATGACCATCTCCCACGTATCGATGAAACTTGTCGTGATGTCGCTGGTCCGGCGACGAGACGTTCCTGGTTGTACAGCCGCTCAATCCCGCTTGAACAATGCGACAGCGGATACGGGCTCACCGAATGCAAATTCAGAAGATCTATATTGATTGATCCGAAGTGCCGACGCACGAGATTCTGCCAGACAAATTGTAAAATATTGCCGGGCTTCCGGTCCTTGCCATTCCACTGATGCTCTGTACAATCCGCGGCATTACCTGTCGTGTGCGATTATCTCTGTCGGTAGGTAGGTAGAACCCTGCGGAGCCGCGTGAATTCCCGCTCCGACTTCTCGGTTGACGCTTGCGCGCGAAATCGCGGTGTGCCGCCCCTTATTCCACTGCGAACAGTGGACGGACCGGTTGATCTTTGGGCGAGATGCGAGGGCCGCAGCTTTGACTCGTCCATGTGCGGCCACTAAACGGCAGAGCCATGGAAGGGAATGTTGCCGTTATCGCAATCTATATCGGGCGCATCCTCCGTACGCGATTGGATGTTGCGGCACGGCAGTTCGGAATAACCGCTCTGCAATGGCGCATGCTTTCTACATTGCAGCATATGCCGGGTTCCAATCAGGGCGCGCTTGCTTCGTTGCTGCGGGTCGAACCGATTACTGCCGGACGCATGATCGACCGTCTCGAAAAGCTGGAACTGATCGAGAGAAGGAGCGACCCGGCAGATCGCCGGGCCTGGCGGCTCTACGTCACGGATTCCTCCGAACAACTCATGGGTAGCCTGGCGCAATGTGTTGACAATATGTGTGAGGATGCATTGACAGGCTTCAGTGCCGAAGAGCACGCCGCACTGGTAGAACTCATGGCACGAATGCTTGCGAACCTCTCCGACGAGGCCCCTCTTGATGGATTGAACCTCCCCGGGATTGCCGGAGGCCATTTGGCCTGAGTTTAAGCGGGCAGGGGAACGTCTCCAGCATGGCGAAATAGCGTTCCTCGGCTTCGCCGATAGGCTCGAATAACCGCCCGTGGTTGAACCAGTCGGTCCATTCATACGTGACATATTCGACGGCTTCAAAGGGCCGCCATCGCCCTCGGCGATGGATGACCCGGCCCAAAATCCTCTCGCTTCCGCGTTATACGGTATATTACTGGAGGTCATGGAGCACTCTGAAATCAGAGTTCTGGTCGGGGCGACAGGATTCG
>NZ_CAMLFY010000194.1 GCF_946479415.1 uncultured Shinella sp. | reverse complement strand
CCGGCCGCTTCTCCTTCAACGTCAAGGGCGGCCGCTGCGAGGCCTGCCAGGGCGATGGCGTCATCAAGATCGAGATGCACTTCCTGCCCGACGTCTATGTCACCTGCGACGTCTGCCACGGCAAGCGCTACAACCGCGAGACGCTCGACGTCACCTTCAAGGGCAAGTCGATCGCCGACGTGCTGGATATGACCGTCGAGGAAGGCGTCGAGTTCTTCGCCGCTGTGCCCGCCGTGCGCGACAAGCTGGTGACCCTGAACCAGGTCGGTCTGGGTTACATCAAGGTCGGCCAGCAGGCGAACACGCTATCGGGCGGTGAGGCGCAGCGCGTCAAACTTGCCAAGGAACTGTCGAAACGCTCCACCGGCCGCACGCTCTATATCCTCGACGAGCCGACGACTGGCCTGCATTTCCACGACGTGGCGAAGCTCCTCGAGGTGCTGCACGAGCTGGTCAACCAGGGCAATTCCGTCGTCGTCATCGAGCACAATCTGGAGGTCATCAAGACTGCCGACTGGATCATCGACTTCGGTCCTGAGGGCGGCGATGGCGGTGGCGAGGTGATTGCCGAGGGCACGCCGGAGGAGGTCGTGAAGGTCGAACGGTCCTATACCGGCCAGTTCCTGAAGGAGTTGTTGGAGCGCCGTCCGATCAAGAAGATCGCGGCGGAGTAACCGGATGATCCTGATCGGCCAATACGATTCGTCCTATGTGCGTCGTGTCGGGATCGCGCTCAGGCTCTATGATCTCCCGTTCGAACACCGGCCCTGGTCGGTATTCAGCGAGGGCGAGAAGGTGCAGGCGGTCAATCCGCTGATGCGGGTGCCGACGCTGGTGCTCGACGACGGCGACGTGGTAGCCGACAGCGGTTCTATTCTCGACTATCTCGATGGTTTGGTGCCGAAGGAGAAGCGGCTATTGCCGCAGGCCGATCCGGAGCGCCGGCAGGCTCTGAAGGTGATAACCTTTGCGACCGGTTTCGGGGACAAGGGCGTCAGCCTGTTCTATGAACTGCATCTGCACGAGACACCGTCGGCCTATTTTGTCGAGCGCTGCCGTTCGCAGATTCTGACCGTTCTGGCCGCTTTGGAGGACGAGCGCGCAAAACGGCCCGGCACATTCTGGTTCGGGCGGATCACCCATGCGGATATCGCCGTCGCCTGCGCCTGGCGGCATATGCGCGAGGCGCATCCGGGTCTGATCGATGAGACCGCCTACCCTGCATTGGCGAGCCATTGCGCCGGCATGGAGGCCCTGCCGGTGTTTCAGGAAATTTCCCAGCCTTTCATCGCGCCCGCCTGATCGGCGCGCCGTCCATTCGTCTGTCGAGGAGAACTGACATGAGCACATCCGGCACCATCAGAACCGGCATCGGCGGCTGGACCTTCGATCCTTGGGAGGGCACGTTCTATCCCGAAAAACTCACAAAGAAGCGGCAGCTGGAATTCGCCAGCCGCGAGCTGACGGCCATCGAGGTCAACGGCACCTATTACGGCTCGCAGAAGCCGGAGACCTTCGCCAAATGGGCCTCCGAAGTGCCCGACGGTTTCATTTTCTCGCTGAAGGCCAGCCGTTTCACGACCAACCGCAAGGTTCTGGCCGATGGCGGTGAGTCCGTCGAAAAGTTTTTGACGCAAGGGCTGACCGAACTCGGCGATCACCTCGGCCCGATCCTCTGGCAATTCCCGCCGACGAAGAAGTTCGAGCCCGGCGATTTCGAAGGTTTTCTGAAGCTGCTGCCGGAAAAGCTCGATGGTCTCACGTTGAAACACGCACTCGAAGTACGCAACGAGACCTTTATGACGCCGGAATTTGCGGCGCTCGCCCGAAAATACAGGGCGACGATCGTCTATGCGCAGCACGAAGACTATCCCGAGATCGCTGACGTGACCGGCGATTTCGTCTATGCGCGCCTGCAAAAGGGCTCTGATGACATCAAGACCTGCTATCCGGAGAAAGCGCTCGATGAATGGGCTGGACGGCTGAAAGACTGGGCTGCCGGCGGCGAGCCATCGGACCTGCCGAAGATCGACCCGGATACGAAGCCGGCTAAGAAGGGCCGCGACGTCTTCGCCTTCTTCATCACCTCAGGCAAGGTGAATGCGCCGAACGGCGCGCGGGAACTGCAAAAGCGGGTGAGCTGAGAGCGGATTGCGGTCCGCCCGGTCTCGCCGTAGAAACGCCTCGGAAAGACGGAAAAAGTGCTTGGACATGGGCGCCCGGCGCGGCCTCATGTTGTCTGTGATCGATGAAATCGCTGCTCTATGGAAGTGAATTCATCGCTCTCCCGGCAAGCCGAATTCAAGTCTTCTCGACCGCACCAAAAACCCTCATAGCGTCCTCCACGCCGGGATGGCTTCGGGCAAGTCTTCGGCGGTCAGCCCCTTGCCCGCGATGCGTCCTGCCTCGCCGTGGCGCCAGACGGCGCCCGCAGCGGCTTCGAAGGCAGGCATGCCCTGCGCGAGATGCGCGCCGGCAATGCCGGCCAGGACATCACCGGAGCCGGCGGTCGCAAGCCATGGCGGGGCATTGTCGTTGACGAGCACACGGCCATCGGGCGCGGCAATGACGGTGTCGGCACCCTTGAGGATGAGAACGCCGTTGCTGCGCATGGCCGCTTTGCGGGCACGATCGATCTTGGACAGTGCCTCGTCCTTGGCGAGATCGGGAAACAGCCGGGCGAACTCGCCGTCATGCGGGGTCAGCACGAGGCGCGGGCTTCCCGCGGCGAAGAGGGAAAACAATGCCTGCGGATCGTCGCGGAACGCGCTGATGCCATCGGCATCCAGAACGAGCCGGCGCTCCTGTTCGGCGATCCGGTCAACATATCGCCTTGCCATGTCGACATCTCCGAAGCCGGGGCCAAGCACGAAGGTCTTCAGCCGCTCGTCCTCCAGCAGCGCTATGAGATCCTTTTCGCCGTCGATGGTCTTCAGCATGACGGCGGTCAGATGCGCGGCATTGGCCGGGGCGGCATCTTTCGACGACAGGATGGTCACGAGACCGGCCCCGGCGCGAAGGCCGGCTGCGGCGGAAAGCCTTGCGGCACCTGTGGCCATGGCCGGTCCGGAAAACACGGCGAGATGGCCGCGCACATATTTGTGGGTTGCGCCGGTTTGTGACGGCAGGGCCAGCCGCCAGATGGCCGGCGTGTTGACCCGCATATGCGCGCTATGCTGCGCGAGAATGCGGGATGGAATGCCAATGTCGAATATCTCGAGTGCGCCGGAAAGCGTCTTACCCGGCAGCAGCACGTGACCGGGCTTTCGGCAGACGAAGGTGACGGTCGCCTCGGCCTCGAACGCCGCGCCCCTCACCTGTCCCGTGCGCCCGTCCACACCAGAGGGAAGGTCGACGGCAAGCACGGCAACCGAAGCCCTGCGCACGGCATCGATGACGCCCGCCACGTCGTCGGAAACATCGCGCGACAGGCCGGCGCCGAACAGGGCATCGATGACGACATCGCCCGTCCTGGGCGCATAGTCCGAAAGCCTTGCGACGCTTCCCTGGAAGGCGGCGAAAGCGATCGCAGCATCGCCCTTGAGTGCGGCCGGGTCTCCGAGGGCGTGAACGGCAACCGTTGCTCCGGCGTCAGCCAATGCGCGCGCCGCCACGTAGCCGTCGCCGCCATTGTTGCCGGGGCCGCAAAGCACGGCAAAACGCAGCGCGCCGGAATAGCGCCGGAGGGCCGCCGCGGCCACGGCCTGCCCTGCCCGTTCCATCAGGCCATAGCTCGAAAGGCCCGATGCGGCGGCGGCGCGATCGATGCGACCCATATCCTCTGGCGTGACGATCAGCGTATCGATTTCCTGGTGCATGTTCACACCATGCCCGCAAAGGCCTGCCGGAGACAAGTCCGACCGCAGATGCGTCCGTCAGCTCATTTTTTCGGCATATGCACGGCTTGTGTGCTTAATTTTGCGGCTTTCCGCGCGGCTGGTGAGCGAAAGTCCGGCATCGTTTACCCGCCGGCACCGGAAGTGACAATTTTTAGGCAGATCCCCCCTAGCCCTTTCGGCCGGAAAGCCGCATCATCGCCAGGTGATGACGAGCGGGATCAGCAGAGGCACGAAATTCGTCCGATCTGGCATGCAATTTCCTTCAACTTGGCATGCTACGTGCATTTGGAGTTTGCAGCGGGCGCAAACCGCGCGCGAACGGGAGAAGCGGAGAGACATTTTCTCATGAAAAAGATCGAAGCGATCATCAAGCCCTTCAAGCTCGATGAGGTGAAGGAGGCGCTGCAGGAAGTCGGCTTGCAGGGTATCACCGTCACCGAGGCGAAGGGCTTTGGACGCCAGAAGGGGCACACGGAGCTCTACCGTGGTGCCGAATATGTTGTCGACTTTCTGCCCAAGGTGAAGGTCGAGGTCGTTCTGGCCGACGAGAATGCGGAAGCCGTCATCGAGGCGATCCGCAACGCCGCCCAGACCGGCCGTATCGGCGATGGCAAGATCTTTGTCTCCAACGTCGAAGAAGTCATCCGCATCCGCACCGGCGAGACCGGCGTCGACGCCATCTGATCCCGCCCGGCCTTTCGGCCGAGGCTTATCCACGCGTCATTTCACACAGGGACCAATACACATGACGACTGCCAACGAAATCCTCAAGCAGATCAAGGAAAACGACGTCAAGTTCGTCGACCTGCGCTTCACCGATCCCAAGGGTAAGCTGCATCACGTCACGATGGATGTCGGCTGCGTCGATGAAGACATGTTCGCCGACGGCGTCATGTTCGACGGCTCCTCGATCGGCGGCTGGAAGGCCATCAACGAGTCCGACATGGTGCTGATGCCCGATCCGGCGACGGTTCACGTCGATCCGTTCTTCGCGCAGTCCACCCTCGTCATCATGTGCGACATTCTCGACCCGGTCTCGGGCGAAGCCTATAACCGCGACCCGCGCGGCACGGCCAAGAAGGCCGAAGCCTACCTCAAGGCCTCGGGTATCGGCGACACCGTCTATGCCGGCCCGGAACCGGAATTCTTCGTCTTCGACGACGTCAAGTACAAGGCCGACCCGTACAATACGGGCTTCAAGCTCGACTCGTCCGAACTGCCGTCCAACGACGACACCGACTACGAGACCGGCAACCTCGGCCATCGTCCGCGCGTCAAGGGCGGCTACTTCCCGGTTCCCCCGGTCGATTCGTGCCAGGACATGCGCTCGGAAATGCTCACGGTTCTGACCGAGATGGGCGTCACCGTCGAAAAGCAGCACCATGAAGTGGCAGCCGCCCAGCACGAACTCGGCGTGAAGTTCGACACGCTCGTCCGCAGCGCCGACAAGGTGCAGATCTACAAATATGTCGTGCACCAGGTCGCCAATGCCTATGGCAAGACGGCAACCTTCATGCCGAAGCCGATCTTCGGCGACAACGGCTCGGGCATGCACGTCCACCTGTCGATCTGGAAGGATTCGAAGCCCCAGTTCGCCGGCGACGAATATGCCGGCCTGTCGGAAAGCTGCCTCTACTTCATCGGCGGCATCATCAAGC
>NZ_CAMLFY010000193.1 GCF_946479415.1 uncultured Shinella sp. | reverse complement strand
ATTTGCCGGAATTGGTGAGGAGCGCCCGTGTCTTGGTCGGGAAGACCGGTTCGGAGATCGAGCACCAGCAGAGATCCGGCAGGACCTGAACGCCGCTCGCCCTGAGCCGCGTCAGGACATCGCCGGTTTCCGCCATGATGTCACGGCCGGCCGTGACGATGACGGTCACGTCGGGATGGCGCTTGCGGTCACCCAAGGCGTCGGCCAGCGCCCGGCATTCGGAGGCCGAGGCATGCGGGCTGCCGATGGCGACGAGTTCGACCTGTTCTGGACCGTCGTTGAACATCGTCCAGACATCGACCATGTCGGCGCGCGTGATCCTCGTGTGGTCGGCAGCGTCGGCGGCGATGCCATCGGCTTCCGGCGTCACGCCCTCGATATGCAGCATCGGGGCGGCCGAGGTAGTGCCGAAGGCGGCGCAGAGCGCCTTGAGGTCGTCCTGCGTCGGCTTGGCAGCGGCAAGGCCGCGCAGCAGCGGAATACGGTCGGGTGCCGCGCGACCGGCGAGATAGCCGACGATAGGCCAGAAGGCGTCATCGATATTCTCGGGCAGCTCGACGTCGATGACGCGCTGGGCCTTGCGGTGTTCGTCGAGATAGACGCCTGAGAGCGGCGCACGGCCGGTGAGCGCGATGCAGAGGTCGAGGAAGTCGGGATGTTTGGCCGTGCGGGCGCCGAGCACCGTGTTGGCGAAGATCACGGCATTGGATTCGGCCCAGGCGATGGCCTCGCCCGTCTTCGGCGCGCTGTCGAGCAGATAGGGTGAGCAGGTGAAGGTCGCACGGCAGCCCATGCGCACATAGGCGTCGGCGAGGCGCGCGGCCGGGTCGCCGAAATCGTGCGGCACACCCTGCTTTTCCCAGTTGGCGCGGTCGACGGAAATGGCGTTCATGGTGGTCGGCACGCACACTTTGGCGCCCATATCGGCCATCTTTTCCGCGAAGGTCAGGTTGGCGGGGCTGGCATAGATGCAGCCATCGATATGGCCTTGCACCACGTCGATGAGCTTTTCGGCACCCTGCTGGGCCGCCATGGCGGCGGTGATGCGCAATGCCAGCTGCACCGCGATACCGTCGCGGCCGTCGAGCATGGCGCGGTCGTTCTCGGTGAGATTGAGCGCGGATGTGGCCGGTGGGGAAACGGGGATGACGAGGCCGTCGGCTTCAATCGCTGTGTCGCTGATCGTCGCCGTCCTGGCACGACAGAGCGCGTCATAGGCCTCATGCGAGAGGCGCAAAACCGGCAGCGATTTGCCGAACATTTCCGCGGCGATCAGCGCCCCGAGCGTCAGCACGTCCTCCGCCTCTCTGAAAACAAGGGCGGCCGGCGCGCGGCCGGTCAATGCCAGGTCGAGCAGCACGCCGGAGCCGGTGCAGGAGCCCCGGCTCGATGGCATCATCAGAATGCCGCCGGTGATCGTCACGCCATGCAGCGGATGGTGCACGTCGATGACGCGGCCCGTCGCCGGATCGACACCGCCCCAGAAACTCAGCGCCTCGCCCGCGGCGATGATCGGACCGGAGGCTGTTCCGGCAAGAATGCTGCGGGCGGAGAGCGCTGTCATAGAATAGCTCCTAGAAACGTTGCGGCGAGAAGGATGCGATGTCGATGGTCGTCGGCCGGTCGGTCAGAAGATCGGCGACGAGACGGGCGGTGCCGGCGGATTGCGTGAGGCCGAGATGGCCGTGGCCGAAGGCATAGATGACATCAGGCGTGGCGCGGGCGCGACCGATCGCCGGCAGGCTGTCGGGCAGCGACGGGCGAAAACCCATCCACTGCATGCCGCCCTGGGGCTTGAGGCCCGGCAGGAAGGCGCGCGCCTTTTCCAGCATGGCTTGCGATCTCTGGAAGTTCGGCGGTAGCTTCAGTCCGCCAAGCTCCACCGCGCCGCCAACGCGGATGCCGGTCGAAAGCCGGGTAACGACGAAGCCGTGGCCGCCAAAGGTTACCTGCGTGCGCAGGTCGAAGGCGTCGATGGGCAATGTCGTGTTATAGCCGCGCTCGGTTTCGAGCGGGATGGTTTCGCCAAGCGAGCGGGCGACCTGATGCGAAAAGGCGCCAGCCGACAGCACGACCTTTTGCGCCCGCAGCGTGCGGCCGTCCGTCGTGCGGATCTCGATGCCGCTCTCAACCGGATGCAGGCCGGAGACGTCGGCCCGCTCGATTACGCCGCCCTGGGCGCGAAAATGATCGGCGAGCGCCAGCGTGTAGAGTTTTGGATCGGCGATGGAATACCAGCCGGGCGTAAACGTGCCATGCGTGAAGCGCGGCGCAAGGCCGGGCTGGATCGCCGCCATGGCATTGGCATCGAGGTGGTGGAACTCGACGCCGTGCTGTTCGCGGGCCTTCCAGCCGGGCAGCGAGGCGTTGAGCTCGGCCTGGCTTTCATAGACCTGCAGGTTGCCTTCCTTGCGCAGCATGTCGGCGGTGCCGGTCTGGGCGAGGAATGGTTCCAGCTCGGCCCTGGAAAGATCCATCAGCGCGGTCTGCGCCGCCGTGGAATGGGCGACGCGGCTGGCCGAACAGGCGCGCCAGAAGCGGAACATCCACGGTGCGATCTTGACGGCATAGGACGGCGGCACGCTGAGCGGGCCGAGGGGATCGAGCAGCCATTTCGGCGCCTTCTTCAGGATGCCGGGCGAGGCGAGCGGCAGGATGTCGGTGAAGGCGAAGGCGCCGGCATTGCCGGCGGAAGCGCCGGCCGCCGGGGCGTCGCGTTCCAGAACGGTGACGGTGAGGCCGCGCGCCTGTGCGGCGATGGCCGCCGAAAGGCCGACGACACCGGCGCCGATGATGACGACGCCGGGCTGGATGTCTGTGTTCATCATGGTCTCAATGCGTTGCGGCGAGGAAGGTCTTCAGTTCCGGATCCTTCGGCGCGCCGAACAGCTCTTCCGGCGGCGCGATCTCGGCCATGACGCCCTTATGGAAGAAGGCGACGCGGTCGGAGACTTCGCGGGCGAACTTCATTTCGTGCGTCACGCAGATCATCGTCATACCTTCGGAGGCCAGCATGCGCAGTGTGTCGAGCACTTCGCCGACGAGCTGCGGATCGAGCGCCGAGGTCACCTCGTCGAACAGCATATAGGCCGGCGACATGGCAAGCGCGCGGGCAATCGCCATGCGCTGCTGCTGGCCGCCCGACATGCGGCTCGGATAGACCTTCAGCTTGTCGCCGAGACCGACATGGGTCAGCTGCTTGACGGCCATCGCCTCGGCTTCGGCCTTGGACTGGCCGAGCACCTTGACCGGCGCCAGCATGACGTTTTCCAGCACGGTCAGATGCGGGAAGGCGTTGAACTGCTGGAACACGATGCCGAGCTTGCGGCGCAGCTTGTTGAGGTCCGTGCCCTTGGCATGGACATCGGTGCCGTCGACGACGATGCGGCCGGCATCGATGGTCTCCAGGCCGTTGATGCAGGTGAGCAGCGTCGACTTGCCCGAGCCCGAGCCGCCGATGATGGTCAGCACTTCGCCCTTCTGGACGGTGAGGTTGATCCCCTTGAGAACTTCGAGCTGGCCGAAGGACTTGCGGACGTTTTCGATCTCAATCATTGGACCACCGTTTTTCGAGATAGCCGCCAAGCCGGGCTATGGGGAAGCTGATGATGAAGTAGATGGCGCCGCAGATCAGCAGGATGAACAGCGGTTCCTGCAGGCGCGTGACGAGGATCTGCGAGGCGCGCAGGAGCTCGATGAGGCCGAGCCAGAGCACCAGCGCCGAATCCTTCATGACGCCGAGCGTCAGCCCGATCCAGGCGGGCAGCGAGACGCGGGTGGCAAGCGGCGCCACGATGTAGCGCATGTCCTGCCACCAGGTCATGCCAAGCGAGCGGGCCGCGCGGCGCGTCGTGGTCGGCACGGCGGAGATGCCACCGCGCACGATCTCGGTGCAATAGGCCGCCGTATAGAGCGACAGCACCACGCAGGAGGTGGTGAACGGCGCCCAGCCGAGCTTCATGATCGACTGCAACGCATTGCCGAGCACGAGCTGGATGAGCAGCGGCACGGAGCGGAAGATGTCGAGCAGGAAGGTGATCGGCAGCGACCAATAGGTGCCGAGCTGGTTGCGCAGTACGCCGAAGACGACGCCGAGAACGGTGCCGGCCAGCACGGAGACGGCCGTGACCGCCAGCGTCATGACGGCGCCTTGCGCGAGGAAGCCGAGATCGGCAAGTGTGAGAGCGGTATCGAACATGGTTTACCTCTCTCAGTAACGGAACATGCGCGTGGCGGCGAGGCGCGCAGCCAGCGTCACGACCTTGGCGATCACGTAGTAGATGACGGCTGCGAGCGCGAAGAATTCGAAGGTCCGGAAGGACACCGCATTCAGCGCCTGGGTGACGCCGGCGAGGTCGGTGTTCATGCCGACGGTGACGCCGAGCGAGGTCATCAGGATCGCCCAGACCATCTGGTTGGTGGCCGGCAGGAAGGCGATGCGCAGCATCTGCGGCATGACGATGTAGTGGAAGGCCTGAAGCGGCGTCATGCCGAGCGAGCGGCCGGCGCGGGTCTGCGTCTCGGGGATAGCTTTCAGCGCGCCGCGGAAATTTTCCGCGAGATAGCCGGCATTGTTGAAGGCGATGCCGACCAGCAGCGCCGTATAGGGGCTGAGATGGATGCCGAAGCTGCCGAGGCCGAAATGCGCCATGTAGATCTGGAAGAGCGCCGGCGTGTTGCGCGCGATCTCGACCCAAACGGTGGCGAAGCCGTTGAGGATGCGGTTGCCGGACAGCCGGAAAAGCGTCAGCGCGAGCGCGACGGCAAGGCCGATGGCCATGGACAGCAGGGCGATCTGGAGCGTGACGAGCGCGCCGTCCAGCATCTGCGGCAGGGCCTTGAACGCCTGATTCCAATGGAAATTGTAACTGAACATTGCCGTCTCACCCTTCGGAAACGATGAGCGGCGCGGAAGAGGCTTCCGCGCCGCCTTTAAAACGGCAGATTAGCGATAAACGCCGTTGACCGAAAGCGACGGAACTTCGCCGCCGACCCACTTTTCGTAGAGCTCGTTGTAACGGCCGGTGCGAACCTGCTGGTTGATGAACAGGTTCAGGTAGTTGATCAGGCCGTATTCTTCGCGGTTGGTGAAGAGTGCGACATAGTCGATGTCGTAGGGCGCGTTGCCGACGACCGAGATGCCGGCGAACTTGCCGCCCTTGACGTTGGACTGTGCAACCGTCGAGGTGGAAACGGTAGCGTCGATCTGGCCCTGGCTCAGCGCGAGGAAGACGTCGGCCTGGGTCTGGTACGGACGGAATTCGCCGGCACCCCATTCCTTGACCGACTTTTCGAGCGCGATGGCTTCGAACGTGCCGGCGGTGGCGCCGACGACCTTGCCCTTCATGTCTTCGAAGGACTTGACGCCCGACTTGTCATTGGCCGTGACGGCCATCTGGAAGGCGAAGTAGGGGATCGTCATGCCGACGGTCTTGGCGCGTTCCAGCGTGTCGGAGGTCGAGGCGACGCCGACATCGACGCGGCCGGACATCAGGGCCGGGATACGTTCCGGGAAGGGCGTTTCGACGATCTCGGCGGTGACGCCGAGCGCCTTGGCCAGATCGTTGCAATAGTCGACGTCGAAGCCGATCGGGTTGTTGGCTTCGTCGCGCGAGCCCATCGGCGGGAAGTCGAGAACGACGGCGCAGCGCAGCGTGCC
>NZ_CAMLFY010000192.1 GCF_946479415.1 uncultured Shinella sp. | reverse complement strand
CCATAGGTCGGCTTGATGCCGACGGTGCCGGTGAAGGCGGCGGGCTGGCGGATCGAGCCGCCGGTATCGGTTGCAGTCGCGCCGGCGCAGAGGAAGGCGGCGACAGCGGCGGCCGAACCGCCGGAGGAGCCGCCGGGCACGAGATCGGCGTTGGAGGTCTGCGCGCGCCACGGGTTCTTGACGGCACCGTAGTAAGACGACTCGTTAGAGGAGCCCATGGCGAACTCGTCCATGTTCAGCTTGCCGAGCATGACGGCGCCATCGTTCCAGAGGTTCTGGGTGACGGTCGACTCATATTTCGGCTTGAAGCCGTCGAGGATGTGGCTGCAGGCCTGCGTGTGCACGCCTTCGGTCGCGAACAGGTCCTTGATGCCGAGCGGAATGCCTTCCAGCGCGCCGGCCTTGCCGTCGGCAATACGGCCGTCGGAGGCTTTTGCCATCTCGCGCGCCTTTTCCGGCGTCACGGTGACATAGGCATTGATCGCCGGATTGGCCGCTTCGATCGCAGAAAGATACGCGTCCGTCAGTTCGACGGCTTTGATCTCCTTGGCGGAGAGCTTTTCGCGGGCTTCGGCAATGGTGAGGCGAGTAAGGTCGGTCATGGAACTACTTTCGGAAGCGGACGGCGCGGGCGGCAAAGGCGGATTTATTCGACGACCTTCGGCACCTGGAAGAAGTTGCGGTCGGTGGCCGGCGCATTGGCGACGACAGCGTCGGCCTTGTTGCCGTCATTGACGACGTCCTGGCGCTTGCGCATCTCCATGGGCGTGACTGAGGTCATCGGCTCCACGCCCTCGACATTCACTTCGGAAAGCTGCTCGACGAAGCCGAGGATACCGTTCAGCTCGCCGGTCATGCGGTTTGCCTCTTCCTCGCTGACGGCGATGCGGGCAAGGCGCGCGACGCGCTTTACGGTGGCTAGATCTACGGACATGGATGGTCTCCGACAGGAAATTTCCTACCCGCTATACTGACCAAGCCCCGGAGGCGCAACGGGGGAATGGCCCGTTCCACGCCCCCTCGCCCGTTTTCCTGCCGCTTAGCGCGTCACCACGCCGCCGGACTTCGGCACCTCGATCTTCGAGGATGCGCCGTCCATCGCCTGCACGAAGAGGTCGGCCGTCTGGTCGATGATGCCGAAGGAGCCGTAGTGGCAGGGAATGACCGTGTCGAACTTGAAAAAGCGCTGGCAGGCGAGTGCCGCAACGGCACCGCCCATGGTGAAACGGTCGCCGATCGGCACGAGGCCGATTTCCGGTTGGTGCAGCTCGTGGATCAACGCCATGTCAGAGAAGATGTCCGTATCGCCCATATGGTAGAGCGTCGGCTCGTCCTCGAAATGCAGCACGAGGCCATTGGCATTGCCGAGCGAATGGGAGGTGCCGTCCTCGGTGATCTGCGCGGAGGAATGCAGCGCGTTCACGAAAGTGGTGGAGAAGCCGTCGAAATGCACGGTGCCGCCGGTATTGCCCATATCGACCTTCTCGACGCCCTTCGCGCCGAGCCATGCCGCAAGGTCCGCATTGGCGAGCACCGTCGCGCCGGTCTCCTTGGCGATCTGGATCGTATCGCCGACATGGTCGCCATGACCGTGGGTGAGCAGGACGTGCGTGAGCCCGGCGACGGCGTCCTTGCGGGTCGCGTCGTCAAAGGCCGGATTGCCGGTGAAGAACGGGTCGATGAGGATCTTCGCCTTCGCCGTTTCGATGCGGAAGGCGGAATGGCCGAGCCAGGTGATTTTCATGATTGTTCTCCATTTGGGATTCGCGAGGCAATATAGTCCTGGTGAAGGCCGTTTCCATCCGTCGCGGGATCGTTATAAGCGTGGCTTTACGAAATTGAGGGAATTCCGCCATGAGCGACGACGACTATATCTATGACGACGTGACAGGCGAATGGCGCCCGGCCTCCGAGATCGCAGCGGAAAAGGCCGCGAAGAACGTGGTGCTCGATGCCGGCGGCAATGTGCTGGCCGATGGCGATTCGGTCGTGCTCATCAAGGACCTGAAGGTGAAGGGCGCCGGCCAGACGCTGAAGCAGGGCACCGTCATCAAGACGATCCGCCTCACCGACAACCCGGAAGAAATCGACTGCCGGCACGAGACCATTCGCGGCCTGGTGCTGCGCACCGAATTCGTCCGCAAGCGCTGAGAGGTTCGCCATGGCGACGCTGACACTGGAAGACCTGGCGCAAAGCCTCCTGCCCGGCCAGCCGATCGCCGGCCTCGACCTCGGCACCAAGACGATCGGGCTTTCCGTCTCCGATCTCGGCCGCCGGCTGGCAACGCCCCGGCCCGTGCTGAAACGGGTAAAGTTCACGCAGGATGCGGAGGTATTGCTGGCCTTCGCCGCAAAGGAGAAGGTCGCGGCCTTCGTCATCGGCCTGCCTGTGAATATGGACGGCAGCGCCGGTCCGCGCGTTCAGGCGACGCGCGCCTTCGTGCGCTCCATGTCCGATAAAACCGACATTCCCTTCGTCTTCTGGGATGAGCGGCTGTCGACGGTCGCGGCGGAGCGCACGCTGATCGAGATGGATGTGTCGCGCAAGAAGCGGGCCGAGCGCATCGATTCGGCCGCCGCCTCGTTCATCCTTCAGGGCGCGCTGGACAGGCTTTCATCTCTCGCAAGAGAAGCCGGCACCGATTGATGACGGGCCTGCCACCAGGCAGAGATCTGCTTGCGGCGGCGGAAAGCAAGGATGGCGAAGACGACAAGGCTGTCCACGATGATGGCACGCAGCACCAGGAGCGGCAGGTCCTCCGGCGGAATACCGAGGATATGGCCGTAGATCTGGAACACCAGATCATGCGTCTGGCGCGTCAGCATGAAGAAGCCGAAATTCATGTCGTAGTAGGAAAGCCCGTACCAGCTTCCCAGGAGCGCGATAGGGCCTGCCCACAGGATCAGGAACCACTTCATGCCGCCCTCCTCTTCGCCGTGACGAGATCGGCGACAGCGAAGAGCACTTCACTGACAGCGATGCTCCCGACAATCACGAGAAGCGGGACGACGATATCCACCGCCGCGAAGGAAAACAGGGTCGTCATGACCGAAATCCGGGCCGTACTGGCCATGGCTTGCACTCACTCGCATGGTTAACACCAAGTAAACGGCACCTTGGCCCGTTAACCCTCACCGCGCAACGGAAACCATTTGGTAAGGTTAATTTCCACATGGAAGCCAATTGGCCGGCCTCTCTTGTCACAAAGCCCGCGGCGTGGAATGACCTGACATCGCTCTTGTCCGATCCGGTTCCATGCTCCCCATTTTCGAAAGCATCCTGCCCGTCTTCCTGCTCGTCGTGCTGGGCGCCTTTCTCAAGCGCTGGCGGCTGATCGACCGGGACATGTGGAACGGGCTCGAACAGCTCGGCTTCTTCGTGCTGTTCCCCTCGCTGCTTTTCACCACGCTCGCCAATGCGGAATTCGCCGGCATGGCGGCGGGCACGATCGCCTTGGGCTCGATCGGCTCGGTGACGGCAATCGCATTGCTGCTGGCGTTTGCCTGGCCCCTGTTTCGTGCGACAGGCGTTTCGGCCGCGTCGTTTACATCGGTCTTCCAGACTTCGACACGCTGGAACGCCTTCATCGCGCTGGCGATCGGCGAAAAGCTCTACGGCGCGCAAAGCCTTGCCCTTGTCGCGCTCGTGGCGACGCTGATTATCATTCCCCTCAACTTCTACAATATTGCCGTTCTGGTCTGGTTCGGCGGCGGTGCGCGCAATCTCAAAACCTTCGCGCAGAAGATCGTCACCAATCCGATGATCATCGGCTCGATGCTCGGCGTCACCGTCAACCTGCTGGAAATCAAACTTTATGCCCCGCTGATGCAGACGGTGGAACTCGTGGCGGACACCTCGCTCAGCCTCGGCCTCATCATGGTTGGCGCCGGCTTGAAGTTGGCCGATGCGCTAAAGCCTCGCCCGCTGGCGCTGTTACCCGTGGTAATGAAGCTCGTTTTCATGCCGCTGGTCATGACAAGTGCCGCCTATGCGCTCGGCATGCGTGGGGAACCGCTGCTGACGATTGCCATGGGCGCGAGTGTTCCAACAGCTTTGAACGGTTATGTTCTTGCAAAGCAGATGGGCGGCGATGCGCCTTTGTACGCCGCCGTCGCGACGCTGCAGACCATCGCCTCGTTCTTCACCATTCCGATGGTGCTGGCGACGACGGCCTATCTGGCCGGCGGATAAAGCAGGTCGACGATGTAGGCCGAGTCGAAACGCGAATCGAGCATGCCGTAGGTCGAGCGCCAGCCGGAGGCGAGGCGCGTTTCGAGGAAGGCATCGGCGACGCGGCCGGCACCTGCGCGGTAGAGTTCCGCAGCTGCGGCGGCGAGCGCCAATTGCTCGACCAGCATGCGGGCAGCACCCTCATCCCGTTCGCACAGCGACAGGCAGGCACGCAGCACGTCCACCGTCTTCTTGCCGGCCGAGCCGAGATCGCGGGCAAGCCCGTTGAACAGGATTTCGAACAGGTCCCTGCCCCGGCCGATGACACGCATCAGGTCGAGCGCCATGACATTGCCGGAGCCTTCCCAGATCGCATTGACCGGCGCCTCGCGGTAATGCCGCGCGATCGGTCGTTCCTCGACATAGCCGCTGCCGCCGATGCACTCCATGGCTTCATAGATCAGCGCAGGCGCGATCTTGCAGCACCAGTATTTCACGACCGGCGTCATGATACGGGCATAGGCGGCATCTTCCGCGCTGTCGCGCGCCTTGTCGAAGGCTTCGGCGAGGCGCAGCGAAAGCGCCGTGGCGCCGGCGACATCGAGCGCCATGTCGGCGAGCACCCGCGTCATGATCGGCTGCGCCACGAGCGGCTTGCCGAAGACGTTCCGGCCACGGGTGTGGTGCACGGCCTCGGCCAGCGAGGCGCGCATGATGCCCGAGGAGGCCAGTGCGCAGTCAAGCCGCGTCAGCGTCACCATGTCGAGGATCGTGCGGATGCCGGCATCCGGGGCGCCGAGCAGGAAGCCGAACGTATCGGAGAACTCCACTTCTGACGACGCGTTGGAGCGGTTGCCGATCTTGTCCTTCAGGCGCTGGAAGCGCAGGCCGTTGCTGGCGCCGTCCTCGAGCAGGCGCGGCACGAGGAAGCAGCCGACACCCTCGCGTGTCTGCGCCAGCATGACGAAACCGTCGCTCATCGGCGCGGACATGAACCATTTATGGCCCGTTAGCCGGTAGATGCCCTCGCCGACGCGCTCGGCCGAAGAGGTGTTGGCGCGCACATCCGTGCCGCCCTGCTTTTCCGTCATGCCCATGCCGATGGTGATGGCACTCTTCTGCATGGCCGGCTTGTTGGCGCTGTCATATTTGCGCGACAGGATTTTCCGGCCCCATTCGCGCTGCACCTGCGGCGAGGCCGAGAGGGCTGCGACCGAGGCGCTCGTCATCGTCAACGGGCAGAGATGGCCGCATTCGAGCTGCGCCGTCAGGTAGAAGCGCACGGCGCGCGCCTTGTGCGCCCGGCCCTGCTCGTCAGCGACGTTTTCCCACAGCGAGGAATGCAGCCCGCTCGCCATGGAGCGGCGCATCAGCGCATGCCAGGCCGGGTGATAATCGACGACATCGAGACGCTCGCCGCGCGGGCCATGGGTGCGCAGCTGCGGCACGCCCTCATTGGCCATGCGCGCCAGCTCCTGCGCTTCCGGTGAGGTCACATAACGGCCGATCGCATCGAACTCGTCGCGCAGGCCCTTCGGCATCGCATCGGTGGCATCCACCAGCAGCGGATCGGAGCGATAGGCGTTGATGCCCGACCAGAGCGGCGGCTGGTTGAGATCGGCGAGTTTCTGTTCGGTGTCGCGAGTCATGAGCGGGTTCTAGCCCAAGTCGCGGGCGGGCGAAACGGGGCGGTCGGCGCTCTCGCACCGTTGCGAACACAAAAGCGTGGGCCACAAAAGCGGGGGAATGCGCGAA
>NZ_CAMLFY010000191.1 GCF_946479415.1 uncultured Shinella sp. | reverse complement strand
GGGCGAAAATGGTTGTCAGCAGATCATCGCACCATCGACCATGATTTCAGCACCAGAGATATAGCTCGCATCGTCCGACGCGACGAACACGACGACACGCGCGAACTCGTCCGATCCACCGACGCGGCCCAGGGGAATCATCGTCTTGGCGTTTTCGCGCACGGCCGCGACCAGCGAAGGCGTCTCGATCGCGCCGGGGGTCACCGTCACAACCCGTATATTATAGGGTGCGAGATCCTTGGAGCCTAACCGTGTCATGCCGCGTACGCCCCATTTAGAGACGCCATAAGCGAAATATCCCGGCAAGCTCGTGAACGCCAAGCCCGACGCGATATTGATCACCACACCGCCTCCGTTCTGGCCCATCGGTTCGGCGACCGCACGCATCCCGAGGAACGATCCGGTAATGTTGACATCCAGCATCCGTCGCATGAACGCCGGATCGGTATCCATCAAGCCGAGCGCCTTCGTTAGGCCGGCATTGTTGACCAAAATGTCAATTTTTCCGAACTTCTCAAGCGTCGCGTCCACGACGGTCTTCCAGCCGTTTTCGTCAGCGACATCATGTTCGATCGCGATCGCGTCGTCGCCAATCTCTGCGGCAATCTTGCGGCAGGCCTCAATGTTGATGTCGGTAATTACCACCTTCGCGCCCTCTGCGGCGAACATCACCGCCTCTTCGGCGCCCATGCCGCTGCCTGCGCCCGTAATGATCGCGACCTTGCCTGCCAATTTCATTCGTCTCTCCTCGCGCAGCTGATTGCGCAGTCTCAATTCAGCGTCGCGTGCGATCCGCCGTCGATGCGATAATTTGTACCGGTGATGTAGCCGGAATGTGTGCTTGCCAAGAACGCGATCAGCGCCGCGATCTCCTCGCTGCGCCCCATTCGCCCGACAGGGTTTGGCCATTTTTCCGACACGAAACGTGTCTCGATGTCCAACAGATCGGTCTCTGGCCAGCCCGCCGCCTTGCCGATCTGCGGAAGGTTACCCTTCATCGCCTCGGTCAGCACGTTGCCGGGGCTGACCGTATTAACCGTCACGCCGGTCAGCGGCACCGCACGCGCGAGGCTGACTGAAAGATTGACCAGTGCGGCCTTTGACGGACCATAGGTCGGAAATTCCGGCGGGGGTTGGGTATAAGCACCGCTGGCGATATTGATGATGCGACCCCAGCCGGCTTCCTTCATGCCCGGCAGCGCCGCGCGGATCGTGCGGACCGCGGCAATCACATTGGCTTCATAGGTGGCCGCCCATTCGGCCGGTGTGGCGTCGGTCCAGACAGGTGCGAAGGGTTCGTAATGGCCGAGATTATTGACGAGGATGTCGATCCCGCCGAACGCATCGAGCGCCGCCTTCAATGCCCCCTCGGCGCTGTCGTCGCGGCTGAGATCGCCGAGCGCAATCGCCGCCGTGCCGCCCGCCGCCTCGATTTCCACCTTCACGGCCGCAGCGCGCTCCGCGTTGCGGCCGTGAATAACGACGTGAGCGCCTTCCTGGGCAAGCAGTGTCGCTGTCGCCGCGCCGATGCCGGTCGTGCTGCCCGTCACCAGGGCGCGCTTGCCTTGAATCCCCAGATCCATCTTTATCCCTTCGAGTCCGCCAAGTGACGTAATCGGATCATTTGCGCGGATCGCTTCACGATGCGGCTCACCCATCAAAGTTCAGATAGCCACCTGTGGAGAAAAACGGCGGCGTCGCGATGATCCTCGCGACGCCGCCTGATAGACAATCGGAAGAACGTTACTCGGCCGCGACGGCCATTGATGCACGATCGTTCATCGCAGCCTCGGATACCGCTGCGAGATGTTTACAGAGCAGTTCCTGCTCGCCGAACTGGACGATCTTCTTGGCGCCGCTTTCCATCACTTCCTGCTGCTGAACGAGGGCCAGATTATCTTCCATCAGTGTGTCGCGATTGAGCGCCAGCGAATATTCCACCGCCATCCGGCCTCGCAGACTGGTCGGACGCTCGAAATGATAGACCGCTTCCCAATAGGTCTTGCCAGCCGAGACCGGCCAGAAGCGATGGAGCCACCAGCCGCCCAGCGAGACGTGAAAAATGAAGTGCGGGAACATCACGAATTGGTCGTTGCCCCACACATTTGATCCGGTCTTGTTGATGTCGGCGTGGCCCGCGAAGGTTCGCTCCGGCTTTTCCTGTGCGCCTGTGTCCGCGATCACCATCTGCTGGGCGTTCATGAACGCGAACGCCTGCACCAGCTTTTCGGGTGAGAGTTCATAGTCCGGATTGCGCGGCACCGATGCCATCCGGTGCGCGCCAAGCAATTCGTTCACGATTGGGTGGACGTAAGGGTTGTCCTTGGAGGACAGCATCTTGCCGACGGTGCGGGCATGGAGCGCGCGAACATGATACGCCTCGCACTGTGCTTCGATCGCAAGCTTCCAATTGGCGTCGATCATCGATGCGACACGCGCGGTGTATGGATAGCTCGCAAACGGCATATCCGAGAGCCGCTCCTTGAGCGGTCCTAGATATTCGTCGAGAGACTGTGTCCCCTTGGCGTCGAGGTTGATGAAGATCAAGCCTTCCCAAACCTCGCAACGGATTGGTGAGAGGCCGCTTTCCTTCTTGTCGACGTGCTGGAAGCACCCCTCATCAGGGATGTTGACCAGGTCACCGGCCGAGTCGTAGATCCAAGCATGGTAGGGGCAGGAGAATTTGCCGCCACGGCCTTTGTCGTCCCAGACCAGCTTCATGCCGCGATGCGAGCAGATGTTGTGGAAGGCGCGGATCACGCCGTCCTTGCCCCGCACAATCACGGCGGAGACTGAACGGATTTTCACGTTGCGCACAACCCAATCACCAATGTTCGGGAGTTCGGCTGCCTCGGCGACGTTCAGCCACACTCGGCCGAACACTTCCTTCTCGGCTTCGAAGCGCTCTTGAGTGTAATAAACCTCCAGCGGGACCTTGCCGGTCTCCATGATCGAGGCATCGGGCTCGAGAGCGCCGGTGCCGATATCGAATGCGCCCGCCAGCGGCTGGTCCATATCCATCCTCGACTCCTAAATCTAAGCTGGTGGCTGAAGCTGTGATCAGCGACTGCATCCACTTGATGGCGGCCTATAGCCCACCGGCCCCCTTCGCACAACTTTACGGACCGTCAAACACAACTGCCGCCAGTAAACGCAGCCTCAAACCATGCCCTCGCCCGGCCGGCCAGCTTTCTTGGTGAGTTGCGCCGTATCGAAATACTCGTCGCCACGGATCACCTTACCATCCTTGATCTTGGCAATAAGGCAGTAAGGAGATGTAATACGTTTGCCGTCCAGTACGCCTGTCATCGTTGCCTGCAGTACGAACCCTTCTTCGGTGACCGTGATGCGCAAGTCTTCGTTCTTTTGATCCTGAAACATCGCATGCGCGCTCTGCAGCGTCTGCACGAATTCTTCGCGGCTGCGATTGTTGGGATCGAAATTATACCACATTACGAAATCGTCGTGGAGCACGGTCGCAAACTTCTCGACATTATGCTCCTCGGAGACTGTCCCCCAGAATGTCGCGAGACGCATCGCCTCGTCACGATCCACCGCCATGTCAGTATGCCTCCTTTAGAAATGTTGATGCCGGGCACATCCGGCGCCGCAGCTGAGGGTGGCACCTGCCCTGTGGCAGGTTTGCCCCCGCTTTCCGGCCACTCTATCGCGTGACGAAACGTACCGCGTAACGAAGGACCGCGACGGAAGATGCGTAGCTCTGCCGGGCTGGACCACCCGAGCTCGAGGCGAAGCTGAAGGACATGGCCGAGATAACCCCCGGCGGCGTCCTTTGGCGGGAATCGCCAATTTTCGTTCACCGGATCGACAAGTAGCTTTAGTGGCGTGGATCGGCACCAATCGGCCAGTCTATGTCCAAGCCGCGCAACAGCCGGAAAAAGGAATGAATGTTCATGCTTCGTGTCTCGACCCTGATCGCCCTGTCCAGCTTCGCTCTGGCGGCGCCGGCTTTCGCTCAGGACGCCGCTCCGACAGCCGTTGCTCAGGTTACGGCGCCTGCGCTGCAGAACGGGATGGTTGTGATATCGTCCGACGGCCGCCGCGTCGGCGTGATCGATAGTCTCGTCGGTGACAAGGCTTCGCCGACCGCCGTCAAGGTGATCAAGGAGATGCGGGTCATCAGCATTCCGGCCAGCAGCCTGTCCGTCAGCGGAAAGGGTCGTGTTGTGACGACGCTGGCCTATAAGGAAATACGCTGATCACCGACTTGCCACCGCTCATCGTTGGACAGGTCATTCTCAGTCGCGCAAGGCGCGCAGGATGAAGTTCACCGCATAATCGCGGTACACGGCAGGGTCCTCGTCCTCCGGCGCCCGGCGCCCGAGGAAACGCGCGAACATGCCACGCGACGATACGCATCCTGAGACGATGATCGTGGTCATGAACTCAAGCTCTTCGGTGCCGACATGTGCGCCGAACACACCGGCCTCGCGCCCGCCGTCGAGCGCGATCTGCAACCTTTGACGCAGGGCCTCGCGCATCCGCTTGGTATCCGGCGCAAGCCGGATTTGGGCGCCGCCATGCAGGCTCTGGTCGAGCGTCACGACCGCCATCACGGGATCGGCCAGGAACTGGTTGAACACCGTTTCGATATAGCTGCGAATAGCCAGCTCAGGGGCCATGGTGGAGAAGTCAACTTTGAGCAGCCCCTCGTACGCGGCGCGCGTCATGACCTTCAGCAGTTCGCTGTAGAGTTCGTCCTTGCCGTTGAAATACAGATAGACGAGCTGTTTACTCACGCCTGCGCGGCGAGCGATGTGCTCCACCTTCGCTCCATCGAAACCATTTGCGCCGAACTCGTCACGCGCCGCCGCGATGATTCGCTTGATTGTGCCGGACGGATCGCGGGCTAGCTTTGGCGACGGATGGATGCTTCCCCCAGTCACGGAGCCTCCGAACGTCTGACTTGGGGAGCACGAAAAACCGGCGGGATCATTCCTGCCATATAGGGTGGGTTTGTGAAAATGGCGATGCCGGTTTTAGCCTGCCAGCCGACAGGCGCGACCGCCGCGAGCACTGCCAGACTTTCCGATCTGAGACCCGCCTCCACGTACGGGCCGCGCTAACCATGGGGAAACGGCGTATTATGCGCACGAAATGGGACGTCGTCGTGATCGGCTCCGGTGGCGCCGGTCTCGCCGCTGCGATTGTCGCAGCCAAACGCGGGCTGGACGTCCTTGTCGTTGAGAAGACCAGCTATTTCGGCGGCGCGACCGCGATGTCGGGCGGCGGCACCTGGATCCCGGCGAACAGCCTGGCGCGTGAGCAGGGTATCGAGGATTCGATCGCGGATGCCCGGAGATATATCGAGAAGGTGGTCGGACCGAAGCTTCGCCGCGACGTGCTAGACGCGTTCCTCGACGGGGCACCCGCGATGCTGGATTTCATGCACGCAAACACCGAGGTCGCTTTCACGGTCGCCCCCTTCGCCCCCGATTATCACCCCGACGAACCCGGGGCGGCGATGGGCGGCAGGATGCTCAGCCCGGTCGCCTATGACGGCAAGAGACTCGGCGACTGGTTCGCCACGCTGCGCGCACCCCTGCCAGAGTTCAACGCCCCCGGCGGCATGATGATTGACCTGCCGGACATGCCACACGTGCTGGCGCCGACGGATTCGATCAGGTCCGCGCTCCATGTCGCCCGGATGGTGGGGAGGACCGCACGTGACCGACTTCGGGGCTACGGTCGCGGCACGCGGCTGACGATGGGCAACGCGCTTGCCGCGCGGCTCATCCGTTCGGCCCTCGATGCCGGCGTCACGCTCTGGCGCGATGATTGAACCGATTTATGTTGCGCTCGGATTTTTTAAATGCATTATGCGACTATGCATGATCTAACATAAAGATCATGATTGGACGGTCAGCGCCGCGTGGCGGTGTCGGTTTCCGTGCTTAAAATGTAGTTCTGTGCCAAGCTAAAGGCACTAAC
>NZ_CAMLFY010000190.1 GCF_946479415.1 uncultured Shinella sp. | reverse complement strand
GTTCTGTGAGAGCGCCATGAAAGCCATCGTCATCCATGCGGCCAGGGATTTGCGCATCGAAGAGCGGGAGCCGGGATGTCTCAATTGATCTCGCAGCCTACTCGCTTCAGCCGATGGGCATGCGGCGACAACCGAACCGATGCTTTTGCGGTCCGTCGCCGCTTCCGTGCTCGGATTGCTGGGTCGCCGACGTTCAGTGCCGCCCCCATCATGCTTCCGTTTCGTTCGGCAAATGGGCGACGATCTCGAACTGGAACGAGCGCGCATGCGAACGCCTTCTCGGCCAGGAGCCATCCACGAATTTAAACTGGACTCCATCGGGAAGCTCCGATACAAAGCTAGTGGAACCGTTTCCATTCGGTCCCTTTGGAGGAGGAAAACATGCGTATACTTTTAGCCACCACGGCATTTGCTGTGCTGGGTTCTCTCGCCATGGCTGCGCCGGCATCCGCGGATGCCGCCCGTCCGACGGTCTGCCTGGTGATGAAGTCGCTCGCGAACGAGTTCTTCAAGGACATGAGCGAGGGTGCCAAGGAATATGCCGCCAAGCGCGGTGATTTCGATCTGAAGATGGTGGGTATGCAGTCGGAGACCGACTTCGACACCCAGGTCAACGCCGTCGACACATGCGTGACGGAGCAGAAAAACGTCATCGTTCTGGCTCCTGCCGACAGTCGCGCCATGGTGCGACCGGTCAAACGCGCGCTCGACCAGGGCATTACCGTGATCAATTTCGACGTGCCGCTCGATGAGGAGGCCAAGAAGGCTGCCGGGCTCGACCTCGCCTTTGTCGGCCCAGACAACACGGCTGGCGCCAAGATGGCGGGCGACGTGCTCGGCAAACTGCTCGGAAAGGGCGGTAAGGTCGTGATTCTCGAAGGAAACCCGGGCGCTGACAATGCAAAGCAGCGTAAGGCGGGCTTCGAACAGTCGATCCAGGAATTCGGCCTGGAGCTTCTGGATTCGCGCACCGCACACTGGGAAACGGAAGAAGCCAACACCGTGTTCACCACGATGCTCACCGCTCATCCCGACATCCAGGGCGTACTGGCGGCCAACGATTCCATGGCGCTTGGCGTCGTCAAGGCGATCGATGCGGCCGGCATGACCGGTAAGATCCAGGTCGTCGGCTTCGACAATATTCCGGCAGTTCGTCCCCTGGTCAAAGAAGGCAAGCTGCTGGCGACGATCGACCAGTTCGGCCGCGACATGGCAGCCGACGCGATTAATCGCGGCATTGAGTCCTTCAAGTCCGGCAAGAAGCTGGAAGGCTGGGTCAAGACAGACATCCAGCTCGTGACCAAGGACAATGTGAAATAGGGTTGCCTTTCGGCGACTTGGCCCGGCGGCCCGCGCCGCCGGGTTTGATTGAAGTATAATTTACTCCAGATCAGGTTTTGCCATGACCAGCTTGACTGCTGCCATGAGCGTGCGAAGTATTTCAAAACGCTATCCCGGCGTCGTGGCGCTGGACGACGTGTCGTTCGATTTCGTTCCCGGCGAGATCCATGCGCTTGCGGGAGAGAACGGCGCGGGCAAATCCACGCTGATCAAGGTCCTCGGCGGCATCGTCAAACCGGACGGTGGCGAGATGCTGCTCGAAGGCGAGCGCTATGCACCGAGTTCGCCGAGCCAGGCCATCACCGCCGGCGTGCGCGTCGTGCATCAGGAATTCAACCTTCTGCCCTATCTGTCGGTGGCGGAGAACATGCTGTTCGAACGCTTGCCGCGCAAGTTCGGCCTCTTCGTGGACCGCGCGGGCATGGAAGCGCGCGCACGCGAGCTGCTGGCTCTCGTCGGTCTCGATGATATCGATCCGGCGACACCAGTCGAGCGGCTCGGCGTCGCCCAACAGCAATTGGTCGAGATCGCCCGCGCGCTCTCGGATAAGGCGCGCATTCTCATTCTCGACGAGCCAACGGCGACACTGACGCCGCGCGAAACCGGCCGGCTGTTCGAGATCGTCCACCGCCTCAAGGAGGCCGGAACCGCCGTCGTCTTCATCTCCCATCATCTGGAAGAGATATTCGAACATTGCGACCGTGTCTCGGTATTGCGAAACGGTCGGAACGTCGCGACGCAGGACACCGGTGACATCACGCCCGACGGCCTCGTCAAGCAGATGGTCGGCCGCGAAATCGCCGCCAAACGGCATGCGGCTGGAGTAAGCCGCGCCGGCAACCCGGCACTTTCCGTGCGCGGGTTGCAATCGCGGGCCAATGCCGGCCGCCCCGACGTCGCCTTCGATGTCTATCCCGGTGAAATCGTCGGGATTGCCGGCCTCGTCGGCTCGGGCCGCAGCGAGGTCCTGCGCGCCATCTTCGGCGCCGACCGGGCAGCGCGCGGGACGATCCTGCGCGACGGCAAACCGGTTTCCATCGCTTCTCCCGCCGATGCCATCGCTGCCGGCATTTGCCTTGTGACGGAGAACCGCAAGGAGGAGGGGCTGGTTTTGCCGATGTCCATCGAGGTCAATGCCTCGCTTGCCTCCATCCATGACTATGCCGATGCCGGCTTCCTGCGGCCCGCGAAGGAGCGGGCGGCGACGGCGGCTATTCTGCGCGACCTCGACACGCGCATGGCGAGCCTCGACCAGCCCGTCCGCAGCCTTTCCGGGGGCAACCAGCAGAAGGTGGTTCTCGGCAAGTGGCTGCTCCGGCGCCCACGTGTGCTGATGCTGGACGAGCCGACGCGGGGCATCGATGTCGGCGCGAAGGCGGAGATCTATACGCTGCTGCGCAGGCTCGCGGCCGACGGCGTCGCCATCGTCGCGGTCTCCTCCGACGTGCCGGAACTGCTCGGGCTGGCGGACCGCATTCTTGTGCTGTCGCGTGGCGTTCTGGCCGGCGAAATATCGGGCGAGGCAATGGACGAGGTCAGCATCATGCAGCTCGCCTATAGTGAATATCTCAAGGTACAATCCGACACTCTTGCGAAGGCAGGCCCATGACCATGTCGACGATCCCGGCAGACGCAGCGGCGTCGAAATCGAGCAAGGCCTTCTCCCGCTTCCTGCGCGATGCTGGCATAGGTCTTGCGCTCATCGCGCTCATCATCTTCTTCAGCGTGACGACAACGACCTTCCTGACCGCCAACAATCTCACCAACATCATGGTGCAGATCACGCTCAACGTGATCCTCGCCGCCGGCATGACCTTCGTCATCCTGATCGGCGGCATCGACCTGTCCGTTGGCTCGGTGATGGCCCTTGCGGCGGTCGTCGGCGGCACGGTCATGACGGAACTTGGCCTGCCGGACCTTGCCGCCATCCCGCTCGCTATCCTCGTTTCCTGTGCGGTGGGCGCTGCGGTCGGTCTTTTCAACGGCTTCGTTTCGGCCTGGTGGAATATTCCCTCGTTCATCGTCACGCTCGGCATGCTGAACATGGCGCGCGGCGGCGCGCTGCAGTTCACGCAGTCGAATACGCTCTACAATTTCCCACCCGTCTTCAACGACTTCGGCACCATCGACTATGGCGGCGTTCCGCTGCTTTTCCTGGTGGCGTTGCTGATCGTCGCAATCGGCTGGATCGTGCTGACGAAGACCGTGTTCGGCCGCATGCTCTACGCCATCGGCAACAACGAGGAGGCTGTGCGCCTCGCCGGCCACAACGTGCTGTTCTACAAGACGGCCGCCTTCGGCATCTGCGGCTTTGCCGTCGGTATCGCCTCGATCATGTATATGGCGCGCCTTTCCATCGCGAGCCCTATCATGGGCATCGGTTACGAGTTGAACGCCATCGCCGCCGTCATTATCGGCGGGACCAGCCTCAATGGCGGCCGCGGCTCGTTGATCGGCACGCTTCTCGGTGCGGCGGTGATCGGTGTTCTCTCAAACGGCCTCATCCTGATCGGCGCAACAGACTTCGTGCGCCAGATCATCACCGGCGCAGTCATCATCCTGGCCGTCGTGATGGATGCGTATCGCGCCAAGCTTGCGGAGCGCTCTTCGGGAAAATAGCTTTTTGGGTTTTCACAAAAATGGCCGGACTGGAGATTTCTCCGGCCATTCCGTTGTCGCCGATTTTCCGTATAAGAGGCAAAAGCTCAATTCGAAGGCGAGAACCATGGAGACATCCGGCAAGACAGGCGGAGGGCGGATCACGATCCGGGATGTCGCCCGGCGCGCCGGGGTCGGGGTCGGGACCGTCTCTCGTGTGCTGAACAACCATCCACTGGTTTCGAAAGTAGCGCGTGCCGCGGTCGAATCGGCGATCGCCGAACTCGAATACAAGCCGAACGCGATCGCCCAAAATCTACGCCGGAGCAGCAGCAAGACAATCGGCATCGTCGTGCCGAACCTTTCCAACCCGTTCTTCGCCGAACTCGTGCAGGCGACGGAAGAGGCCGCGCGCGTCCGCAACAATCATGTTTATCTGATGAATTCCCTCGACGACCCCAGCCTGGAGAGGGAGTGCATCGCGTCCCTCGAAGCCCGCAATGTCGATGGCATCCTCCTCATTCCCGCGAGCTCGCGAAAGATTGCGCCTTCGAAGCGGGGAACGCCCATCATTCTCGTCGACCGGCTGCCAAAGGGGCATCCGGGAATTTCCGCTGATCATTCTTCCGGTGCCCGTCTCGCCGTCACCCATCTTCAGTCCCTCGGCCACCAGCGCATCGCAATCATCGCCGGCCCGAAAAGCACTGTGCCGGCCCAAGCGCGGCTCGACGGTTTCCTGTCCATCATGGCGCCCGTCTACGAAGCGCTCGGTCTTGATATCGGCAACTATCTCTTTTCCGGCCCGTTCAACATGGAAACAGGTCGGCTCGGCCTTCTGCGCTTCATGAACATGCCGTTCGCCAGCCGGCCGACGGCTATTTTCGCCTGCGCCGACCAACAGGCCATCGGAGCGTTGCGCGCCGCCTGGGATAGCGGGCTTGCAGTACCGCAGGATCTTTCGATCGTCGGCTATGACGGTATCCTCGTTTCCGAAATGGTCATTCCCCGTTTGACCACAGTGGTCCAGCCTGTCGTCGCCATCGCTGAGGCTGCGGTGGACGCCATTCTCGATGCGGAGCCGAGACATGGCCAAAGCCTTTTTGAATGTCGACTCCGCGAGGGCGAATCCGCGAGACCACCGAGGTCATCAACCGATCCGTGAATATGTGCCGTCGAAGGAACACGATAGCGAAGAAGTCGGCAGTACTTTTCTTTCTCGATTGTATTTGCTGCTTGATGTCCTCCGGGCTCTCTTAGAGCGGAATATCGGAGTGTACGGGTATTCCGAATATTCGTACGCTCACGGCACAGTAAGTGCACCGCCATCATCTCGACCGTGTATTTGGTCGAAGCGGACACCTCATGGTTGCTAGGAAATTTATTCAACAACCAATGTGAGGCTGGTATCCATCTGGAAAGCTTGCTGCAGGCGCAGAACATGCTGGAAGACACCGTCGTGAAATCCACGACGCAGTGCGTGAGCCGCTCCGAGCTGCCCCGTAGCTTCCTGGAAAGTTGCTGGCCGGCTTATGCCGCCGAATGGGCGGCGTTCATAGCTGCACATCCCTGCCAGTGACACTGGACGATAGCGTGGCCGCGCTTGTCATAGCTGAGGCAGCAACGCCCTCCGTAAGACTGGCGTGCCGGTAGCGTTTGCGAATGTGGTGGGTTGATGTTTCGAGAGGGCAATTGGCCAAGGTCAACGTATAGCAGAGAAGCGGCCGAGGCTCCTCGCTACGCTACGGAGGAAAATGGAAATGCCATCGAAAGGATCAAAGCATCTCATTTCCGTCATGAGAGCGAGCAATCGACTTGGAAGGAAATCCGATCTATGAAGGCGATGTCGTGACGGCACGGGAAAGAAGTGATAGGGCAACATTCACAGGACGTGTACATTTCCTCAACGGAATATACTGGGTCGACCATATCGGCTATGAAAGCTACTATGTGAAATTAATCCAGTTAGTTAATGCGGAATACAAGCCTATAGAGATATTAGGAAATCAGTTCGAGCATCCAG
>NZ_CAMLFY010000189.1 GCF_946479415.1 uncultured Shinella sp. | reverse complement strand
GCTCGGTGAGATGTTTTCGATCCAGCGCCTGCTCGGTCACGGGGCGCTGCGCGAACGCGGGCTTCACGAATTCGACGCCTGGGCCTCGACCTTCGGCGACACCACGACCGAACTCGAAATCCAGCCGTCCGGCAAATACAAGCCGGTGAGCCGGTTTGCGAGCTTCGTCAACGTGCCGGAACTGATCGCCATGTTCCGTTCGTTCGCCGATGTGGTGATGCCGGAGGACCTGAAGCAATATGTGAAGGTTCCGGCACTCTCGACCGGTCGGCGGCAGATCCTGACGGCGCAGCCGACGGCGGCCTTCAAACTCTATCAGCAGATCCTCGACAGCCGCATCAAGGCGATCGAGATGCGGGAGGGGCCGGCTCAGCCCGGCGACGATATTCTGCTGTCCGTCATCACCGACGGCCGCCACGCGGCAATCGACCTGCGCCTGGTCATTCCGGCAAATGACAACGAGCCGGACAACAAGCTCAATCTCCTCATCGAGAACGCCTTCCGCATCTGGAAGGAAACGAGCGAACGCACCTATCTTCGCCCGGACGGCAAGCCCTATGAGATTGCCGGCGCGGCACAGATGATCTTCTCCGATCTCGGCACCATCAATGTCGAGAAGACGCGCGGCTTCTCCGCTTACCGCTGGATCCGTGACGAATTGATCCGACTGGGCGTACCCGCGTCGGAGATCGCCTATATACAGGACTTCAAGAAGACCGAAGCCAAGCAACGGCTGTTCGGTGACGTCCGCTCGGGCAAGGTTCGCTTCCTGATCGGCTCCTCGGAAATGATGGGCACCGGCGTCAACGCCCAGCTCAGATTGAAGGCGCTGCATCACCTTGATGTGCCGTGGCTGCCGTCACAGATCGAGCAGCGCGAGGGCCGCATCGTCCGGCAAGGCAATCAGCACGATATCGTCGACATCTTCGCCTACGCCACGCAGGGTTCGCTCGATGCGTCCATGTGGCAGAACAACGAGAGAAAAGCTCGCTTCATCGCGGCGGCCCTTTCCGGCGACACCTCAATCCGCAGGCTGGATGATCTCGGAGAAGGCCAGGCCAACCAGTTCGCCATGGCCAAGGCGATTGCCTCGGGCGACGAGCGCCTAATGCAAAAGGCAGGGCTCGAAGCCGATATCGCTCGTCTCGAGCGGTTACGCGCCGCCCATGATGACGACCTGTTCGCAGTGCGCCGGCAGGTCCGGGACGCCGAACGCGACGTCGAGATATCGATCCGGCGGATCGGCGAGATCGGCAAGGACATCGCACGACTGGTTCCGACTGCGAGAGACGCCTTTACGATGACCGTCACAGGCGTGTCATACGACGAGCGAAAGGAAGCCGGTCGCGCGCTGATGAAGGAAATCCTCACCCTCGTCCAGCTTCAACAGGAGGGTGAGATGGTCATCGCCTCCATTGGTGGCTTCGATCTCATCTACAATGGCGAGCGCTTCGGCAAGTCTGAGGGTTATCGCTACACCACCATGCTTCAGCGCACGGGCGCGGGCTACGAGATCGATCTTGCCGTCACCGTGACGCCGCTCGGCGCCGTCTCCCGCCTCGAGCATGCGCTCGACGATTTCGACGGCGAGCGGGAATGCTATCGCCAGCGGTTGGAGGAAGCGCGCCGGCGTCTTGGTTCCTACCAGTCCCGTCAGGGCGGCGATTTTGCCTTCGCGAGCGAGCTGGTTGAAAAGCGTCGTCAGCTCCGGGCGGTTGAGGCGGAGCTCGCGGCCGAGGCGCGCCAAGCAGATGCCCCTACCAGGCAATCAGCTTGATCGTGGAAGCAGTGCGGCATCTGCATAGGTGCATTGCACAATAAATGTTTTCCATCTGATCAAAATATCATCATAGTGCACACAGCTGATGCACATGGCGGTCGCCTCCCAGTGCCGCCGCAACAGCTGTTCCCCTCTGGAGGTTTTTGACCTTCATACTTCATGGGCCTCGGTTCTTCCGACGGCCCATTTTTTTGCTCCCGCTCAACCCGGATTCCGAGCTCTGCGCTTATCGGAAGAAGTTGGGGAAGGAAGAAGGGGAAGCGAAGGAAAACCGGTCGCAGATCGGTCCTCCCGTCGCCGCTGTCGCTCAACCGCCGCCTCCGCATCCCGTCCACTCGTCCTTTGCAAGGCTGTTAGCCCTGCTTGTCCTTCGCGGCAGGGCCGCTCGCCCGCAGTTGCGCCGGTCTGGCCGCTTTGCGGTCCGGGAGATGTCTTCAGGGAAAAGTGAAGACAGGAAGGACCGGCAGAAGGCCGGATCCGCATCTCGGAAAGGAACGCTCCCATGCAACTGATGAAGGTCGATCCGCGCGCGCTGAAGGACAATCCCGACAATACGCGCCAGTCGAAATCGACGCCCCAGGCTGACGCGCTGCTGCTTGCGACGATCAAGGCCGTAGGCGTCATCCAGCCGCCCGTCATTTTCGCCGAAGCCGGCGGCAACGGCTATGTCATCGAAGCCGGTCACCGCCGCACCCGCATGGCCATCGCCGCCGGCATCGAAGAAATCGACGTTATCGTCGTCGAGGCGGCCAACGATAATGGCGCGATGCGTTCGATGATCGAAAACATCGCGCGCGAGCCGCTCAATCCGGTTGACCAATGGCGCGGTATCGAGCGCCTCGTCGCACTCGGCTGGACCGAGGAGGCGATTGCGATTGCGCTGGCCCTGCCGGTCCGACAGATCCGCAAGCTTCGCCTGCTCGCCAATGTCCTGCCTGCGATGCTCGACCACATGGCCAAGGGCGACATGCCGAACGAGCAGCAGCTTCGCACGATTTCTGCGGCGTCGCTCGACGAGCAGAAAGAAGTCTGGAAGGCCAACAAGCCAAAGAAGGGTGACACGGCGTCCTGGTGGGCGATCGCAAACGGCCTCACCAAGACCCGCATGTTCGCGCGCGACGCCAGTTTCGGCGACGATCTTCGCCAGGCCTATGGCATCGAGTGGGCCGAAGACCTGTTTGGACCGGCTGACGAGGACAATCGCTTTACGACGAACGTCGAAGCATTCCTGGGTGCGCAGCAGGAGTGGATGAGCAGCAATCTCCCGAAGAAGGGCGCCATCGTCGAGGTCAACAACTGGGGTCAGCCGCAATTGCCGCCGAAGGCGGAGCGTATCTATGGCAAGCCCGGCAAAGGCGATTGCACGGCCATGTATCTCGACCGTGACGGCAAGGTGCAGACTGCTCACTTCCGGATGCCGGAGGTCAGACAAGCCAAGGGCAAGGCCGGTGCGACCGAGCTCGGCGGTGAGGACGGAAACGAGGGTATCGATGTTGCAGCCAAGACCCGGCCGGACGTGACCCGAAACGGCGTCGACATGATCGGCGATTTTCGCACGGACGCGCTGCATGAGGCGCTGGCCCGGGCGCCGATCAAGGACGATACCCTCTTGGCAATGCTGGTGCTTGCGTTTGCCGGGCAGAACGTCTCGGTCGACTCTGGCTCGGAAGCCTCCGGGCAACTCTACGGGTCCAGGCGGTTCGCCCGGCATGCCGTCCGGCTGATCGGCGAAAGCGGCAAGCTGGAGTTCGACATGGACACGCTTCGTGTCGTGGCCAGGTTGACCCTGATCGACGCCCTGTCGGCGCGGACAAATCGCTCGGACAGCGGCATCGTTGCCCGCATCGCCGGTGATACCATCGGCGCCGACGCCCATCTTCCGAACATGGGCACGGAAGAGTTCCTCGCGTGCCTCTCGCGCCCCGCGCTGGAAGCGTCCTGCGGTGGCACGAGTGTCGCCCCCCGCCCGCGCGTCAGGGACACCCGCGCTGCCCTTGTCGAGCACTTCAAGGACGAACGCTTCGTGCATCCGGCAGCCTTCTTCGCACCCGACGACGCGAAGCTGGCCGAGTGGCTGGTCAAGAACATGGAGCATGGCAGCGAGGAGGAAGATGCACCCATCGACGGACCGATGGGCGGCATCGAGGACGGCGCCGACGGTGAGTTTGATCCGTCGATCGAAGACGGCGCGGTCGACAAACCCCATGTTCCGGAAGGCGAGGACGGCGGCAACCCAGCCGAAACCGGGCTCGAAGAGCTGGATGACGCCGACGCTGACACCAGCACCGAGGATCCCGATACCGCGTACGGAATTGCGGCCGAGTAACCCTCTCCACAACGTCATTCTGATCGACACCGCCGCCGGCCATCACCGGCGGCTGCTTTGTCTCCACCACTCAAAATAGGAGCACACGCATGTCCGCGTCTTTGATTTATGACCTCGCCCCGATCGGCGCGATTGTTACCTGGTCCGACGGCACGCCCCGCCCGCCCGAACACCACCGGAAGATGCTTGCCGCCTGGGAAAATCGCAACAGCAAGGGTCGGCTGATCCAGAAGCAGGGCAAGCGTGGTATCGGCAATGTCTACCTGGCGCCGGTTTTTACGTTGCATGAGGGCGATTTCGGCGCCAATGGCGTCATCACTCTCCGTATCCACAGGACGTTCTCGCTCGACAGCAGCCTCACATTCAAGGTGATCGAGCGCCCGCAGCTCGGCCACATCAGGGTCTTCGACCGCGCCGGCGACAACGCTGAACTCGTCCACCTCGCCGCTAGTCGCCAATCGGCGGAGGAATGGTTGACCCGGCATGGCTATCCCAATGCCGTGTTGGAAGAGGTCACTGCCGATGAAGTGGCGGCCGCCCATGTCGAAGGGAGGGTCGCGGCATGAACACGCCTGCTGTCCAACCCAAAGTAGCCTCCACCCCTGATTTGCCAGGGCTGGAGTTCAGCCGCAGCGCCGATGGCCTGCCTGTCGCTCGTGTCGGCGATCTCGTTTTCGCCATGGTGTCGGGACGCGATGGCCAGCATTTTCTCGCCAGTGCCTGGCGGGTATCACGGCCGCTTTCCGAGCTCAAGCGCGACGACTTCTACTCGCATCATGGCGCCGTTGCCGATAAGACGGAATTTCGGGCACGGATGATCGAGCAGGCCGAGCACGTCCGAGACCTCCGGGCGCTCGCCCGGCAAACTGTCCGGATGAAGTGCTCCACGCCATGGGGACCGTCGCAGGTCGCCACCGTCTACGCGGAAGGAATCGTCTCCCACACAACGGCAGGACATGGCGGGATCAAGTTGTCCGACGAGCGTAATGTCAAAATCCATCCGATGCTGCATTGCGCCGGTGGTTGGTACGAAGAAGATGCCGCATGGGCCGCAGTTGCCCTTGCCTATCCGAACCTCTTTACCGGATACGAGCGCAAGTGCGCCGATAGGACGGTGCGGGATAGCTGGCCAGAGGCCTGGGAAGCCATTTTCGGCCGGCCACTTGGCCCCGGTGAATCCCATGAAAAGGATCGCCGCGCCTTTGAGCGCGAGCATGCCAGCGACTGGATCGTCATCTCCGCGCTGCGTTCGGATCAGCATGTCGGCATGACCGAGGTCATCGCCACGATCGGCGGGGTCCGGGCAACCGATGTGGAAGAACGCCGCCATCTCGTGCCAAGCGACGAGTACGAGGTTGGCCAATTTGGCTTCGTGATCGATACGGCACGGCACCCTACCTATGACGGACCCTCGTCGTTCGTCGGCTGGCAGGCGCGGGTGACCAGTCCATGAATCCGGTCAGTCCCCGCGTTCTTCTGTCCCGCATGGAGGCGGCGCGGCGAGAGACGCGCCATCATCTCGATCGCATTCACCGGCAGATCACGGGCCGGGCCGAGCGCATAGCGGTCACCGAGAAGGCGAAAGCCCGTTCGCACCGCCGGGGCGGGTCGCGGTGGACGCGCTCCGACGAACAGCTGTTTCAGGATCACGTTGAGAGGCTGACCTTCGAGCGGCGAACAGAAATCGCTGCCCTGGCTCGCAAACTCCAACGTCAGGAGCAGGCGATCGCCACCATGCGCATGACGCTCGGCGATGACGCGAACAGTGCGGCGGCGTGAGCCTGGCGGGGAGGGCGCGTTTTGGGACTGGCCGATGCGCTGGAGGAGGAATGCGGGCTGACGGTCTCAAGGGGTTCT
>NZ_CAMLFY010000188.1 GCF_946479415.1 uncultured Shinella sp. | reverse complement strand
CCGTCACCGTGCCATAGCGCACAGTCAGATCGCGCACTTCCAGCGCGATGCCGGCGGGATGGTCGGTCTTTTCCGGCAGGCTGCCGGCGGCGGGCGCCGCTTCCACCGCGCGCTTCGGGCGCAGCTTGCGGGCCAGCCGCATCCAGGTCTCGGCGATCGTCTCGCCGGTCGAGAGCGCCTGCACGGCACCGAGCGCGAAGAAGACGTTGCCGACATCCTGCGGCAGGTTGAGCCGGCGCAGCAGTTCCGGGAACAGCACGATCATCATGCCGCCCGCAATGGCGCCGAGCGCGAAATGCGCGCCGGCCATGGTGGCGACGGCAAACAGCGCGAGCGACTGCATCATCGAGAAGTTTTCAGACACCAGCGTGCCGAGATAACCGGCCAGCAGACCGCCGGAAATGCCTGATATGAAGGCGCTGATGGCGAAGGCGCTGAGCTTTGCGCGCGGAATGCTGATGCCGTTGGCGGCGGCGGCACGCTCGGAATGGCGCACGGCAAGCCAGGCGGCACCGAGACGCGAGCGGCTGACGAATTCCAGGACCACGGCGATGACGCCATAAGTCAGCAGCACGAAGAGGAAATAGCCCTTGTCGCTGTCGAAGGCCTCCGGGCGAACGACCTGGGTGAAGCTCGTCTGGCCGGGGAAGGTGATGGTGGCGAGCACCGTATCGAAGGCCGCCGCGAAGCCGAGCGTAACGATGGCGAGGTTGATACCGCGCAGGCGCAGCGCCGGAAGGCCGATGGCGATACCGACCGGTACGGCGGCAAGCCCGCCGATCAGCATCCAGACGGCAAGCCCGCCCGGTGCGCCGATGAGGTTCAGATAGCCCGTTACCCAGGCGCCGACGCCGGCAAAGGACATCTGGCAGAGCGAGATCATGCCGGTGCGGCCGGTAACGAGACCGAGGCTTTGCAACGCGATGCCGACGATGAAGACGGCGGTGATGAGGAACACCCAGTACTTCGGCAGCAGGAAGAAGATGAGGGCGCCTAGAACGGCGAGCGACAGGGCCGTGGTGGCGGCGGCGCGGAAACTAGCGTGCTTCATCCCAGCGGGCTCCTCTTTGCGACCAGAGCAGGACGGCAAGAATGACGAGAAACGGCACGGCGCCGCGATACTGGCTGACCGGCCCGATGGCGCTGACGCTGCCTTCGATGAGGCCGATCATCACGCCACCGATCAGGGCGGCGCGGAAACTGGAGAAGGCGCCGATCAGCGCGGCGGCCAGCGCCGGAACGACGAGCAGGCTGAGCGAGGCGAAATCCGGCGAGCGAAGCGGCGCGATGATCATCAGCGCAAAAGCCGTGACGGCGCCGGTGACAGCCCAGACACCGAGCGCCAGCAGCCGCACGCGAATGCCGATCAGCTCGGCCGCCATCGGCCGCTGCGAGAGCGCGCGCAATTGCAGCCCGGTGCGGGTGCGGGCGAGGAACTGTTCGGTCAGAAGGGTGAAGGCGACGGAAAGCACGAGCGTCGTGACGGCGGCCCAGGTCACTTCCACGCCGGCAAGCCGGAAGGCGGAACCGGGGATGATCTCGGGGAAATAATGCGGATGCTGGCCGCCGGTGAGGCGCAGGCCCACGGCGATGACGCCGACGAGCAATGCCGCCGTCACGGCCGCCTTGGTCGAGGCATTGCTGCCGGCAAACCATGTGGTCATCACGAGGCCGATCGCGATGCCGGCAAGCGCGCCGGCGGCAATGCCGAGAAGCACAGCCGGTAACAGCGGCATGCCCAACTCAAACAGCGCGACCATGGCGAAGGTGCCCGCGGCGCCGATGGCGGCACCGGTGAAGTTCACCACGGCGACGAGCCGGTAGGTGAAGATCGCGCAGACGCCAAGGATGGCGTAGGCCCCGCCGGCCGACAGTCCGGCAACGGCAGCGGTGAACAATGAATCCATTCCGGAACTCCGGGTCGCTTTCTCATTGCGGGCACCCACCCCCTCTGCCCTGCCGGGCATCTCCCCCACAAGGGGAGATCAACGAGAGGCGGAAACCGAATTCAAACCGCAATGTCAGAGGGGAGCAAAACCTCTCTCCACCCAATCTCCCCCCTTGTGGGGGAGATGCCCGGCAGGGCAGAGGGGGTATGCGGGATCGCATGACTACTCGAAGCTTCTCACTCCGCCGCAGGCAGAACGAACCAGTCCTTGGTCTTCACCGTCCACTTGCCGTCGACGAGCTGCATGATCTTGGTGGCCTGCATCGGCGAATGGGCTTTCGCGTCCCCGAAGGCATAGGCGTTGCCGGCGATCGGATAGGTCAGTTCCTTGCCTTCCTTGAGCGCCGCCGTCACCGTTTCGCGGGTGACTTCGCCTTCGATACCGGAGATCGTATCGATCAGGACCTTTGCCGCCATGTAGCCGCCCTGCGAGAAGGCGGTTTTGGCGAGGCCGGCCGTCTCCATGGTCTTGGCCCAGTCGGCATTGGCTTCGGTCGCCTCGGTATAAGGCTCCCATTCGGTGCCGACATAGATCGGCTGCTTGCTGTCGGCGAGCGCCTTGGAGACGCCTTCCGTGTAGCCGGGCGCGAGGAACAGCCAGTTGATGCCGGTGATCTTCTGGGCATCGGCCGTCTTGATCCACTGCACGACGCCCGGCTCGACCTGGTTGGTCAGCACCGCATCGCAGCCGGCGTCACGCGCCTTGATGACATAGGGCGTCAGGTCGCCCTGCAACGGCAAGGTCACGTCGGTGAACGTGATCGTGTTGCCGCTGATCTTCTCCCAGCGCGCAACGGCCGCGGCATAGGCCTCCTGCGTGCCGCCGATGATCGAGAAGAAGGTGCAGAGTTTCTTGGCGCCGAGATCCTTCGTGGCGTAGTCAAGCACGGCGGTGGTCAACGTGTAGGGACCGACATTGACGGGTGCGACGCTCGGTGCGTTGAAGCACAGCGGATCGACGCCGACGCCCTGCACGGCAAGCACGTCGTTGCGGTCATAGGTCGCCGCGTTGACGGCACAGTCGAGCAGGCTCGCGCCGCCGGCCAGCGCCACGACGCCCTTGTTGTCGATGAGGTCGCGTGCCGCCTGGGCGGCGACCTGCGGGTCACCCTTGTCGTCGGCGATGGTGAACTCGATCTTGCAGCCATTGATGCCGCCGGCATCGTTGAGTTGCTGGAAGACGGCCTGGGTGGCGCGCGGTGCATCGGAGAAATCGACAATGCCGGTCACGGTGGAGACGGCACCGATCTGGATCGGGCCGTTCTCGCAGGTCGGCGCGGCCTTTGCCGACACGGTGGCGGCAAGAAGGATCGCCGCGGAGGCGAGGAGGAGATTGCGGGTCTTGGTCATGCTGCTCCCTTTCTTGTTGTTTCCTGAAAGGCTTAGCGCTGGTAGACGGCGCGGCCTTCGAAATAGGTAGTGAGAACCTTGCTGGCGGCGATGCTGTTTGGCGCGATATCGAAAAGGTTCTGGTCAAGCACGATGATATCCGCCGACTTGCCGGGCTCGATGGAGCCGGTCTCCTCGCCAAGGCCCATGGCGATGGCGGAGTTCAACGTGAAGATACGGATGGCCGTTGCAAGATCGATCGCCTGTTCGGGCCAGAGCGAAACGCCGGGGAAGGCGCCGGACGGGTTCTGGCGCGTCACCATGCCCTCGATGCCGTTCAGCGGATCGGGGATCGGGATGACCGGCCAGTCGGAACCGCCGGCCAGCAGCGCACCGGTCTTGTGGAGATCGGCGATCGGCCAGAAGCGGGTTGCGCGCTCTTCGCCCATCGCTTCCTTGTGACCTTCGAGGAAGGTCGTCGGATACCAGATCATCGGGCAGAGATCGGCCACCACATTCAGCGATGCGAAACGCGCGATATCCGTGGGCAGGACATAGCTGGCATGAGCGATGTGGTGCAGGACCTTGGTAGGGCCATTGAAGTGGCGCACGGCCTCGACCGCATCGAGCATTTCGGTGACGGCATAGTCGCCGGCGCAATGGATCTTCAGGCCCATGCCGAGCTTTTCCGACTTATCGACATATTTGACGAGATCGGGATATGTGACCAGAACCTCACCGCGATAGCCGTGCGGGTGCGCGGCATCGTCGATATAGGCGTCATGGAAGGCGCCGGTGCGGGCACCCGGCACGCCGTCGAGGAAGATCTTCGTGTAATTGGGATGGACATGCCGCGAACGATAGTCGTCGCGCAGCGCCAGCAGCGTGTCACCCGAGAGGCCGAACATGAAGGACGGCTCGATCAGCGGCAGCGAAGTCACGGCCCAGGCGGTCAGGTCGCCCTTGTCATCGAGGCCCTTCAGCGCCTTGAGGATGGAGAGAACCGACGCGGCATCCTGGAAAGCGGTGACGCCATAGGAATTGACGATCTCGACGGCGCGGGCGACGGCGGCCTCCCCCATCTCCTCGGTGAAATGATCGGCGGCGACGCGCTCGACAATGCCGGCGGCGGATTCGATGAGAAGGCCGGTCAGCCTGCCGGTCGCCGGATCGCGGCCGAAGGCACCCGCCGGCGGGTCGGGCTGGTTGTCGGAAATGCCGGAGAGACGCATCGCCTCGCTGTTGACCCAGCGATTGTGCATGGTCTCGTCGCGCAGCAGCACGGGATGGCCGTGACTGGCGACATCGAGTTTCGCAAGCGCCGCTTCCGAGTTGAGCGCGCTGATCATGTCGGCGCCCCACTGGTTGGCGACGATCCACTGGCCGGGGGCGGCGGCTTCCGCCTGGGCCTGCACATGGGCGCAGATCGCATCCACCGATGCACCGGCGGCGATCTGCGTTTCGAAGAGATCGGCCTGCCCGCCCATCATGATGTGATTGTGAATATCGACGAAGCCGGGCATCGCCATACGGCCGGCAAGATCGACCACCTTGGTCGTCTCCGTGCGATAGGCCTCGATATCGGCAGCGCTGCCGACGGCCAGAATGCGGCCTCCGGCAATAGCCACGGCCTCAGCCCAGGAATTGGCGGCATCGACCGTATAAATGCGGCCACGGGTAAGGATAAGGTCTGCGCGCAGAGTCCCAGTCATGATAGCGATGTTCCCTTGTGGTTCATTATTTGAACCTTGTTTTCACTATCAGCTTGCCGCACCCGGAACCCGCTGTCAACATAGTTCACACGTTAAATATATGGGTGCAGTGCGGTAGGAAATTGAGATCGTCTCGGGCGAACCATCCGCCACGACCCCGCCCCGCCGAAGCCTTTGCTTCGGTCGTCCGGCGAAAAGACAGGAAAGGCCGCGATCACTTTCTCGCGATCGCAGGCGCCGTTAAAGCTGGATCCAGGCCGTCTTCAGGTCGAGATATTTTTCCAGCGCATGCAGGGATTTGTCGTGACCATTGCCGGACTGGCGCACACCACCGAGCGGGACGGTGTTGTCCGACCCGCCATAGGTGTTGACATGCACGACACCCGCGCGGATGCCGCGCACCATGCGATGCGCCCGCGAAAGGTTGGAGGTCCAGACGGCGGAGGCAAGGCCATAGTCCGTGCCATTGGCAATGGCGAGCGCCTCCTCCTCCGTATCGAAGGGAATGATCGAAAGGATCGGGCCAAATACTTCTTCGCGGGCAAGCGTCATGCCCGGCGTGACATCGAAGACCGTCGGCTCCATATAGAATCCGCCCGTTTCCGTAAGAATACGCTTACCACCCGTGCGCAGACGGGCACCTTCGGCAAGCGCCTGCTCGGCAAAACCGAGATCCTTGTGCAGCTGCGTTTCACTGGAGATCGCCCCGGCCTCGGTGCTCAACACCAGGGGATCTCCAACCTTCATGGCAGCCGCGATGGCCGCCACCTTGGCGGAAAAATCCTCGGCGATCGAACGCTCGACCAGCAATCGGGAACCGGCGACGCAGACCTGACCGGAATTGCGGAAAATGCCGTAGGCCGAGGTTTTCGCCGCCTTGTCGAGGTCGGGCGCATCGGAAAAGACGACATTCGGCGACTTGCCGCCAAGTTCGAGATAGACGCGTTTCAGGTTGGAACGCGCGGAATATTCCA
>NZ_CAMLFY010000187.1 GCF_946479415.1 uncultured Shinella sp. | reverse complement strand
AAGCGGCTTTCCGGCCTGAACGGCAACCGCGGCGCGTACGTCCATCTTCGTCTCCCTATGCGGATTCTGTGTTGGGCGGACCATTGCAGAGCCGGCCCGACCCCTCAAGTGCGGTAAATGGAAAAAAGTCAGCCCTGATCTTTTTTGATCAATTTTGCCAGTTCCGTTTCGAGCGCTGCGATCGCCTTGCCCGTCTGGTCGTGCAGCTGGTGGATTTCTCTCAACTGGCGAAGCAGCGGATGCAAATGCTCGTCGCCCGAAGGATCGGCCGGCGCCTCGCCGATGCCGGCGATCAGCCAGGAGGGCGACACCGAAAGCACGCCGGCCAGCATGAACAGTCCCTTGGTATCCGGCTCGGCATGGTCGCGCTCCCAGCCGCTCACCGTTTCCTCGGGAAGCCCGAGCCGCGCGGCGAGATCGGCGAGTTCCAGACCGAGCGCATCGCGCGCGCGCCAGATGCGTCCGCCCAGCGTATCACCGTCGGCGCGGCCGGAGGGGAAGGGGATGGTGTTGCTCTCGCCGGGAAAGGTCATCGCGGCCTCCATTTCTTCTTGCCGGCGAGTCTACAGCCAAGACATCACCGCGGGCTACCTTAAATGCGCCGTACCGCGACGCCCGCGCATGACAGGAATTCCGGCATTGCCAGCCGGCGCAAAAGGGCTATGCAGGGGGCAAATGAAGGAGAATCCCGATGAATGCCACGGCAAACGCCACCAATAGCTCCGGCGGGAGCACGATGCAGGGTGTTGCGCTGATGGCCGTCGCCATGCTGCTTTTGCCCTGTATGGATGCGATCGCCAAATACATGGCGAATTTCGTCGGCATGTCGCCGGGCCAGGTGACGTTCTATCGCTTCTTTTTCCAGATCCTCTGCACGGTTCCCCTGATCTTTACCGCAGCGGGCGCGGAGATGATGCGGCCGAAACGCCCGTGGCTGAACCTTTTGCGCGGCGCGATCCACGGTGCGGCGAGCCTGCTGTTTTTCGCGGCCGTCAAATACATGCCGCTTGCCGATGTCTTCGCGATCTATTTCGTCGAGCCGTTCATTCTCACCGCCATGTCCGCCGCCTTTCTCGGCGATAAGGTCGGCTGGCGGCGCTGGCTTGCCATCATGGTCGGCTTCGGCGGCGCGCTCATCGTCATCCAGCCGAGCTTCATTCTCTTCGGCTGGACGGCGCTGCTGCCCGTCGCCTGCGCCTTCCTCTATTCCATCTATCTCTTCATGAACCGTGCGATCGGCGAGGCCGACTCGCCGCTCACCATGCAGACCATCGCCGGCTTCGGCGGGACGATCCTGATGGGTTTCGCGCTGTTTTTCGGAGACGCCGCCGGCATTGCCGATTTTGCGCCCTCGCTGCCGCCTTCGTTGTTTACGCTCGTCCTGCTTATCATCCTCGGCGCGCTCTCGGGGTATGCCCACATGCTGGTGGTGCGCGCCTTCCGCATGGCGCCGCTCTCGCTGCTCGCCCCGTTCCAGTATTTCGAGATCATTTCGGCGACCGTGCTCGGCTACGCCATCTTCGGCGACTTCCCGACGCCCTCGAAATGGCTCGGCATCGCCATCATCGTGGCGTCAGGCCTCTTCATCATCTGGCGCGAGCACAAGCTCCGCAAGCGCGCGACAAATGCGGCCTTCGACTAAAGTGCCTGAGGCGATTGGCGAATTGCAGCTGCGCTGCCGTTGAATGGCGGGTGGGTTTGTGGCTACAACTTCCCGGCAAGACTGCCGGGAGGAAAGTATGTTCAAGAAGATCCTGATTGCCAATCGCGGCGAGATCGCCTGCCGCGTCATCAAGACGGCACGCAGGATGGGCATCGCCACCGTCGCGGTCTATTCCGATGCCGACCGTGATGCCCTGCATGTCGAAATGGCCGACGAGGCGGTGCATATCGGCCCGGCGCCGGCAGCCGAAAGCTATCTCGTGGCGGAAAAGATCATCGCGGCCTGCAAGCAGACGGGCGCGGAAGCGGTGCATCCCGGCTACGGTTTTCTTTCCGAGCGCGCCAGTTTCTGCGAGGCGCTGGAGACGGAAGGCATCGTCTTCATCGGCCCCAAGCCGAAGGCGATCCGCGCCATGGGCGACAAGATCGAATCGAAGAAATTCGCCAATGCGGCACAGGTCTCCACAGTGCCCGGTTTCCTCGGCGTCATCGAGAACGCCGCGCATGCCGAGCGTATTGCCGGCGAGATCGGCTATCCCGTGATGATCAAGGCGTCGGCCGGCGGCGGAGGCAAGGGCATGCGCATCGCCTGGAACGAGAGCGAGGTGCGCGACGGTTTCGAACGCGCGCGCTCCGAAGCGAAAAGCTCGTTCGGAGATGACCGCGTCTTCATCGAGAAATATATCGTCGATCCGCGTCATATCGAAATCCAGGTGCTGGCCGATGCATATGGCACCGCGCTCTATCTCGGCGAGCGCGAATGCTCCATCCAGCGGCGAAACCAGAAGGTCGTGGAAGAGGCGCCGTCGCCTTTCCTCGACGCGGCAACGCGCCGCGCCATGGGCGAGCAGTCCGTGGCGCTGGCAAAGGCCGTGGATTACCAGAGCGCCGGCACGGTCGAATTCATCGTCGATCGCGACCGCAATTTCTATTTCCTCGAAATGAACACGCGTTTGCAGGTCGAGCATCCGGTGACGGAACTGGTGACGGGCATCGACCTCGTCGAACAGATGATCCGCGTCGCCGCCGGTGAAAAACTGCCGTTGTCGCAGGCTGAGATCAGGCTCAATGGTTGGGCGATCGAAAGCCGGCTCTATGCCGAGGATCCCTATCGCAACTTCCTGCCGTCCATCGGCCGGCTCACCCGCTATAGCCCGCCCGCAGAAGGTTCGGCCGGTACTGCCGTCGTGCGCAATGATACCGGCGTCTACGAGGGGGCCGAAATCTCGATGTACTACGATCCCATGGTCGCGAAACTCTGCACCTGGGCACCGACGCGACTTGAGGCGATCGACGCCATGAGCGATGCGCTGGATGGTTTCACCGTTGATGGCATCGAGCACAATGTGCCGTTCCTGGCCTCCCTCATGCGCCATCCGCGATGGCGGGAGGGGCGGCTTTCCACCGGCTTCATCGCGGAGGAATACCCGGATGGTTTTGCACCTGCCGCGCCGACGGCCGCGGAGGCCGGCGTGCTGGCCCGGGTCGCTCTTTCGGCTTACGGGATCGATGCGGCCCGTCGCGCCCATCATCGCGATCGCCTGCGGCCGGCAAAGGATCTGCGCCGGGACTGGGTGGTGAAGATCGGCGACGATTATCATGCGGTGACGACGGACGATGCCGTTGAGACGGACTGGCGGCCGGGTGAGGCGGTCTGGCGCGGCACGATCGGCGGGCGGCGCGTGACGGCGCAGCTCAGGCCGTTTCCGAACGGCATGCGCATCGACTGGCAGGGCCTTTCCGTGCGAACGCGCGTCTTCACGCCGCGCCACGCCGAGCTTGATGCGCTGATGCCGGTGAAGCTTCCGCCGGACACGTCGAAGATGCTGCTTTGCCCCATGCCGGGTCTCGTCGTTTCCATCGCGGTCGGCGAGGGACAGGAGGTGAAGGCCGGTGAGACGTTGGCCGTCGTCGAGGCGATGAAGATGGAAAACGTGCTGCGGGCCGAGCGCGATCTGACGGTCGGTTCCATCAAGGCGAAACCGGGTGAGAGCCTTGCGGTGGACGCGGTGATCATGGAATTCGCGTGAAGCCGGTTCTTAATATTTGTTAGGACATTGCCGTTAGCATCCCAAGTCCTGCCATGAAGGCCGGGGAGGACGGCATGTCGACATCCCTCTCGATGTTTCTGCTCGTGACGATCAATCTCGGTCTGATCTGGCTGTTGATCGCCGCGCCTGTCGGGCGCCGCACGCTCCAGCTTACCCGTGTCTTCAAGGCGCCGCCGAGCCGTATCGCCGCGCTCGTCAGCCCGCTCGGCGCGGAGGCGGACTGGCATCCGTCCATCGTCTCCAGCGAGCGGCTGTCTCCCGGCCGCGTCCGCCAGACGCTCTCCCACCCCGATCGTCACGGCATTCCCATCACGCGGACGCTGGAGGTGCGGGAAGCGGCGGATACGCAAGAGCTTGCCTGCGAGACGCGGGTGGTCGACGACAGCGCCCTCGATGCCTCCTTCTGGGGGCATTATGTCGAGCGGCGGTTCCTGCGCCCCGTGCCCGGCGGCACCGCGCTCACCGTCGAACAGACCGACCGCTACCGCGGCATCGCCTTCCTGCTTTTCCGCTACATCCAGCTGCGCCGGGAAATGAAGGCGCTGGACCAATGGTTGACGACGGGCAAGGGCGATATGGGCGGCGTGCTCGAGAGCCCGTGGACGCAGGCCGGTCTCGCCGTGCTTTCCACATTGCTGCTCTGGCCGTTCCTCGGCCTCGGTCCCCGCGGGCTTTTTCTGTCCACGATGCTGACTGTCGTCATCGTGCTGCACGAGCTCGGCCACATGGCCGCCTATCGCGCCTTCGGCCACCGGAGGGTGCGCATGATCTTCGTGCCGTTACTCGGTGGCATCGCGGTCGGCGGCAGGCCCTATAATTCCCATTTCGAGGTGGCGGTCTGCGCGCTGATGGGCGCCGGCATGTCGGCCTTCCTCGTGCCGCCGCTGATTGCGCTTTATGATGGCGGCGCGACGGGGCCGGGCCTGCTCGTCTTCATGCTGATTCTCGGCGCCTTCAATCTGCTGAATCTCCTGCCCATGCATCGTTTCGATGGCGGCCAGGTGCTGCGGCAGGTCTTTTCAACCCGCACCAGCCTGCTGATTGCGAGTTTCCTGGTGACGCTCTCGATCCTGTGGGTCGGCTGGCGCGTCGGCCTGCCGGCACAGATGCTGACCGCCGGTCTTGCCGTCTTCACCGTGCTGAGCCTTCTCGGCGCGGGCGGCGTCAAGCCTCGCAAGGCGCTCGATCCCATGACCGCGCCGCAGCGCCTTCTGGCCGGTTTCGGCCTTTACTCCGCGCTGGTTCTGCACGGCTATGCGATCATCTATGCCTGCGACAGGCTTTTGGGCTGACAGTCCGCATCCGACACCGTCGGGCCGAAGACGCGTTCGAACGAATCGCGGATGCGCATATCCACATCGCTCATCATGACCGGCAGGCCGAGATCGACGAGGCTCGTCACGCCGTAGCCGCGGATGCCGCAGGGCACGATGCCGGAAAAATGCTCGAGATCCGGATCGACGTTCAGCGAGAAGCCGTGAAAGCTCACCCAGCGGCGCAGGCGGATGCCGATCGCCGCGATCTTGTCCTCGGCCGGCGACCCGTCCGGCAGCACAGGCCGCTCCGGCCGACGCACCCACACGCCGACCCGGTCTTCACGCCGTTCGCCGCGCACATTCATGGAATCGAGCGCATCGATAACCACCGCTTCGAGGGCCGCCACGAAGGCGCGCACGTCCTGCCGGCGGCGTTTCAGGTCCAGCATGACATAGACGACCCGCTGGCCGGGGCCGTGATAGGTGTATTCGCCGCCGCGGCCTGTGGAAAACACCGGGAAGCGATCCGGTGAGACGAGGTCGGCGGCATCCGCACTCGTGCCGGCGGTATAAAGCGGCGGGTGTTCGACCAGCCAGACAAGCTCGTCGGCCTCTCCGTTGGCGATTGCCGCCGCCTCGTTTTCCATGGTTTCGACGGCTTCTTCATAGGAAACGAGGTCTTGCGCGATGCGCCAGCGCACCGCCGGTGAGCCTTCGACCGCGAGAAGGGATGTGGAGATGTCCTGACGCTGCATGATGGCCGTCCTTTCGGATTTCTTGTGCCAGATATAGGCGCGATCATGCAAGGATTTCAGGGGTTTCAGGGCATCAGTGCAGGGGCTGTTGAAATTGTTTCGCTTTCCGTCATTTTTCTTGTCGGTCGGCCTTGCACCCCCCAAATGCTTTTGCTACATGCACCTCCGTCGCCGCAAGGCAACGCCTACCACGATGCGGTCGTGGCGGAATTGGTAGACGCGCAGCGTTGAGGTCGCTGTGGGGCAACC
>NZ_CAMLFY010000186.1 GCF_946479415.1 uncultured Shinella sp. | reverse complement strand
ATCATCGAGCGCGTCTGAGCGACCACCGAACTAGAGATCGGGATACCCATGAAAACTATGCGACTGGAAAAGACCGGCCAGGGCTTTGCAATACTGACTCTCGACGCGGAAGGCTCGATGAATGTCGTCAATGACGACTTCATCGCCGACATGGAGGCCGCGACGCGGCAGATCGCCGCAGGCGAGGACATAAAGGGGGTCATACTCACGTCGGCCAAGAAGACTTTCATGGCAGGCGCGGACCTCAAGCAGCTCGTCAACGGTTTTGACAGCCTTACCCTGCAGGACGCATACGCTTTTTCCAAGCGAGCGACCGACATGCACCGCGCGATCGAGCGCTCGGGTAAGCCTTGGGTGGCCGCGATCAACGGCTTGGCACTGGGCGGCGGATTTGAGTTGGCGCTTGCCTGCCACCGTCGCATCCTGGTGGACGATCCCAAGGCTCAGGTCGGCTTGCCTGAGGTCAATGTCGGTCTGTTGCCCGGTTCGGGCGGCACGGTGCGCCTCGGCATCATCGCCGGGATGAAGACGGCGCTCGACCTGCTGCTGTCGGGACGCTCGGTCGCTCCGGCAGAGGCGCTCAAGCTCGGAATCGTCGATGAGGTGGTTCCCGCCGCGGATCTGATCGCTGCGGCCCAGGCCTGGCTTGCCACTGCCCCCGACCCGGTGAAGCCGTGGGATGTCAAAGGCTGGGTCCCGCCGCAAAAGAAGGGCATGACCGTGCCCGAGGATTCCTTCGCCTACATGATGGCGACGGGCAGCCTCGCGAAGGTCGGCTACAACCTGCCGGCGCCTCTTGCGATCTTGAACTCGGTGTTCCACGGCATGCAGCTTCCGTTCGACAAGGCGTTGGCGGTAGAGGGCAAGTATTTCGCCAAGCTTTTGAACGATCCGGTCGCTCGCAACATCATCCGCACCACCTTCATCTCCAAGCAGGCTGCCGAGAAAGGTGCGCGCCGGCCCGAGGGCGTTCCGAAGTTCGAGGCGAAGAAAGTCGGTGTATTGGGTGCGGGCATGATGGGAGCCGGTATCGCCTTCGTGTCCGCCAATGCTGGGATCGAGGTCGTGCTGATCGATCGCGACGTTCCCACGGCGCAAAAGGGCAAGGACTATTCGGCCAAGATCCTCGGCAAGCAGATCGAGAAGGGCAAGATGACGCAGGAGAAGGCGGACGCGATTCTCGCCCGCATCACTCCAACCGACGATTTCGCGTCGCTGCAAGGCTGCGATCTCGTCGTCGAAGCTGTGTTCGAGGATACCGCCATCAAGGCCGAAACCACGAGGAAAGCCGAAGCGGTGATCCCCGAACAGGCCATCTTCGCTTCGAACACGTCGACCTTGCCGATCTCGCAGCTGGCCCGCGCATCGAAGCGGCCGGAACAGTTTATCGGTCTGCATTTCTTCTCGCCCGTTGACCGTATGAGCCTGGTTGAAGTCATCATGGGCAAACAGACGAGCAAGGAGACGCTCGCCAAAGGGCTCGATTTCATCGCGCAGCTGCGCAAAACGCCGATCGTGGTCAACGATAGCCGCGGCTTCTATACCAGCCGCGTTTTCCAGATGCTGATCCACGAAGGCGCCGCGATGCTGGGCGAGGGCGTTCCGGCCGCCGTTATCGAGAATGCCGCCAAGGCGGTTGGTATGCCGGTAGGTCCGCTCGCCCTGCTGGATGAGCTGACGCTCGACCTGCCGCTCAAGATCATCGACCAGGCGATCGCGGAAGAGGGCGACAAGTATACGCCTCCCGCCGGCTTCGCCGTGATGCGTAAGATGAAGGATGAGATCGGCCGCTCCAGCCGCAAGGAGGGAGGGGCTTTCTACGAATATCCGGAAGGCGGCAAGAAGCATCTCTGGAAAGGGCTCACCCAGCATTTCCCCGTGAAGGACGGCTGGGATATGGAGGAGCTCAAGAAGCGCTATCTTTACGCCCAGGCGATGGAAACCCTACGCTGCCTTGAGGAAGGGGTGCTCGAAACGCCGCAGGACGCTGATCTCGGGTCCATTTACGGATGGGGTTTTCCGACATGGACAGGCGGCACGATCAGCTATGTCGACACCGTCGGCGTTGCCGAGTTCGTCAAGGAGGCTGACCGGCTCGCACAGCGCTACGGCCCGCGCTTCCTGCCATCGGCATGGCTCCGGGAGAAGGCGGCAAGCGGGGAAACTTTCTACGACACGGCCGAGCAGGTCAAGGTGAAGGAGCCGATGCCGGCATGAAACGCCTGACCTTCGAGCTGGAACACGAGCAGTTCCGGAGCAGCGTCGTCAAGTTCATGACCGCAGAGGTCGCCCCCCATGTCGAGCGCTTTCGCGAGCAGGGCATGGTGGATCGGGAACTCTATCTCAGAGCGGGAGAGCAGGGATTGCTCTGCACATGGGCAGAGGAGAAATATGGCGGCGCCGGGATCGATGATTTTCGCTTCGAGCAAATCATCATCGAAGAGAATATGCGCCACGGCGACATTGGCTTTTACATCAACCTCCACAGCAATCTCGTCGCCCCCTATATCGCCAAGCTGGGAACCGACGAGCAGAAGGACCGCTGGATGCCGGGCATCGTCAGCGGCGAGAAGATACTCGCCGTGGCGATGACCGAACCCTCCACGGGCAGCGATCTGGCCGGCATGCGTACGAGCGCGATCGACAAGGGCGACCATTGGCTGCTGAACGGTGCCAAGACCTATATTTCCAACGGGATATTAGGAGATCTCATCGTCGTAGCCGCGCGCACGGATCCCGCCAGCCGGTACGGCCTTGGCCTGTTCGTGGTCGAGCGAGGCATGGAAGGTTTCGAGCGTGGCCGCAAGCTGGCCAAAATGGGTCTGAAGGCGCAGGACACCGCTGAACTGTTCTTCAATGACGTCCGGCTGCCCAAGGAAAATGTGCTCGGCGATCCGGCGCTCGGCTTTAAATATCTTTCCCGTTTTCTGGCGCAGGAGCGGCTAGTCGCGGCGATCGGCTTCATGGCAACCGCGCAGACCGCGTTCGACATCACCCTCGATTATGTGAAGGAGCGCAAGGCGTTCGGAAAGCCGATCGGCGCTTTCCAGAACACGCGCTTCAAGATGGCGTCGATGCGCGCTGAATTGGATGCGCTCCAGACCTATGTTGACCAGTGTGTGCTGCTGCTCAACAAGAGTGAGTTGACCGCCGAGGATGCTTCGGCGTGCAAGCTTCTGGCCAGCGAACTCGAGGGCCGCGTGATGGACGAGTGCGTCCAGCTTCACGGCGGCGCCGGCTACATGGACGAATATCGCATCAGTCGCATGTATACGGATGCCCGGATTAGCCGCATCTTTGCTGGTACGAGCGAGATCATGCGGGAGATCATCGGCCGCGGACTGGGTCTGGACGAGCGCAAGCTGTCCTGATCGCACGACGGGAGGGCAAATGCTGAACGTTGATCGGCTGCGCGCCTTCGTGATCCCGGAGGCGCAGGACGTCTGCGACCCGAAAGAGGTCATCCTATATGCGCTGGGGGTCGGCGCGGGCCTGGGCCAGATTGACGAGCAACGGCTTGTGTTCGAGCGGGGGCTCGCCGTGTTGCCCACCATGGCTCTGGTTCTCGGCACGCCGGGATTCTGGCCCATGGCACCCGAACTAGGTTGGGATTGGCGGCATATCCTGCAGGAAGAGCAGAGTCTGCGCTTGAGCCTGCCCCTGGAGGTCGGCCAGGTGGTTCACGGCCGGACCGAGATTGGTGACGTCGCTGACGAGGGGCCGGACGGTGCGGCGCTCGTCCGCACGAAGCGAACCCTCACCACCCCAACCGGTCGGCTGATCGGGGAGATGGAGGAGACGTGGGTATTGCGAGGCGCGGGCGGCTTTGGCGGGAATCCCGACCTGCCAAGGCTATTTGCCGACGCCATCCCCGCCTTGCCGGCAGACGGCGCGCTGGACCTTCCAACTGCGCCAAACCAAGCCTTGCTTTATCGGCTTACCGGCGATCGCAACCCGCTGCATGTGGATCCAGATACGGCGGCGGCGGCGGGGTTCGAGCGGCCGATTCTGCATGGCTTGGGAACCATGGGGCTGGTGAGCCGTGCGCTCGTCCACCTATGTTGCGACGGCGAACCGGGTCGGCTCACCGAACTGTGCGGTCGCTTCACGGCTCCCGCCTGGCCTGGTGAGATGATACGCACCGAGGTCTGGCGCGGTGGTGAGTCAGTGTTGTTCCGCGCAAGCGTACCTGAGCGGGCGGTCAAGATCATCGAAGGACGCGCGAGCGTTGGCGGATTTTCAACGAATACAGGAACACGGAAGTGAAAACATTAGAAGGCAAGATTGCGCTGGTTTCGGGTTCGGGACGTGGCATCGGCAAGGCGATCGCACTCAAGCTGGCAGCGTCCGGCGCGCATGTCGTCGTCAACGATTTGGACGCAGACGTCGCCGCCGCCACGGCCGCGGAGATTGAGGCGCTCGGCGTCCGGGCGGTAGTCTGCGTTGGCGACGTGACCGCGCCCGATTTCGGCGAAGCCTTCGTCGCTGCCGCCATGGACGCCTTCGGCACGATCGACATCATCATCAACAATGCCGGCTACGCCTGGGATGCGGTCCTGCAGAAGACCAGTGACGCGCAATGGGCGGCCATGCTCGATGTGCATTTGACTGCGCCCTTCAGGATACTTCGCGCAGCACAGCCGATAATCGGCGCGGAAGCCAAGCGCGAGATAGCCGAACATGGCCGTGCCAAGCGCCGGACAGTGGTCAATATCTCGTCGGTCGCCGGCCTTGGCGGCAATGCCGGCCAGGCGGGCTACACAGCGGCCAAGGCCGGCATTGTCGGTCTGACCAAGACGGCGATGAAGGAGTGGGGTCGCTACAACGTGACCGTCAACGCCGTCGCCTTCGGTGCGATTATGACACGCATGACGGCTGGTGAAGCGGGTAGTGCCACGATCTCGATCAAAGGACAGGAAATCAAGGCTGGCGTCAGCGACGAGATTCTCGAAGCCATGGAGAAGGGCATCCCATTGGGTCGCGCCGGCACGCCGGAGGAGGCCGCGGGCGCAGTCTATCTGCTCTGCCTGCCCGAAGCCGATTATATCACCGGCGAGGTGATCGTGGCGGGGGGCGGCTGGAAATTGTAAGGTGGAAGAGGCGGGACCGCCGCCTCACCACTGAAGCTCCAGACCCTCCACATGAAGGTTGTTGCCCGCATGATAAGGGACGCGGAAGCCGTCCCGGATGCGGAACTCGGGCAGCGCCGCCACGAATTCCTCCAGTGCAATCTGCAGCTCGAGGCGCGCGAGGTGCATGCCGAGGCACTTGTGGATGCCGCTTCCGAGCGACATGTGCGCCGCCTTGCGATCGAAGCGAACCTCGTCAGGATTCTCATAAAAGGTGGGGTCACGGCCAATGAGCGGCGTAGATACCGCGACATAATCGCCGGGCATGATCGTCTCCCCGCGGATCACTTGCTGGGTGGTCGCGATCCGGAAGACGGTGACCGGCGCGAAGGCGCGCAGGAATTCTTCAACTGCAAGAACGATTTTCGAAGGGTCGTCGCGCAGACTGCGCTGATGCCCCGGGTTTGACGCCAGGAAATTGAAGATGTTACCGAGCAACGCCGTGACGGTATCCAGACCGCCAATATAGAGATTGAAGCAGTGGCCTAGCACCTCATCGGGTGTCCAGGGGCGGCCGAAAGATTCAAAGCCGAGCACGGTGGTGATGTAGTCGTCGCGCGGATGCTCGCGGCGGCTCTGGATTTCTTCAAGGAGGTAGTCGCGCACGTTTCGTACTGCTTCGCTGCGGGCCTCCCAGTCGTTATTATGGAGTATGTCGTGCTCCCAATGCAGGAACTCGCGCATACGCTCCTGCGGCAGGCCCAAGAAATCCAAAACAATGTTGATCGGATACAGCTCTGAAAATTCGCCGATGAAGTCACAATGGCCGCGCTCCGCAAACGCCGCGATAAGGCTGCGTGCACGCTCCCGAATCTGATCCTTCAAGGCGTACATTTTCTGCGGGGAGAAATGGCTGTTGAGCGCCCCTCGATATTCCGTATGTGCCGGTGGATCGGCCTCGGTCGGAAGCACTAGCCAATCGTCGCCGATGCTCTGGGCGAACTTGCCTATTCCTTTTTTGGTGTAGTTTTCGGCATCGCGCAGCATCG
>NZ_CAMLFY010000185.1 GCF_946479415.1 uncultured Shinella sp. | reverse complement strand
CCGGCAGTGCCGTGCGCGGCTACAGCGCCGTGACGGGGCAGGCGCTCGAAGCGCAGTTCCCGCTGGGTCTCGCGCTCGCCGCGCTCACCCTTGGTGCCGGTGTGAAGGTCGCTCCGTTTGATGCAAAGGCCGAGACCGCCATGGCGGCGACCGCGAAGACGGCTGTCGTCACGACGGTCGGTCATTCGCGCGGCGAGGGCGTCGCAGTTCTTTCGGCAGAGAAGTGAGGGTCCGGCCATGACGAACGCCGCTTACAGGGATCATCTGGGTCGCCCCATCGTCGCCGTTACCGGCATGGGCGTGGTCACCTCGCTCGGGCAGGGTCTCAAGGACAACTGGACCGCGCTGACGGGCGGTGTCTCCGGCATCCACGACATCACGCGTTTCCCGGTCGATGGACTGAACACACGCATTTCCGGCACGGTCGATTTCATCACCGTGCCCACGGAAAATCCGGTCGAGCGCTCTTATGCCTATGCCCGCGAAACGACGGATGAAGCCTTGGCGCAGGCCGGCATCTCCGGCGATTTTGGCGGCCCGCTGTTCCTTGCCGCACCGCCGATCGAACCCGACTGGCGCGAGCGTTTCGCGCTCGCCGACCGTGCGCCAGCCTCGCAACGTCCGGGCGACGCCTATGACCGCTTCCTCTCCGTTCTGCGTGAAAAGCCGGAACCCGCGCTGCACGAAGCCTGGGCCTTCGGCTCGATCTCCGAGCGCCTTTCTGACCGCTACGGTACGCGCGGCCTGCCGGTGACGCTGTCGACCGCCTGCGCCTCGGGCGCAACAGCCATCCAGCTCGGCGTTGAGGCGATCCGCCAGGGCCGCACCGATCGTGCGCTGACTGTCGGTACCGATGGTTCGGTGACGGCGGAAGCCCTCATCCGCTTCGCGCTTCTCTCCGCGCTCTCCACCCAGAACGACCCGCCGACCAAGGCGTCGAAGCCTTTCAGCAAGGACCGCGACGGCTTCGTCATCGCCGAGGGTGCGGCGACGCTCGTGCTGGAATCACTGGAATCGGCCATTGCCCGCGGCGCCAGGGTACTCGGCATCCTCAAGGGCTGCGGTGAGAAGGCTGACCATTTCCACCGCACGCGCTCCTCGCCGGACGGCGGCCCGGCCATCGCGACGATCCGCGCGGCGCTGGAAGACGCCGGCATCGATGAGAGCGGCATCGGCTATATCAATGCGCATGGCACCTCGACGCCGGAGAACGACAAGATGGAGTACCTCTCCATGTCGACCGTCTTCGGCGACAAGCTCGCCGGCATTGCCGTTTCGTCCAACAAGTCGATGATCGGCCATACGCTCACGGCGGCCGGTGCGGTCGAGGCGGTGTTCTCGATCCAGACCATGCTGACCGGGACGCTTCCGCCCACCATCAACTACACGAACCCCGATCCGACAATCCAGCTCGACGTCGTGCCGAACGTGAAGCGCGACAAGCAGGTTTCGGCGGTTCTCTCCAACTCCTTCGGCTTCGGCGGCCAGAACGCCAGCCTCGTGATGACGGCCGAGCCGGCCTGATAGGAACAAGACAATGCGTGCCCTCCAGCTTCTCGACGACCGCAAGCTCGAACTGACCGATATCCCGGAACCCGAGGCCCCCGGCCCGGGTGAGGTGACGTTGCGCGTAAAAGCCGTCGCGCTCAACCATATCGACGTCTGGGGCTGGCGCGGCATGGCGTTTGCCAAGCGCAAGATGCCGCTGGTCATCGGTGCGGAAGCCGCCGGCGTCGTCGAGACGCTCGGTCCGGGTGTCTCGAATGTGCTGCCCGGCCAGCTCGTCTCGATCTACGGCGCGCGCACCTGCGGTCTCTGCAAGCCCTGCCGCGAGAAGCGCGACAATCTCTGCGAACATGTCGGCGGTGTGCACGGTTTTCATCTCGATGGTTTTGCGCAGGAGAAGGTGAACCTTCCCGCCCGCCTGCTCGTCCCGGCACCGCCCGGTGTTGACGCGGTCGGCGCGGCGCTTGCTCCCGTCACGTTCGGCACGGTCGAGCATATGCTGTTCGACAATGCCAAGCTTCAGCCCGGTGAAACGATCCTCGTCCATGCTGGTGGTTCCGGCATCGGCACGGCGGCGATCCAGCTTGCCAAGAAGATCGGCTGCACGGTCATCACCACAGTCGGCTCGAACGACAAGATCGAGAAGGCCAAGGCGCTCGGCGCCGACCACGTCATCAACTACCGCGAAGACCGCTTTGAAGGTGTGGTGCGCAAGCTGACCAAGAAGAAGGGCGTCGACGTCGTCTTCGAACATGTCGGCAAGGATACGTGGGCGGGCTCCATGCTGTGCATGAAGCGGGGCGGCCGTCTGGTCACCTGTGGCTCCACCTCGGGCGTTTCCACCGACATGAACCTGATGATGCTGTTCCAGCAGCAGCTCAAGCTGCTCGGTTCCTTCGGCTGCCGCATGGAAAACATGGCGGATGCCATGCAGAAGATGGCGCAGGGTCTCGTTCATCCGGTCATCGATACGGAAGTGACCTTCGACGGCATCGCCACCGCGCTGGAGCGCATGGAGTCACGCCAGATCTTTGGCAAGATCGTCCTCAGACTGGATTGATCCGATGAAGATGCTCGTCACACGCCTCGTCCTGGCGCTGCGCAACACCAAGGACTGGCTGGTGGCGCAGTTCGCCTTTAGCCTGCTCAATCTGCTGAAGCTGTTTCCCGCTGACGGGGCGATCAACTTCGCCGACCGCCTCGTGCGCTGGATCGGGCCGAAGACGAGCCGGCACAAGCTGACGCTGACCAATCTGCGCAATGCCTTCCCGGAGAAGTCCGAGGCGGAGATCGAGGCGATTGCGCTCGACGCCTGGGGCAATATGGGCCGTCTGGCCGCCGAATATGTCTTCCTCGACAAGCTGTTCGACTTCGACCCGGAAAAGACGACGCCGGGGCGCATCGAAGTCTCCGGCATTCCGCTCTTCGTGGACCTGCGCGACAATCCGCGTCCCTTCATCGTCTTCACCGCCCATAGCGGCAATTTCGAGCTGCTGCCGGTCGCCGGTGCCGCCTTCGGGCTGGATGTGACGGTGCTCTTCCGTCCGCCGAACAATCCCTATGTCGCCGAAAAGGTGTTCGAATTTCGTCGCGCGCGCATGGGCCATCTCGTGCCGTCGCATGCCGGCTCCTCCTTCACGCTGGCGCGCAAGCTTGATGCCGGCGGGCCTGTCGGCGTGCTCGTCGACCAGAAATTCACCAAAGGGCTTCCGACGAAATTCTTCGGACGCGACGTGCAGACCAATCCGCTGCTGGCCAAACTGGTGCGCCAGTTCGGTTGCGAGGTCTATCCGGCGCGCTGCATTCGTCTGCCGGGCAATCGCTACCGGCTGGAACTGGAGCCGGCAATGGACATCCCGCGCAAGGAAAACGGTGCCGTCGACGTCGAGGCGACCGCGCAGATGCTGAACGACAAGGTCGAGCAGTGGGTGCGGGAATATCCCGGCCAATGGCTCTGGTATCACGATCGCTGGAATATCAAGCGTACCCTTATTACTTGAGTGCTTATTATTTCTTCCTTTGCGCTCAATTTTGAACGTGTTCATTATTTCAAAAATACGCATTTTTATCAAATATGGGTTTGACATCCTCCTGCACGCTGTTACCATTTTGCTAATGTAAGCGCTTTGGATAGCGAAATTCTGGGAGATAACGATCAAAGGCGATCTTATTTACGGACAGACGAAATAAAATAAGTGATCAAATTGCTGTAGATTTCAGCAATTCAGGGAGCATGAATTGAAAGCTCTTGTAGAGTTGTTCTGGTTTAAGTATTCGCAACTTCAGCATGCTGTAAAGACAGGAAACGAGAGACTCGTTTCTATGCTGGATAAAGAAATCGAACCGGCGCTGGCAGCCGTGCTGCATAAGGAGGCCACAGATGTCTCCGACCTCAAGACCCAGTTCCAGTTTGTGGTGGATCTCCTTCGCGAGGAAGCTGAAGACAAGGCCTGCGTGCTCCGGCAGGCGCATAATTTCAAACTTCTGCTGGACCGCTATTTCGGCACGGAAGAGTCCGCGTCGCCATTCCGCATGGACTTGCCCGACAAAGGCCGCCCCGTCATGTCGCCGCGCGTGATCGAGGACGGTCTGATCAACGAGGCTATCCTCGACAGTCTGCCCGATCGCGTGGCCGTCATCACGACGGACTATCGCTATCTCTATTCCAATCCGCTCAACGCGGAGAGCTTCAGCGAGAAACCCATCGATCTCGTCGGCCGGCACATTGTCGAATTCATCGGCAAGCAGCGTTTCGAAAACCGGGTGAAGCGGCATCTGGACCGCTGTTTTGCAGGCGAGATCGTAGAGTACGACTATCTCTCGCCGCGGCGCGGCTCGGCGATCACGCGTTGCCGCATGACGCCGTGCATGTCGGCTGCCGGAAACGTTCTGGGCGCCATCCTCGTGCTGCAGGAAGTGCTCGAGGCTCGCGGTCCGATCGCAGCTTGACGCTTACGACGCCAGCTGGTCTCCGCGCAGCATGAATTGCTGTTCGAAGGCGATGTGACGCCGGATCGATTCGAAGAAGCCGCGGAGCATATAACCCGCGGCTTCTGCGTTTACCGTGCCATCGCCGCTGCCGAGCCGGGTCAGCGTGTCGGTCAGCTCTTCGGCAAAGCACTCGTCCTCGACATGTTCGAACTTCAGCCGAGCAATGGAGGAGGCAAGCTCGTCGTTGCCGGAGGCCTGCCGTTCCAGGAGCGGAAAGACGGTTTCCTCTTCATAGCGATGCACACCGTTCACCAGGGGAATCAGTGACTTGGCCGCATACATGCATTTCTGCCGGTTGATATTGGCCGGCAGGCTGTCGGCGATCTCCTCGAGCGCCGTGCAGAGCGTCAGTTGTGCGTCATGGGCCTTTTTCAGCCAGTCGAGCGAAGCGGCGTCCGTCGGGCGATCCGAAAGCAGCCGGGCAATACCGTTGTAATCCGTCATCTCTTGTCCCTCGTTTGGGGGAGGCCGCGGTGTCTCGCGACGCGCGGCTGCGTCAACCTGTCTCTTGATGCCGCTGCCTTCCGCTCTCCGCCTTGATCCATGTCAAGGATGCTTCCTTGCGCATCTGCGAAGGCTCATTCGAGCGCAAAGGCCGATTCCGCTCGGGAGCCGGTCGATGCGGGACCTTGACGAGTTGGGGGATGCCAACGTGAAATACATAACCGAAACGATTGTCCTGGCCGTCGGCGCGTTTCTCGCGCTGCTCGGTGCCGCCTTCGCGCAGGACAGGCTCTTCGAGGCCCATATGTGGGTTCTCTTCTTCGTGCTGCTCGCCAGCACGCTCGTGATGGTGCGGCGCGTTTCCTTCGCACCCGCTGTCGCTGCCCCGTCCTCCACGGATGACGGCTATTTCGACGATGTCATCAAGTACGGCGTCATCGCCACGGTGTTCTGGGGCGTCGTCGGCTTTCTGGTCGGCGTCGTCATCGCCGCGCAGCTGGCCTTTCCCGATCTCAACATCGAGCCCTGGCTGAATTTCGGCCGCGTGCGCCCGCTGCACACGTCTGCCGTCATCTTCGCCTTCGGCGGCAATGCGCTGATTGCCACCTCGTTCTACGTCGTGCAGCGCACCTCGCGCGCCCGTCTTTTCGGCGGCAATCTCGGCTGGTTCGTGTTCTGGGGCTACCAGCTCTTCATCATCATGGCCGCCACAGGCTACCTGCTCGGCATCACGCAGGGCAGGGAATATGCCGAACCGGAATGGTATGTCGACCTGTGGCTGACTGTCGTCTGGGTCGCCTATCTGATCGCCTTCCTCGGCACGATCATGACCCGCAAGGAACCGCACATCTATGTGGCCAACTGGTTCTATCTCGGCTTCATCGTCACCGTCGCCATGCTGCACATCGTCAACAACCTGGCCGTCCCGGTCTCGTTCCTTGGCGTGAAGAGCTACTCGGCCTTCTCGGGCGTGCAGGATGCGCTGACGCAATGGTGGTACGGCCACAATGCTGTGGGCTTCTTCCTGACGGCCGGCTTCCTCGGCATGATGTACTATTTCGTGCCCAAGCAGGTGAACCGTCCGGTCTATTCCTACCGCCTGTCGATCATCCACTTCTGGGCTCTGATCTTCATGTATATCTGGGCCGGCCCGCACCATCTGCACTACACCGCGCTGCCGGACTGGGCGCAGACGCTCGGCATGGTCTTCTCGATCATGCTCTGGATGCCCTCGTGGGGCGGCATGATCAACGGCCTGATG